>CAVFBU010000037.1:0-21907 GCA_963620725.1 Vescimonas coprocola
ACTTATAGGAAAATTCACTTTTCCTGCGTTCCTTGCAGATTATTCGGAAAATTGTATTTACCTCCAATCCTCTTTTACCAAAAGAGGGAGGAAGTGGGTTCAGAATTTGTGAAACCCGTCAAATTGCACTGGGTTCAGTGCAATAATCTGTTAAAACTGCACCGAAGTGAGTGCAGTTTCGCGGTTTTTTAGTACCTTTGCACCCGTAACCATCCCTAAAAAGCCATTCATCATGGAACAACTGCAAGCCACCTTTCATAAGCTGTTAAGGGAAACCTCCACGGCTTTCCATCGCTATATGTACGACCGCATCGACTGGGATGCGCGTATGATAGGTCTTATGGGACCGAGGGGCATCGGTAAGACAACGCTGGTACTGCAACACATCAAGGAGCAGTTGCCACCGCAGGAGTCACTCTATGTGCAGGCGGAGGACTTCTATTTTGCCAGCCACAGACTCACGGAACTGGCTGCCGACTTTGCGAAGACCGGGGGAAGATACCTGTTCATTGATGAGATACATAAGTACAAGGACTGGGCAAGGGAGTTGAAACTGATCTACGACTACCACTCCGAACTGCACGTCGTGTTCACGGGGTCGTCGGTGCTGGACATCGCCAAGGGTGCTTTCGACCTAAGCCGCAGGGCACGGATGTATGAGATGCAGGGACTATCATATCGTGAATACCTGGAACTGTTCCATGGCATCCGCTTCCCACGATGCACGCTCCCGCAACTGCTTCAGCAGGAGGTGGAGGTGCCGGTGGGCTTCCTGCCGTTACAGCATTTCGCAGACTATCTGCAACGGGGGTATTACCCCTTCTCCAACGGCGACATCAACCCGTACATACAACAGGTGGTCAACGCAACCATAGAAATGGACATTCCCCAATATGCCGACCTCTCCGTATCAACAGCCAGAAAACTCAAACGACTGTTAGCCGTCATCGCCGAGAGTGCACCATTCAAACCCAATATGACGCAAATCGGAGGACAACTGGAGGTGTCGAGGAACAGCGTGGCAGACCTCTGTGCCTATCTGGAAAGGGCTGGGTTGATTAGCCAGCTGCGCACCTCCACCCATGGCATACAGGGACTGGGCAAGGTGGACAAAATCTATCTGGACAACCCCACGCTCATCTATGCACTGGGCAACCGGAATGTGGAAATCGGCACGGTCAGGGAGACATTCTTCTTCAACCAGACGCGTTCGCTGATGCCTGTGACGGCATCGCCCGTCTCGGATTTCCTCATTGACGGGAGCTATACCTTTGAGGTGGGGGGAAAGAAGAAACGGCAACGGCAGCTGCAGGACACCGCGCAGGGCTATGTCGTGAAGGATGACATCGAGACAGGATATGGCAACATCATTCCGCTATGGATGTTTGGTATGTTATATTAAGCCAACTTCCACATCAAAATCGCCATAAAATGCGCCAACTTCCACATCAAAATCGCGCCAACTTCCACATCAAAATCGCCATAAAATGCGCCAACTTCCACATCAAAATCGCGCCAACTTCCACAATTGAACGAGGAAATAGGAAGTTTTTCCCGTTTTATTTGCTTGATAACCAATAATTTTGTAATTTTGCACCGAGAAACGGAAAGCAACACGAAAAAATGGAGAAATACAAGGCGCGAATTGCAGATAAAATACTGAAGGAAAAACTGGATGCCATGGGGGCTGTACTCGTTGAAGGTCCCAAGTACTGCGGCAAGACCACACTGGCAGCCCAGCAGGCCGCGAGCATCCTGTCCATGTCAGACCCGGACACGATGGAGCAGTACATCGCCATGGCCAACACGAATATCCGTTTGCTGTTGCGCGGCGACACGCCGCGCCTGATAGACGAATGGCAGATAGTGCCCAAGTTCTGGGATGCGGTGAGAAACGAGGTGGACAGACGCGATGATGACGGCCAGTTTATTCTGACGGGTTCTTCTGTGCCACCCAGCTACGACGAGATATTCCACACCGGGACAGGCCGCTTCGCCTGGCTCAAGCTCCGCACCATGAGCCTGTGGGAGTCGGGAGACTCCACTGGGGAGGTTAGCCTTGCCCGACTTTTTGCGGCAGACCGTGCGGAATACCTCGTGGAGGGTTTCAACCCAAACGGACTGGAGCGGTTGGCCTACCTTGTGTGCCGCGGTGGCTGGCCGAAGGCACTGGACAAGCGAACGGAAAAGGCCGCTCTGCAGCAGGCCGTGGAGTATTTCGAGGCGGTCACGAATTTCGACATCTCCAGGGTGGATGCCGTCAACAGAGACAGTGAGCTGGCACGGAGAATTATGCGTTCCTATGCCCGCCACCAGGGCGGTCAGGCTTCCGTGGGAACCCTGTTGGCAGACATCGCGGGAAATGAAAGCAGCGAGGTGAGCGAGAACACGGTGTACTCCTATCTGAAGGCACTAAAGAAGATTTTCGTGATAGAGGATGCCCTGGCGTGGAACCCCAATCTGCGGAGCAGGGTAGCCATCCGCACCTCCGATACACGGTATTTTACAGACCCCTCCATTGCCACGGCGGCCTTGGGCATGGGACCGGACGACCTGATAAACGACCTAAACACCTTTGGCTTGTTCTTCGAGACGCTGTGCGTACGGGACTTGCGCGTCTATGCCGATGCGCTTGGCGGAACGGTATACCACTACCGGGACAAGAGCGGCGCGGAGTGTGATGCCGTAGTGCATCTGCGCAATGGGGCATATGGTCTGATAGAGGTGAAACTTGGTGGCGACAAGCAGGTGGAGGAGGGGGCGAAGACCCTCACGACACTGGCCTCTAAGATAGACACCACGAAGATGAAAGAGCCAGCGTTCAAGATGGTGATTACTGGTGTCGGCCTGTATGCCTACCAGCGTCCGCAGGACGGCGTGTATGTCGTACCGATAGGATGCTTGAAGGACTGACCTTTTCCGATGGCAAAAACCAATGACAAGCCTTGATGGTCACAAGCCAGTTGTGGTACTTTCAATCGCCTTACCCTCGCTCTATCCAAGCTCGAAAGGGACGTATGGGTATGGCACGGAGCTGAGTGCTTGCTTTCTGGTTGCTTTCTGATACGGTGCTAATACTCAGGAACTCTTTTAACGGGAACCGCGCCAAAATGTGCAGTTTTCACAGTTTTCCTCGGGTGTTTGGGCAGAAAAGTTGGCCATTTCGGATTTTCTTCGTACCTTAGCGGCCTGAAACGTAAATAGACACTACAGAACATCCATAAACACGATGAGAACAATATGAGAAAGACAGGAATGACGATGCTGCTCTTGATGGTGAGCATGCTCTCCTTTGCCACTACAGACTTAACTCCGTATGTAGACCCACGCATCGGCAGTGAGGGACTGGGAAGGACGTTCCCCGGCCCGTGTATGCCCTACGGTATGGCGAAGCCCGGTCCCGATGCGGTGAGTATGCCGAACGCCGGGTGGGCACCGCTGCCCGAAGCCATCAAGGGTTTCTCGCAGCTGCACGTCAGTGGGACGGGCGGTGGCCAGAAGTACGGCAACATCCTCCTCCAACCCTTCTTCGACGCGGACGACCTCGTGCAGCAGCGCCGCAGCGAGACCATCCGCCTGGGCTATTACGCCTGCACCTACGACAACGGCATCAAGACGGAGATCACCGCCTCGGAGCGTTGCGCCTTCTACCGACTGGACTATGGAGCAGAGAACGCCGGAAAACTACTCGTGGACGTGAAGACGTTCCTCGGCATCGACACCATCCCCGACAAGCGTGAGGCCCAGCAGTATATAGACTCCCACGTGGTCTGCGACGGACAGTATGCCGTAGCGGGATGGAGCACCGTGAGGGGCGGATGGAACAATGGTGGCCCTTACACCGTCTATTTCTACCTCCAGAGCGACGTACCATTCCACTGCGCCACGAAGGAAGACAAGGAACGGCTGACGATACAGTTTGACGCGGCCACGGTGAACCTGAAGGTGGGTCTCTCCCACGTCAGCATCGACAAGGCGAAGGCCAACATCCCCTCCTGCGGTTTCGACGAGCAGCAGGAGGTGCTGAAGAACGCCTGGAATGCGAAGCTCTCCAAGATAGAGATCACCGGTACGGAGCAGCAGAAGCGGATGTTCTACACCGGCATCTACCACACCATGCTCATGCCCGTGGACAAGGCCGGAGAGAACCCCCACTTCACCGACACCCCCTACTACGACGACTACTACGCCATCTGGGACACCTACCGCACCTCCATGCCCCTGCTCACCCTGATTGACGAAGACCGCCAGCGCGACATGGTCAACGCCCTCCTCAATATCTATAAGCACGACGGCTATATGCCCGATGCCCGCAGTGGCAACTGGAACGGAAGGACGCAGGGCGGTAGCAATGCCGACATCGTGATAGCCGACGCTTTCCTCAAGGGGATGAAGGGCATCGACTACGAGTTGGCCCTGCAGGCCATGGTCAAGGATGCCGAGGTGCCACCCACCGACGACGACGGCTATGTGGGCAGTGTGCCCGACGAGAAGCACGGCCGTGGCGGACTCCGGGAATACAACACGTTGGGCTACATCCCCTACGGCATCGACCGCGCCGGCAACCGCACCGTGGAGTACAGCTACGACGACTGGTGCATCGCCCAGGTGGCCAAGGGTTTGGGACACGATGACCTCTACCACAAATACCTCCAACGCTCCGGCAACTGGAAGAACCTGTGGCGCAGCGACTACGAATGGCAAGGGATGCGCGGCTTCATCATGCCACGCGACGCGGAGGGACGATGGCTCGACGACGTGCCGTGGGGCCGGTCGAAGGTGTACCACCCCACGATTCCCTACCGGCCCGACACGAAGGTAGCCCCGTGGTACCTGCCCTGGTGGAGCACCTTCTTCTACGAGGCCCTCTCCGCCGAGTACAGCCTGAGCATCCCCCACGATGTGCCGGGACTGGTGGCGGCGTGCGGTGGCAAGGACGCTTTCATCAAGCGTCTTGACACCTTCTTCGCCCACAACCACTATAACGTGGCCAACGAACCGAGTTTCCTGACCCCCTACCTCTACCACTGGGTGGACAGCCCCGAGCGGAGCGTGGAGCGCATCAACCAAATCATCCGCGACAACTATGACGACACCCCCGACGGACTGCCCGGCAACGACGACAGCGGAGCGATGTCGTCGTGGCTCGTGTTCAATATGTTGGGTCTCTACCCCGTGGCCGGCCAGAACCTCTATGTCGTGGGTGCCCCGATGGTGCCCCGCTACACCCTCCACCTGCCCAATGGTAAGACGCTGACGGTGGAGGCCACCGGAAAGGGATGGGAGCGGACGTTCCTGACCCACGACGACCTGCTGCAGGGCGGCACCCTCATCCTACCCAAGCACGAGGCGACAGCCCCGTCGCCCGAGGCCACTGTGCAGAAGCGCGTAGCGCAGGATGCCACGTATCAGTGCATCCCGCCCACCCGTCTCTGCCACTTCGTCCTGAATCGCCAGTACCGCAACTGGGAGGTGGGCATCGACACCGCCAACCCCGACACGCTACGCCTGCGCTGCAACCAGTCCGTGTACCTCATCCCCCGACAACAGGTGGAGACGGGCGACGGCTTCTGTTGGGACAGTCCGCAGAAGGGTACGAACGTCTACCACTGCGACGGCACGTTCCTCTTCGTGTCGCAGCAGGCCCTGCGACAGTTGCAGCGACGCGGTGTCTTTGTGTATAACGGCATCACGTGGCGGCAGACCGCCCGGGAGGCCGGCAGCATCACCGTGAAGGCCGATGTGGACGGCACCGTGATGCAGATTGCCACGAACGAGGAACTGCCTTGGGTCTTGACGATGCAAGGCAACCCGTTGGGCATCGACTGGACACTGAGCAGTCCCGTGCTGACCCGTCAGCAGACGGGCGGCATCTACTACGCCTACCATGACCGTGGTGACAACCGCTTCGCCCAAACCCCGGAGGGCTACACCCCCTTCTATATCAGCCACTATGGTCGGCATGGTTCGCGGTGGATGCCCAGCGACAGCCGTTATGAGTGGGTGTGCAACCAATTTTCAGACAGTCGCAACCTAACCCCGTTGGGCAAGCAGGTCAAGAAGATGCTCGGTAAGGTATGGCAGAACGCCAAGGGCAACGGTGGTAAGTTGAGTACCCTCGGTGTGCAGCAGCACCAAGGCATCGCCGAACGGATGTATCGGAACTTCCCCCAGGTGTTTGCCCCCGGCAACCACGTGCAGGCTCGCTCCAGTGTGGTGGGACGTTGTATGAAGAGTATGGAAGCCTTCACCGATCGGTTGCGCCAGCTCCAACCCACACTCGACCTGGACGTGAAGACCGACTCCGCCGATATGGACTGGATCGCCTATGCCTCGCCAGAGGTGAAGGACTTGGAACGCCGCACGCAAGTGGCCGCCCACGTGTCGCCCGACCGCTTCCTGCACCAGCTCTTCAAGGATGTCACTCAGGTAGGCGAGCCCCTGAAACTGATGAGTGAGATGCACACCGTGGCCTCGTCGCTCCAGGACGTGGGACTCGACTTCAAAGCCTACCCCCACGAGATAGAAAACACCCTGTTCGGCCTGTTTACCGACGCGGAATGTCGGGCCATCTACGATGCCAACAACCTGCGGATGACCGTCTGCAATGGCAACTACGCCACCAACGAGGAGATCCCCGCCCGTTCCGCCCTCTCGCTGTGGGAAAATATCGAGACCGAGGCCGACCGGGCGTTGGCCATGGAGCGGCCCTCCGCCACCCTCCGCTTCGGCCACGACACGTCGCTCTACCGTCTGCTGTCCCTCCTGCGCATCATCAAGGCCGACTACCAGCAGTTGCAGGATGCCCAGGACGGAGAGATTGCCACCATCAACGGTGTGGATTTGATGGATAGAATCGTGCCCATGGCCGCCAACCTCCAACTGCTGTTCTACAAGAAAAAAGTCAACACGTCCGACTCCGTCGTCGTGAAGTTCGTGCTCAACGGACAGGGTGTGGAACTCGACATCCCCGACAACGACGTGGCGGAGGGCGACGCCCACGCCTATGCCTGGGAGGGTGTGAAGAACCTGATGCACGAGCGCATCCACGACCTGGAACACCTCCGCCAGCTCTATGCCCTCAACACGATGGTGGGTACGGCACAGGCCAACACCCAGACCGCCGGTATGTTCGGCAAGGGCAGTGAGGAACACGGACAGACCCTGCCTGCCGTCCTCGTGCCCAACGGTCAGAACTTCTGGACCCCACAGACGCAGGACACCGAGAAGAAATGCGTTGCACCTTATTATTATAAGGACACGACACTGCAGGGCTTCCGCAACAGCCACTGGATCGTGGGCGGTTGCACCCAGGACTACGGCTCGTTTACCGTGGCAGCCTTAGGCGGTACGCTGCGCCTGCAACCCGAGGAGCGTGCCACCCGTTTCACCCATGCCGACGAGCAGTCCCACCCCCACTACTACCGTGTGCGACTGGACGACGAGCACCTCCAGGCCGAGTTGACGGCCTTGAGCCACGCCGCCATCCTGCGCGTCACACCCGATGCGGACGGGGCGGTACACCTGGTCATCAACCCCAACAGCGACGAGGGACAGGGCTATATCGAGGTGGACACCGTGCGCCATCTGGTGTACGGCTACAACCCCGTACACCGCATCTACCAAGGATGGGGAGAGCCAGCCGGGTTCAGCGGCCACTTTGTACTGAGCTACGGTGACTACACGTTGACCGACTATGGTGTGTTTGATTCCGCTGGTAAGGCGGAAGGTACACAGACCGCTGGTAAGGAGCGCATCGGTGCGTGGCTCACCTTCCGTGGCAAGGCCCGGCAGCCCATGGCGTTCCAGATGGCCAGTTCGTTTACCAGCAAGGACAACGCCCTGGGCAACCTCAAGGCAGAGGCCGCAGGACGGACGTTCGAGGATATGATGGTCGAATGTCAATCGCAGTGGATCAACCGTCTGCACACCATCGACGTGGAGCACCGCGACACCGCCAAGGTCGACCAGTTCTATGGCGCACTATACCGCGCCTCGTTCCTGCCCCGCGAGATGAGCGACTGCAACGGCGACTACCCACGGTTTGCCACCGGTGAGACCATGCGTCCGGGAGCCTTCGCCGGCAAGGTGTACGGCGACTTCTCCATGTGGGACATCTACCGCGCCGCCCTACCGCTCTACAACATCATCACCCCCACCCTGTCGGGTGAGATGATGCAGTCGCTGGTACAGATGTATAAGGAAGGCGGTTGGATGCCCATCTTCCCCTGTTGGAACAGCTACACCGCCGCCATGATTGGCGACCATGCCGGTGTGGCACTGGCCGATGCCTACGTGAAGGGCATCCGCAACTTCGATGCCGCCACCGCCTATGAGGGGATGCGGAAGAACGCCTTCGAGCAGCCCACCTCCTTCGATGAATACAAGAACGGCATGGGTCGCCGTGCCCTACAGTCCTATCTGAAATACGGCTACATCCCGATGGAAGACGGTGTGAAGGAAGCCTTCCATACCGACGAGCAGACCTCGCGCACCTTGGAGTATGCCTTCGACGACTTTGCCGTGGCGCAGTTGGCCAAGGCGTTGGGCAAGCAGGCCGACTACACGGCACTGATGAAACGCTCGGAGAACTGGCGCAACGTCATCAACCCGACTACGGGATGGGCGGACGGTCGCCACCAAGACGGGAAATGGGAGAACAACCAAGACCTCGTGCACCGCAAGAGCTACATCACCGAGGGAGCCACCTGCCACTATACATGGTATGTGCCGCACGACGTGGAAGGTCTGTTTCGCGTCATCAAAGACCCCGTCAGTCGGTTGGATCGGATGTTTGACGAGGGCTTGTACTGGCACGGCAACGAGCCTTGCCACCAGGTGGCCTACCTCTACGATGCCGCCGGGAGACCGGAGAAGACCCAGGAGCGCGTACACCACATCCTGAACACCGAGTATAACGACACACCGGGCGGACTCTCCGGCAACGACGATGCCGGACAGATGTCGGCGTGGTATGTATTCTCCGCCATCGGCTTCTATCCCGTCTGTCCCGCCACACCTTATTATTATATAGGAGCACCGAGTTTCGACAAGGTGACCTTCAACTTAGAGGGCGAACGGCAGTTCGTGCTGTCGGCAGACGGCTTGACGCCCGATGCCTTCAAGGTCAAGGCCATGACACTGAACGGCAAGCCGTCCACGACGTATCAGCTGTCCCACAGCGACCTCGTCAATGGTGGCACCCTCCACTTCACCATGAAAAAATGAACCATATGGGCAGACGCATCCGACTTCTTGCAGTTATGTTGACGATGGCCTTGGGCAGTGTTGCACAAGGTGGTCTGCCCCGTGAATACAATGTGAGCTACCTCGACCTCTCGGCTGGGATGCCCACCAATTTCGTGGATGACATCTTCCGCGACTCCTACGGCTTCATGTGGATTAGCACGCACGGAGGCGGACTGGTGCGCTATGACGGTTACGGCTTCACCGACTTCGGCTTGGGAAGCACCACCATCGGTCTGCGCAGCAACAGTTGCCGCAATGTGTGTGAGGACCGCTTCAAGCGGCTGTGGGTGGCCTTCGAGGAGGGACCGCAGGTGGTCAGCCTCGTCACCCTACAACCCACGATGCCCACCTGCGAGAACAGCACGCTGGAGAAGCAGTTGGATGCGGCCTTCCAGGAAGGGTGTACCCGTGTGTATGGTGACACGAAGGGACACGTCTGGATGCTGACGCGTGCCCGTCTCTACCGTTTCGCCTTCAACGCCTCGGGAGTGGTGAACAGCATCCTCTCCACGCCCTGTCCGTTCAATGCCCCCGACTTAGGACTGGCCGACGTGTTCCATCGGGGCACCATCGTGTTGTGCAACGAAGGCAGGGTCAGCGAGCTGGTCGTCAAGGGCGGCAGGTTGGAACGCCGCGACCTCACCGCGATGTTCTCCCCGTTGGGTCACCGCTATGCCACCGGCTTTGCCGTCTACAACGGTAGGCTGTGGATGGCCACCAACGACGGACTGTTCTGCAGCGACAAGCGCACGTTCCACGGTCTGCCGGGCACGATGTCCCTGCAGCACGAGATGGTGACAGCCCTCGCCGTGTCGCCGGACGACAAACTCTTAGTGGGCACCCTCTGTGGCGTGGATGTCATCGACGACAAGCGTGGTCGGATGGAGCACTGGAACACCGCCAGCACGGTCAATCCCCTGAGCAGCAACTTCATCAACTGTCTGTTCTCCGAGGACGGACAGGTGTGGGTCGGCACGGAGACCGGTGGCATCACCAAGCTGACACCACGCCTGTTGCAACTGGAATATTACCGCAACGACCCACGTGATGCATCAAGTCTGTCGCGCAATGCCGTCAATGCCATCTACACCGAAGAGGACGGCACCCTCTGGGTCGGTACGGTGGAAGGCGGACTGAACAGGCGGTCGGCCCATGGCGGCGGCTTCACCCACTACACCACCGCCAATTCCAGTCTGCCCCACAACAGCGTCTCCACCCTGGCCGCCGACGGCAGTGGTCACCTGTGGATTGGCACGTGGGGACGAGGCGTGGCCGTGATGCCCTTCTCCCAGCCTGGCAACATCACGCGGATAGAAGCACAGAACCCCCTGCTGTACTTCGTGGGCGCACTGGCCTATGATGCCATGAACGGTGGGATGTGGATTGGCACCAATGACGGTGTGTTCTTCTACGACCAGCAGCGTGGCCGTTTGACCGAGCCATTCCCCGGCTGTCGCGACGTGCGCGGCTGCATCGGCAGTGTCATCACGACCAGCGGCGAACTGCTGATGGGCTGTGTGCAGGGACTCGTGGAAGTCGACCTAAAGACGCGCGACCGCTCCAAGGGCACCTTTGCCGTGAAGCGCCACCCCTATAAGTTAGACAAGCCCAAGAGCGGTGTCATCGACAAGATCCTCTCCCTCTGTCAAGCGAAGGACGGTCGGATATGGATGGGCAGCAATGGCTATGGGATGTACTGTTACAACTACGACAAGGACGGAGCACCCCACGTCAAGGCGTTTACCACCGACCACGGCCTGGCAAACAATACGGTGAAGGGCATTGCCGAGGACAAGGACGGCATGCTGTGGATTGCGACCGACAACGGCCTGTCCATCTTCAACCCCAAGAACGAGACGTTCTGCAGCTTCACCAAGGAAGACGGTCTGATTAGTCCGCAGTTCTATTTCAACGGTGCCGTGTGCAGCCAGTCCGGCACCCTCTTCTTAGGGACGGATGTCGGGATGATGGCCGTGGACGGCATCAACCGGGCCGCCTATAACCCCGGGACGCTACGCTTCACGGGACTGTGGGTGGACAACCAACCCGTCTATGCCGGTAGCGGTTATCTGGACGAAGACATCGCCATCGCCAAGAAGGTGCGCCTGCACGAGAGTGACAAGTCGTTTACCATCAGCTTCTCGGCCCTCAACTACAGCAACGAGACGCAGGGCATGTACCTCTATCGGATGCGCGGCTACGAGGACGACTGGACCAGTCTGCCATCGGGGCAGCACAGCGTCCGCTACTCCACCCTCCCCTCCGGCAACTATGCGTTTGAGGTGAAGTACGTCTCCAGCTTCGGCACGGACCAGGAGCAGGTCATCAGCGTGCCCATCCGTGTCACACCCTATTTCTGGAAGAGCTGGTGGTTCCTGGCCTTGGTGCTGATGGCCCTGACCATAGTAGGCCGACAGGTGTACCTACGCCGGCTGGACGTGATGCGGGAGCGCGAGGCGGTGGCCCTGTACCGTCCGATAGAGGCCGCCCTAAAGGACAGTGACGACCCCGGCAAGTTGCAGAGTCGCATCCAGACCATCCTGGAGAACCAGCGCAGGTACCACGAGAGTCAGGCCAAGACCCTTGAGGCCGACAAACAAGAGGTGGAGAAGCATACGAAGTCCTTTATGACCAGTATTATGGAGGTCATGGAGGTCAACTACGGAAACTCCGAGTTTGGCGTGCATGAGTTGGCCAAGGCCATGGGCATGAACCGCAGTGCGCTCAGCAAACGCCTCAACGCGGAGAGCGGTTTTCCCACGGCACAGTTTATCCGCAACTACCGCCTTGACGTGGCGAAAAAGATGATTGAGAAGAATTTCGCCAACCGCAACATCACCGAGATTGCCTATCGGGTGGGCTTCAATGACCCGAAATACTTTACCCGTTGCTTCACCCACCAATATGGGGTGTCGCCATCTTCTTACAAGGGGACACTGGACACAGATTAAGGGATTTTCCACTATTTTGGCGGTTTGTCCACCTTAATGTTACGTTTGTCCACCTGCCATTTCGCATTTCATCGTACTTTTGCGGTGGGACAAATAAACCTAAAGTATTAACAAACCATAAAAACCTAAAGAAATGAGAAAACAATTATTCTCTATGATGCTATGCCTTGGGGCTGTCGGCGGTGCTTCTTTCGTGATGCCGATACCTGCCATGGCTGCAGTAGCACAGGATCAGGTGATTACCGTCAAGGGACAGGTTGTCGACGACCAGGGTGAGCCCCTGATTGGTGCAACGGTCAAGACCAAGGATGCCAAGACCGGTGTGGTGACGGATTTCGACGGCAATTTCGAAATCAAGGTGAAAGCCAACACCACGCTGATTGTAAGCTATCTGGGTTACAAGGATCGCGAGATTGCCGTGCGCGGACGCGCCGTCCTGGAACCCATCCAACTCACTTCCGACAACGTGATGCTTGAGCAAGTGGTCGTTGTCGGTTACGGTACGCAGAAGAAGGCCGACCTCACCGGTTCCGTGGCCATCGTGAACGCGGAGGAGATGAAGCGCGTGTCGAACTCCAACATCTCCACCATGCTGGAAGGTAAGGTGGCTGGTGTGCAGATCACGTCCGACGGCCAGCCCGGTGCTGACCCGAGCGTACGCATCCGCGGTATCGGTTCGTTCGGTAGTACCGCTCCACTCTATGTGATAGACGGTGTGCCGATGGGTACCACCATCCGTGACTTCTCGCCCAACGACATCGAGACCATCCAGATTCTGAAGGATGCCTCCGCCGGTGCCATCTACGGTTCGCGTGCCGCCAACGGTGTGGTCATCATCACCACGAAGAACGGTAAGAAAGACCAGCCGTTGAAGGTGGACTATTCGGGCTATTTCGGTGCAGACCAGATTCCCAGTGATGTCTACGATGTGATGAACGCCGCGCAGTACAGCAACTACCTCGGACAGGCTTGTGCCAACTCCGGCACGACGCTCCCCGGTGGTTACAGCTACGGGGAGGACGGCAACTACCACTTCCAGGATGCCACCGACACCAACTGGTTCAATGAGGTGTTCAAGACCGGCATCCGCCAGAACCACAACGTGGCCCTCAGCGGTGGTAGTGCACACAGCACCTATAATATATCACTCGACTACTACAACCAGAAGGGAACACTGGAGGGTGCTGGACCAAACTACGAGCGTTACACCGCCCGCGTGAACAACACCATGGACACCAAGTTCGTGAAGTTCCGCACCAGTATGGTCTATTCCCACTCCGACCAGGACAACATGGCCCTCTCCAATGCCTCTGAGTATGTGCAGGGACTCTATGGTGACGTGACCAACGTGCTGCGCGGCACCCTGCTGATGCAGCCCACCATCAAGGCGTACGACAGTTCCACGTGGGTGCTCGACGACATGGTGGGTGCGGCCAGCAGCTACCGCTACGATGCCTACGGCTATGGCGTGTATTACGACACTGTGCATGGTGACATCTCGGCCTCCAACCCCCTGCTGATCAACAAAATCCTGCAGCGTAACACGCTGGTGGACCGCTTCGTGGGAACCGCTTCCGCCGATGTGGACCTGCTCAATATGTTGGGTATCAAGAGTGAGAACCACGGCTTGCACTATAATGTGAACCTCTCCTACAGCAAGACCGAGTGTAAGGACAAGACCTGGATTCCCGCTTGGATTCAGAGCAACCGCGTCTACCTGGACAAGAGCAACGAGCGTCTGACCAAAGGCTCGCGCAACTACAGCGATGCCCTGGTGGAGAACACGCTGAAATACACCGGCTCCATCGGCAAGCACAACATCGACCTGCTGGCCGGTATGACCTACGAGGAAGAGAATACCAACCTTCTGACCGGTTGGGGTGTGGAGTTCTCGGAGCCATACTTCCTCCAGTTGCAGAATGCCAAGAACACCTACTCGTCCTCTTACGAGTACAAGCACACCTTGGCTTCCTATGTGGGACGTCTGAACTACAACTACGACGAGAAATACCTGCTCTCTGCTGTGGTACGTCGTGATGGCAGCTCGCGTCTGACCAACGCCATCCGTTGGGCCACCTTCCCCTCCATCTCCTTGGGATGGCGCTTCGACAAGGAGAAGTTCTTCCCCATCAGCCGTGACATCATCAATATGTTCAAGGTGCGTGCCAGCTATGGTGAGTTGGGTAACGAGAATATCGGTGAGTACCAGTATATGGCTACCATGGCACGTAACAACATGACCTACAGCTTCGGTAACAACAAGGTGACGGGTTCCAAGATTGCCACCTACGTAAACGAGAACATCGCCTGGGAGAAGAAGAAAACCACCAACGTGGGTATCGACCTCGCCATGTTCAACAACCGACTGGAGTTCACCGCCGAATGGTACAAGAACAAGTCGGAAGACCTGCTGTATGGTGTTCCCGTGCCCGAGCAGACCGGTGTGGCCAACACCACGGTGACGATGAACGCCGCCTCCATGGAGAACAGCGGCTTCGAGTTCTCGGCCACCTACCGCAACCGCGACCATGCCTTCAAGTATGACATCAGTGCCAACCTGAGCACCCTGAAGAACAAGGTGACCTCGCTGGGCTTCGGCACCGAGTCGTATATCACAGGAGCCTACGCCACCTACGTGGGTCAGGAGATTGGCCAGTTCTACGGCTGGGTGTATGAGGGCATTGCCCGCACACAGGCCGACATCGACAACCACGCCACACAGAATGGTGCCAACGTGGGTGACTGCCTCTACAAGGACATCAACAACGATGGTGTCATCAATGCCGACGACCAAACCGTGTTGGGCAGCGGTCTGCCGAAGGTCAACTTCGGTCTGAGCACCCACATGGAGTACAAGAACTTCGACCTGAGCATCTCCACCTATGGTGTGCTCAACTACCACGTGAGCGATGACATCTACAACAGCTTGAACTCCTGCTACGGCTATGGCAATAAGGACGTGGCTATGCTCGATGCCAACCGCTACGCCGACGACGGCACCTACCTCTCCAGTGTGCCCCGCACCTATGCCGCTAACAACGCCACGTTAGCATGGAACGACCTCTTCAGTGAGCGTAAGATACAGAACGCCGCCTACTGGAAGATTGCCAATGTGGAGTTGGGCTACAACTTCCCCGACAAGTGGTTCGGCGGTTATGTGAGCGGCGTGCGCCTCTACGTGTCAGCTCAGAACCTCTACACCTTCACGGCCTACAAGGGCTACAACGTGGACTACGCCGGTGGCACCTTCACCCCGGGCTATAACTTCTGCTCGTACCCCAGTGCCAGAACGTTCATGGCCGGTCTCCACTTCACCTTCTGATCGTGAGAACAAGAACGACAAGAATCATTATATAAAAGAATATCCGATATGAAACTCAATACATTATCATTAGCACTGTTCCTCGGTCTTGGCACGCTGGCCACCACGTCCTGCGAAGACAAGTTGGAACTGGTCAACCCCAACGAGCAGACCACCGGGTCGTTCGGCTATACGGCAGAGGAGCTGGAGGAGTGTGTCATCGCCGCCTACCATGACATCCGCATGGAGGGTTCTACGGGACGTGTGGGCTATACCATCGATGCCGTTCGTGGCGACGAGGTATGGAACTCCTCACAGGTATGGTATATGCCGTTTGACGACATGAACTGTCCGGTCACGACCGACATCTCCTTCTGGCCGTGGCGCGAGTATTACTACTGCATCAACGTGTGCAACTTCATCCTCTCCCGTACGACCGGCGAGAACGCCGACCTCAGCGAGACGATGCGACGCATCAAGGGACAAGCCCTGTTCCTCCGTGGCTTCTCCTATTATAATCTGGTGGGCTACTATAAGGATGTGCCCCTAATCACCGACTATTCCACCTATTCTTCGCTGGACGGACTCTATGGTGCCAACAACACCTGCGATGAGGTGCTGGACCAGGTGGAGGCCGACCTCCAGGAAGCCATGGAGCTGCTTCCCAACCGCCAGACCGGCGGCGAGTGGTCCAAGGGACGTGCCACCTGCGGTGCTGCCGCCGGCTACTATGCCCGTACGCTGATGTTCCGCCACAAGTACAGTGAGGCGCTGACCGTCCTCAAGGACATCATCGGTGGTCAGAAGTACGGCCAGTACAAGTTGATGGACAACTACGGTGACAACTTCCGCGAGGGTTCCGCCTACGAGAACAACGACGAGAGTCTCTTCGAGGTGCAGTATCTGGACTACGGCTCGCAGGGTGTCGACGACGAGTGGACCCCGGTGAACGTCAGTGCCAATGCCAGTCAGGGTCATGCCGTGGAGACTAACTTCGCCCCCGGCGACTTTGGTGGATGGGCCGACCTGTCTGCTTCCCCCTGGCTCTACAACCTCTTCAAGGAGGAGCGCACCACCGCCGGCAAGCTCGACCCACGCCTCTACTGGACACTGGGCACGTATGAGACCGACTGGAACGGTTTTGAAAACGGCAACGTAGCCTATACCCAGAAGATCACCTCTGCCGACACGCTCAGAACCAACAACAACAATGGTGGTATCCCCATCGCCAAGTGGACCAATATGCGCACCGGACTCTATGCCTCGGTGACACAGGGCTTGAAGTGCGGCATCAACCTCCGCATGATGCGCTACTCCGACGTGCTGCTGCGTGCCGCCGAGTGTGAGAACGAGGTGAACGGACCCACCCAGCAGGCCATCAACTGGATCAACCAGGTGCGCAACCGTGCCAACCTGGCCGACCTGCAGCTCGCTGACTTCAACACTAAGGACAAGCTCTTCGAGCAGATTGCCAACGTGGAGCGTCCCAAGGAGTTCGGTTGTGAGAACGGACGCGGTATGGACCTGATCCGCTGGGGCTTCTTCTACGACAGCGGCCGTCTGAGCCAGTTGAAGGAACACGCATCGGTCTGCAAGAATCCTAAGGTGGACGTGAACGAGATCAAGGCTCCCGTCACCTACGCACAGGTTCAGGCCGACGCACCGTCGCACCTGACGTACAAGTGCCCCTACGACACCTATCTGCCAGGACATGAGTTCCTGCCCATCTATCAGACCCTGTTGACCAACAACCCGAACCTGAAGGGCAACTCTGCCAACTATGACACCGACAACTCGACCGACTTCTTCGGAAGGGGCTGGACGGTTCATCCCGTGGTAGACTTGAGCAAGTAATCCGAAACAAAAACAACATTTTAGAAGCGATTTATCATGAAACATCTATATCGATTAGCAGCAGCATACGGTGTGGCCGTATTGGGCTTGACCGCACTGACAGGATGCGAGGGCAGTGAAATGTTCAGTGTCAACAGTCCCGAAGGACTCTCCGAGAAGATCGACTCCATCGCCAACAGCAAGAAAGGTGCAGCACCAGTCATCTCGCCGACCACCCTCGGTGCCACGGACAACAGCAGTGCCTGGTGGACGGCGCATCTGGACCAGGACATCTACATCGAGAGCGGTAAGGTGTACACCACCACGTTTACCAACTACACGTCCGGTGCCAACAACTGGAACAACTATGTCGTGGTGCTCCGCAAGTCTGACAAGACCGAATATGCGGTGCTCCGTTCCGATGACTATGGATGGGGCGAAGCCGTCGGTGGAAATGGTTGCCCGAACATCACGCACAGCAACACCGCGTCTGCCGACTGGGCAGCCTGGCTCTCGGAGATGGACGGTGCGAGGGTGACCGTGACCGTGACCAACTATGGCGACAACACCTGTGATGTCGTAGCTGACGTGGTTGGTAATAAGGGCACCGTATCTACCCAGAAATACACTGGTATTCCGGTGGAGGCCGACAACCTGTACCTGGACTTCACCACCGATGGTTGCCACTACGTGTTTGACAAGGCCGAGATGGACGTGACGGAAGCCAAGGACCAGCAGCCCGCAACGATGCAGCTGATTGGTGTCCCGGATGAGGTGGACAAAGGTTCTGAGCTGAAGGATCTGACCGCCGTTGTCAAGGCCCAGGTGACCTACTCCGATGGTGCACAGAAAGAGGTGGACGGCAGTGAGCTGACCTTCATCATCGTGCCAGCCATCGGCACGGACGAGAACGGCACATCGGTGTTTGATGCCGTGGGCGAGCGGTATATCGTCGCCACCTACGGCCATACGCTGATGGGCAAGACGGCCGACAAGACCATCAGTGCCAGTGCTAAGTTCAATGTCGTTAGCGGCATCAAGAGCATCACGGTGACGAAAGCCCCAACACGCACCGACTATTACTTCTACCACTCGGCAGCACTGGATGGTGTGGAGCGCACCTTGGCGTTCGACCCGACAGGTATGGAGGTGACAGCCACCTACGTGGAAGGCGAGCCTGCCGTCCTTGACAACGCCAAGCTGACCTTCTCTGCCGTTCCAGCAACCGCTGGCAAGCATGAGGTGACCCTCACCACCGAGAACGGTCGCACGACCACCGTAGAGGTGAATGTGGCAGAGTCTGCTGTCAAAGCAGTTACGCCAAGCCCAACATCACTGGGCGCAGCGGATTGCACCACTGGTTTCTGGGGAGAGCTGACCGAGGACATCAAGGTGCCTGTCGGTGAGACCCGTGAGTTCAACTTCACCAACTACACGAGTGGCGCAGGCAACTGGAACAACTATGTGGTCATCCTCCGCAATGCGGCCTTGGGAGAATATGCCGTGGTACGTGCCGACAACTATGGTTGGGGCAACGGCTATGCCGCCTGCACGCTCAGCGGAGGTCAAGAAGACTGGGCATCCTGGCTGGCTACCATGAACGGTGCGAAGGTGAAGCTGTATGTTACCAACTGCAACAATGGTACAGCCGACATCCAAGCCATCGTGACTGGTAACGACGGCAGCGTCACAGTACAGTACTACTTAGGCATCAACACCGTGGATCCCAGCGACCTTCAGGTGTCCTTCACCGTAGACGGTTCCCATCTGGTGTTTGAGTAATCAAAAGACATTTTGACCTACGAAAGGAAAAATATGAAGCACTTTCATTTTTGGACTTTTCTGCTGGTTGCAGCTTTGGCGACAGGGTGTGGCGGCGATGATCCGGTCACGGACGACCCGGATCCGACGCCCACCCCGACGCCAACGCCTACACCGACAGACCCCACCGCCGAAGACTTGGCCAACTACACGTGTCCGACCTATGTGGACAACTACACCACCATCGCCGACTGGAGTCAGCGCAGCAAGTGGAACCTGGCCAATGTACACGACCCTTCGGTGATGAAGGCAGCCGACGGCTACTATTATATGTACCAGACGGATGCCAGCTATGGCAATGCCCATAGCAATCACGGCCACTTCCATGCGCGCCGCAGCAAGAACCTCGTGGACTGGGAGTACCTGGGCGGTACGATGACCGTCGCCCCTTCGTGGGCCAGGGACAGTCTGAACGCCATCCGCTCGCGCCAAGGACTGAGTGCCATCAGCAGTCCGAACTACGGCTACTGGGCACCCTGTGTCCGCAAGGTCAACGACAACCTGTACCGTATGTACTACTGCCTGGTGGTGGACAACTACATCAAGACGGGCAACCCCTCCACGGGAACCTTTGACGGCTCGTGGACGGAGCGTTCCTTCATCGGTATGGCAGAGACCACAGACCCCGCCAGCAACAAATGGACCGACAAGGGCTTCGTCATCTGCTCCTCCTCCGACAAGGGAACAGACTGGAGCCGTAAGAGCACCAGTGACTGGGAGGGCTACTTTAAGTTCAATGCCATTGACCCCTCGTTCATCATCACGCCCGGTGGCGAGCACTGGCTCATCTACGGTTCGTGGCACAGCGGCATCGCCGCCGTACAGCTCGACCCGTCCACTGGGAAAACCAAGGACAAGTTGCCGGAGTCGTTCGGCACGGCCGAAAGTATCGCCCCATATGGCAAAACCATCTTCACCCGTACCAACGGTAGCCGTTGGCAGGGTGCTGAGGCTCCCGAGGTGGTCTATCACGACGGCTACTACTACCTCTTCCTGGCCTACGACGGCTTGGCGGTGCCTTACAACACCCGTGTGCTCCGCTCGAAGAATGTGGACGGCCCGTATGAGACGATGGACGGCAGTGTGACCGATGCCGCCAATGGTGCCAACGACAGTCCCACGGTGCTGACCCATCCGTATAAGTTCAGTGACGGCTACGGCTGGGTGGGCATCAGCCACTGTGCCGTGTTCGACGACGGCAACGGCAACTGGTACTACGCCTCCCAACAGCGTTTCCCGGAGAACGTAGCCGGCATCAACGCCAGCAATGCCATCATGATGGGTGGTGTGCGCAGCATCAAATGGCTGTCCAACGGATGGCCTGTCGTGATGCCGGAGCGTTACGGTGCGGTGCCGCAGGTGACCATCAGCGAGAGCGAGATTGCCGGTACCTGGGAACACATTGACCTCGGCTATAAGTACGGGGTGCAGAAGGAATCGGCCACGATGACGTTTGACGCGAACCATCAGATTTCCTCCGGCATATGGAAGGGCGGTACCTGGAGCTTCAACGCACAGACCAACACGCTCACCGCCAACGGCGTGGAGCTGAAGGTGCAGCGTGAGGTGGACTGGGAAGCCAGTCCGCGCAAGGTGACCATTGTCTACTCGGGACTGAACGGCACCAAGAGTTATTGGGGTAAGAAGAAATAGTCTGAACCGATGAAACTATTACAACTATTGGCAGGAGCGGCTATATGGATGGCCGCTCCTGCTGTACAGGCGCAGCAGACGCTGCAGCAGCCGTTGGTGCACGACCCCGTGATGGCCTACGAGGGTGGCACGTACTACCTCTACTGTACCGGCAACGGCATCACACAGATGACCTCCACAGACCGCCGCCATTGGACGGTGTCGCAGGAGGGTGTCCTGTCCGAGGACAAGATTCCGGCATGGACACACGACAGCGTGCCGGGCTTTACGAAGCATATCTGGGCTCCCGATGTCATCCGCTATGGTGGCAAGTGGTATCTGGCCTATTCCTGTTCCACCTTCGGCAGGAACACCTCCGCCATCGGACTGCTCAGCAACACGTCACTGGCTGATGCCAACGGATGGAAGGACGAGGGCTGTCTCGTGGCCTCCCGGGAAGGGCGCGACGAATGGAACGCCATCGACCCCAACTTCGTTGTGGACGGTGAGGGACAGCCCTGGCTCACCTGGGGATCGTTTTGGGACGGCATCCAGCTGATACCGCTCGACCGACAGACGCTGCACGTAAAGGAGGGAGCAACGCCCCGTACCATCGCGCGCCGCCATGCTCCGGGTGACACCACGGCAGAGCCAAACCCCACCTCCAAGTACGCGGGGACGAATGCCATCGAGGCCCCGTTCATCATGCGCCACGATGGCTACTACTACCTCTTCGTGAGCTGGGACTACTGCTGTCGCGGCACCAAGAGCAACTACCGCGTGGCCGTGGGACGGAGCAGTTGTGTGGAAGGCCCTTACCTCGACAGGGACGGCAAGGACATGATGGATGGTGGCGGCACACTGATACTCGAAGGGGACAAGAAAAGGTACGAGGCCATGGGACATGGTGCGGCCTATCGCTTCCCCGATGGTGACCGCTTCTTCTGCCACGGCTATAGTCTGGCGCACAATGGTGCCAGCATCCTGGTGGAGCGAACGATACACTGGACACCCGACGGATGGCCGGAGCTGCGCCCTTAGATAGGTGGCACCCCGAAAATAAAGTTGTCCGAACAGAAAAACTCCGCCACGCTTACTTGAGCTTGGCGGAGTTTTGTTG
>CAVFBU010000038.1:0-21076 GCA_963620725.1 Vescimonas coprocola
CGGTCACTTTCAAGTCTGCATGGAGCCGTTGATCGCAGTCAACGGTCACTTTCACATCTGCATGAGGCCGTCGACGTGCGTCGACGGCCACTTTCAAAAAATAAATTCAATTATGCTATAACTGCGATTCTTGTTGCCACCATGTGCTTCAAGATAGCCGTACTCGGTGAGTTGGCGCATGTAGCGCTTGGCTGTAGTGGCCGTGAAACCGAATTCAGAAATGACATCATCCGTAGTGACATCCTGTTTGTCGGCCATAAACACAAGAATATCGGCCATTTTCTCTGTTAAAGACGGCTTTATCGACCATTTTCTCTGATGTAGATTTGACGTATTGGTCGATGTCTGACTTCAGATGGCGGCAATGAGGAAAAGCGCGCTTTTCCTCCGCTGAGTCGCGACAAAATAAGCCGAAGACAAATTTAAGTGGATGACTGTCAGCGAGTAATCCGAACCACATGGCGGCAGGTCTTGGCGGCCTCCGGGCGGTGGGTGACACAGATGATGGTGCGGTGCGGGTATCGGTCGGATAGTCGCTGGAACAACGTCTTCTCTGTCTCAAGGTCCAGGGCGGAACTGATCTCGTCCATCAACATGACAGCACCCTTGCGCAACAGTCCTCTGGCAATGGCGATGCGCTGAGCCTGTCCTTCACTCAGTGTAGCGGCATGTTCCCCGATGACGGTGTCTATGCCCTGCGGAAGGAGGAACACAAAGTCGGCCACGGCGGTGTGGAGCGCATCGCGCAGCTCTTCGTCTGTAGCGTCGGGCTTAGCCAGGAGGAGGTTGTCGCGTATCGAACCACCCAACAGGGTGTTGCCCTGTGCAATGTACACGATGTGCTGTCGCATGGCCGCTCCCGTCACCTCGTCTCCCCGACTGTTGTAGAGCGACACCGTCCCCTGTTGGGGCATGAGGAGTCCGCTGACGAGACGCAGCAGCGTGGTCTTTCCTTGTCCCGTCTCGCCTAACAGTGCCGTGGAGGTTCCTGGAGCGAAATCGTGCGTGAAGGCAGACAAGACGGGTTGCTGGCCTTGCGGATAGCGGTACGACACGTTTTCCATCCTAATGCCCATGCCGTCGTCGTCGTCACCCACAAGGGCGGAGGACGGCTGTTCTTCCTGCTCCAACTGTTCCACCTCTACGATTCGGTCTACACTGGCAGCCGCATGTATCACCCGTGGGATGATGGCCAACAGGGTCATGATGGGGTTCTGTATCTGCGACACCAGTTGGAGGAAGGCCGTCATCACACCGACGGTGATGAGGCCGTGGCGCAGTTGGATGCCGCCATAGATGAAGGCTCCGAAATAGCCAAAACCGAACGACAGGCCGAGCAACAGGCGCGTGACCAGCGTGAAACGTACCCGGCGGCGCACCAAGAAGGCGAGTCGTTCCTGCCTCCTTTGCAGTCGTTCTGCCATGATAGGCTCGCCCTGCAACACCTTGACGGCGATGCTCTGTTCGGCACTCTCCTGGATGGTCTTCTGAATGTCGGTCTCCTCCTGTCGGATGTCCAGGGTCATCTGTTTGAGGCGGTGCGAGAGGTACTTGGCACAGACGATGACCACGGGAGTGGACAGCAACAGGCTCCACGCCAGCCAGGCATCGTAGAAGTGCATCAGCAGGAAGGCACAAACCAACTGCACGGCGGTTACGATGATGCCGGGGAACACCTCGTCGACGATGTCCGACACGGTCATCACGTCGCGTTCCAACCGCTGGCAGACATCCCCGGAGTGGAGCATCTCACCATCGGCAGCATACAGCCGTCTGCCCATCACCTGTCGGAAGAGGCGTTGGCGGATGACATTCTGCAGGAGGGTGTCGGTGGTCTGGGTAAGATAGAAGGTGGCCTGGCGCGTCAGCACCAACAGTGCTACGGTGGTCAGAAGCATGGCGGCCTCCACCACCACACGATCCGTCCATACCGCCACGTCGATGAACCGCCGGGAGAGCCACACCAACAGCAGTCCCAAGCCCACCTGCAACAGGCCTGTCGCGATGCGCAACAGGATTCGGCCTCTGAAGCCAGCCGACTGTTGCCAGAACCATCGGATATAGTGCGTCATTCCAACAATCCCTCTTTCTGCCAGGACTCCACCGCCTTCTGGCAGTCGTTTCTCGCCACGGCTTCGTCCACCTCGTATTCCCGACACAGTGCCTCAACAAGAGAGTCTGCCGTGAAGTCACCCTGACGGGCCGCCTCCTGCCACAGGAAGGCCGCCGTATCGTTCAGTCGGATTAACTTACTGAAGTCGATGGCCTTCAGTCCTTCTGCCGTGATGATGCTCATGCCACAGATTTGGCGGAGCACAAAGTCTTTTCTCTGTTTCATATCTCGTTATGTTTTATTCCTGTACGATACCGTCCCATGAGTCGACAGACTTTGAGCAGTATGCGCCGGAAGGGGCCAAGTCCCATCCAGATGCGCCACAGTCGCCGCGATCCCGGAGAGGTCAGGCTGCGCGTTCGTCCTTTTCTATTGACCACCGCGATGCCGTGTGCCACGACATCGCCCCTGTGGCACCGTTCCTGAAATCCTAAGTTGCCATCGCCTTCCAGCGTGAGCAGGTCGCCAGCGATGGCCACGATGCGATGCACCACGTAGTAGCCTCCCTCTACCTTAGCCATCACCACGTCCCCCCGTTGCAGTACGGGTGGAGGCGGACAAAACTCCACCTTGTCTTTATCGCCCACGATGAACGGCAGCATACTGTTTCCGCTGACGGGAAGAATCACATGCTGGCCGCTGTCGATGAAGCGTTGCACCTCGCCCATCAGCACCTCCGACTGCAATCTCATGACACTCCTCCCCTCTCCTGCCCCGTCACGCAGTGCCAGCACACCCGGGCAGCCGCAGTGTCGGGCAGGCAGTGGAGCATGAAAACGCTGCAGCCTTTCAACAGGGCTTCGGTCGATGCGTGCAGACCGTCGGCGATGGCGTTCTCCCACCGCTTGCCCGACACGGACTCGGTGACGGCGACGTAGGCCTCCATCAGACTGGCCGGTCGGATATGGTTGGATGGTGCTTGATGGAGTCTGACGAGTGCGCCCAACGGGTAGTGTTCGTTTTTATAACAAGGGGTCTTGCCGCTCCATGGCGACCCATAGACGACGGGCACTCCCTCATCGCTGATGCGCACCACGGGGTTGTCGTCGTTGAGCAGACGCGTGCCGTCGATGGCTTCCAGCCACAGGCGGGAGTGGGTGCTCTTCCCCGTACCGCTCACACCGAGGAACAGGAACGCCTTGTCCTGCCACACCACGGCAGAGGCATGGAACAGCAGGGTGGCGCGTGTGGCGGTGGTGAAGGCATAGAGCAGCATCAGCGTGTTGTCAATGGCGTGTTGGAGGCGATGGGCAGTGACATAAAGGGTTGCCGACCGATAGTCTGCGGTACTCTCCATGAACGCCGTTTCGCTGCCCCAATGGTAGGCAATGGCCTTATGGCCGTCGGCCATGTTACCACTGACGATGGTCTGTCCGTCCTCGCTCTGGCGGGTATCTTCCGTGAAGGCATCGGGGATGTCCACCGCTTCCACCTCGTGCACCGCCAACCGGAACAGCGGTTCCTGCGCCTCGGTCTCAAAAGGGCGGTAGGCCGCCATCAGTCTCTCGTTGGCTGTAAGAGCCGCTGACGGCAGTGTGACGGCAAAGCAGTGGTCCGCCACCCGGTAGGTCTTTGTCGCAGTCGGGGTGCCGACCGTGATAGGAGTCTTCGTCATGTTCTTTGTTCAATCTCCTGCAAAGGTAAGCATATTTTCGAAAATACGGCCAAACGCTGCATCGTTTTCCGCCCTAACGCGGCAAAAAGGCAAAAAAAGTCCGTTGGGGATTTTACTTTTCCATTTTCATCGGGTCATATTGTCGTAACGTTCATTAAAACCATAGAAGATGACGATAGACGACAAAGACATCATCCGGGCTGTCCGGGAAAAATCCGAACGGGGCTTCCGACTCTTGATGCAGAAATACAAGCAACCCATCTACTGGCACATCCGCCGACTGGTGGTTGCACACGATGACGCACAGGATGCCACGCAGGAAACCTTCATCCGGATATTCCGTTCCTTCGACAAGTTCAGGGACGAGGACGCATTCCGGGGCTGGATATTCCGGATAGCCACCAACGAGGCACTGCGGCAAATCGAGAGCCGCAAGCAAGGGCAGGTGTCACTGGAAGAGGACGAGCACGGAGCCTGCCGCATCATGGCAGACAACTACGTGGACTACTCCGACCTGGAGGCCGTGAAACTGCAAAAGGCCATCCTCACGTTGCCCACCAAGCAACAGGCGGCGTTCAACCTCCGCTACTACGACGAACTCAGTTATGAGGAGATAGCGGAAGCCACAGGTTCCACGGCTCCGGCCGTCAAGGCCAACTTCCACGTTGCCAAAGAGAAGATTATCCAATATATGAATTCCAACGATTAAACCATAAAGCGACTATGAAAAAAGAATTTGATTTCGACCATATCGGTAAGCGGATGCCTTATACCACCCCCGATGGCTTCTTCGACCAGCTCGAAGACGATGTATGGAAAGCGGTGAAACCGGTCAAGACCTATCGCCTCCTGGTGCGCAAAGCACTCGCAGTGGCCGCATCCATAGCCCTGGTGTTTGCCCTCGGCACGCACTTCTTCAAGACGGAACAGACCTCCCTCGGTGATGTTGACCAGGCCTTCAGCCAGCTCACCACCAGTGACCAGGCTTACCTGCTGAGCGTCTACCAGGAGGATGTCTTCATCCAAGAATAAGCATCGTAAGAAAAAGAGTATGTCTAACATTTTAAAATACAGTATTATGAAACATTTAATGAAGACTTTCATTGTCGCAATCATGATGATTGCATCTTGTGCCACCATTTATGCACAGCAGAACAACCCACCACGCCCGAACCAGAAGCAGCGTCTCTCGCGTGAACAACTGGCCGAGAAACAGGCCAAGCACATCGCCAACGAACTGGCTTTCAGCCATGACGTGACAGAGCGGTTTGTCAAGACATTCTGCAACTACCAGAAGGAAATCTGGGACTTGGGACCGCGTCCGCGTCCAGGTAAGCAGGGTATGTCGGAGCAGGAGAACGAGGACCGCATCAAACACCGCTTTGCCATGAGCGAGAAGATCCTTGACATCCGTCAGAAATACTACAAGGAATACTCCAAGTTCCTCACTCAAACACAGATAGAAAAGGTGTATGAGCAAGAGCGCAAGATGATGGACCGCCTCGCCAAGCGCGGACAGGGCGGCAAACGTGGACCAAAAGGAGGACGCAAATAATGAAACACACGTTCTTTACCCTGACTGTTCTGATGACCATGCTGTTCTCGGCGTGTTCATCAGACAGCCCAGAAGGCATGGAAGACAACCTGCCGTCGGGCGAAACCACGGAAGAGGCCACCACGGTGTATTCGGCTGAAAACATACCCACCGAGCAGTCTGCCAGCACGATGGTCTCGCTGGAGGAACTGACCCAAGAGGGACTGGGCGGCATACACCTTAATTTCCAGATGACGGGAGTCACCCAGGTGGTTCTGGAAAGTGTGGACGGGTATCAGATAGCCGGACAGCGCGACAGCGACAAGCAGTCCATCATCACCTTCAGTGCCCCCGAGGGTGAAACGCTTGCTTCGGGCAAAGACTATTACATCGTCACCTTCCCCTGCGACCTCAGTGGCGGCTATCGCCTCTCCATCTACAAGGACGGGCAAGTGGCCAGCTATTTCGGGGTTCACCAGAAGGTGGAGGCTGGCGTGTTCATCGCCCCAACCGACCTCGTGGAGAGCGAGCTGGAGTTTGCTGACCCGGATGCACCCTTCGTGGAAGACGAGCGACCGGAATTGAACCAAGCGACTAAAGATGCACTCGTGGCCTATCAACAGAACCCCACCGAGGACAACAAGGCGGCACTGATGGAACAGATGGGCATCAGATACGACAAGGTCGTCGCCCGCAAGAAGGCCAAGTTGCGCGAGTTGGAGCGCGAGGCGATGCACCAAGACTTAGTGGACGAGATGCAAGCCATTGTGGACGAGATGGTGGAGAACCGCGACATCCGTTTGGAACAGCAGTTCTATCGTCTGATAGACCCACGGACGGACGACAATCCGAACGACGAGTGGATGGTGCTCAGAGGAGCGGATGCCAACAATCCCTACATCGGCTATGCACCCGTAAGGAACTCCGAATACGCAGCGTTCAACAAGGACTTCACCTATCCGCAAGGGGAAGACCATTACCCGGCCGTGAAGATCTCCTACACGGAAGCCGTGGCCTACTGCCAGTGGCTGAGCGAGCAGGACGACAGGCATGAATACCGCTTGCCGACGGAGGAAGAGTGGATTCTCGCCGCTGGACACATGCCCAAGGACGTGAGCATGAACAGCGACCACGTGGAGCGAGGACTTACCGCCGTGGAGGCTTATGCCCAGACCACGGGAGCCTGTGGCGGCATTGACTTCTGGGGCAACTGCTGGGAGTGGACTTCCACCACCAATGCCCGTGGCGAGTATATCGTGAAAGGCGGTAGCTGGGACTCAAGCCGCGATGCCTGCCGCAGCGAATACTCCGATGATGCCCGCAACGGAGCCGAGGGGTATGACAATGTCGGTTTCCGAGTGGTTCGGGTGGACCGGTAAACCGATTATTTGCGCTTTCTTCACCGAATATTCCGGAAATGTTTCCCGTTTTCAGATATATTGCTTAACTTTGCCGTGCAATTCTCTAATTGATTAAAGCTATGAAAAAGTTATTTACGCTGATTGCCCTGATATGGACGGCGTGGACCGTGCCCGCTCAGGCGCAGATCAACTTCGGTGTGAAAGCCGGTCTCAACCTCACCCATTTCTCCATCAACGACAGCAAACTGTTGGCTGCCGACAACAAGACGGGTTTCTTTGCTGGTGTCACCACCAAGATTACCCTGCCCATCGTAGGTCTTGGCCTGGACGGCTCGCTGCTCTACGACCAGCGCGAGGCCCAAGAGAAGACAACGGGCACGACGCTGAAGCAGCAGTCCATCCAAATTCCCGTCAATGTGCGCTATTCCGTGGGACTGGGCAGTCTGGCCAACATTTTTGCCTATGCCGGTCCGCAGTTCGGCTTCAACATCGGGGACAAGAACGAGTCGCTGAGCGACCAGGTGGGCAACTGGCGCTTCAAGTCCAGTGCCCTCAGCGGTAATGTCGGCATCGGTGTCACGCTGGTGAAGCACCTGCAAGGTACCGTGAACTACAACTTTGCCTTGGGAAAGACTGGCGACTTCGAGGTCAGCGACCTTACCAGCAAAACCATTAAGGCCAAGGCCAATGCCTGGCAGGTGTCGGTGGCTTACTTCTTCTAAGTGGACTATGCCGACGTAATACTACCCGTACCGCTGTACACCACCTTCACCTACGCCGTGCCGGACGGTATGCGCGTGGGTGAGGGTGTTCGTGTATTGGTACCATTTGGCCGCACCAAACAGTATGTGGGTGTGGTCTGTCGTCTGCACGGTGAGCAACCAGAGGACTACGAGGTCAAGCCCTTGCTGCAGGTTCTGGATGCGACTCCTGTTGTCAACGGGTGTCAGCTGAAGCTGTGGCAATGGATTGCCGACTACTATATGGCGGCCATCGGCGATGTGTACAAGGCCGCCCTGCCTGCAGGACTGAAGGCCGAGGAAGGCTATAAACCCAAGACCGAGACTTACATCCGGCTGACTCCGGCCTACCGCAACGAGGCGGCCATCCATGTGGCTCTCAACGTACTGACACGCGCCAGGAAGCAGTTGGAGGCCTTCAACACCTATCTCTTCCTGTCCCACTGGGACGAGACATCGCTGGGCACTCCTGTGGCTGAGGTGACGCGCGAGGAGCTGATGAACAGCAGTCATGCCTCGGCCAGTGTCGTAGACCAGTTGGAGCGTCGGGGACTGCTGGAGACCTACGAGGTGGAGGTGGGACGGTTGAACCACGGCGGCGACTACCATCCCGAGTGCATCCCACCGCTGACCGAGCCGCAGACCACGGCCTACAACAGCCTGCTGATGCAGATGATGGGACATTCCGTCACCCTGCTCCACGGGGTGACGGGCAGCGGAAAGACCGAGATTTATATCCATCTGATACGCCGCGCACTGGAGCAGCAGCAACAGGTACTCTATCTCTTGCCCGAGATTGCGCTGACGGTGCAGATGATGCAGCGCCTGCAACGCGTGTTCGGCAACCGCCTGGGCATCTACCACTCCAAATATTCGGATGCCGAGCGCGTGGAAATCTGGCAGAAACAACTTTCAGCACATCCCTACGACATCATCCTCGGTGCACGTTCTGCCGTGTTGTTGCCCTTCCAGCGACTGGGACTGGTCATCGTCGACGAGGAACACGAGGCATCCTATAAGCAGCAAGACCCAGCTCCGCGCTACCACGCCCGTTCGGCGGCCATTATGCTGGCACAGATGACCGGTGCAAAGACCCTGTTAGGAACGGCCACCCCTTCCATGGAAACCTACTACAACACGCAGACGGGCAAGTATGGGCTTGTCACACTGTCGGAACGTTTCCGGGGTATGCAGCTGCCACGGATAGAGATTGTTGATGTGGCGCTCCTGCAGCACCGCAAAGAGATGGTCGGTCCCTTCTCGCCCCTTCTGCTTACCAGTATTCGCGAGGCCCTGCAACGGGGAGAGCAGGCGATACTCTTCCAAAACCGTCGCGGCTTCGCCCCGATGGTGGAGTGCCGCCAGTGTGGATGGGTGCCCCGATGCCAGCACTGCGACGTGTCGCTGACGCTGCACCGACAAACCAACCAGTTGACCTGCCACTATTGTGGTTACACCTATCGGATTCCCGATGTTTGTCCGTGCTGTGAGTCGAAAGACCTGCGTCCGCGGGGTCTCGGCACGGAGAAGATTGAGGAACAGGTCTGCGACATCTTTCCCGAGGCGAAGGTGGCGCGTATGGATCTGGACACGACGCGCACGCGCAATGCCTATGAGCGTATTATCACGGATTTCGGTGCCGGACACACCAATATCTTGATAGGGACACAGATGGTGACCAAGGGACTGGACTTCGACAAGGTGAGCGTAGTGGGGATATTGGATGCGGACACCATGCTCAACTATCCCGACTTCCGGGCCTACGAACAGGCATTCACGATGATGTCGCAGGTGGCAGGACGTGCTGGCCGCAAGGGGCATCAAGGCCTGGTCATCCTGCAGACGAAGAACAAGGAGAAACCGGTCATCGGACAGGTGGTGAGCCACGACTATCGGGCGTTTTACCGCAGTCAGACCGTAGAACGCCAGGCGTTCCACTATCCTCCCTTCACCCGTTTGGTCTATGTGTTCCTAAAGCATCGCCATGATGCCACGGTAGAAACCGCCGCGATGGAGATGGGAGGGCGGTTGCGCCAGTTGTTCGGCAACCGTGTCCTTGGTCCCGACAAACCGACGGTAGCCAAGGTGAAGTCGCAGAACATCCGTAAACTCATTCTGAAACTGGAGCCGGGCATTGACCTGTCGCGTGTGCGCCAGTGTCTGCTGCACGTCCGGCAGCAGACACTGGCCGACAAACGCTATGCGTCGCTTGTGGTCTATTACGATGTCGATCCGCAATAGCAGACCGCGCCGCAATCAGAAATCCAGGTCAAGCCCCAGCGCAAACACGTTATTGTTGCGTGTGTAGTCTGAAGCATAGGTGTAATCGGAGGTGAGGCCTGCTCCTTTCGTCTTCTTGTGTTGATAGAAGGTGTGGAAGTAGGCCACGTTGAGGTGCATCCTGTCGGTGAAATGCACCACGGCACCGCACCCCAAGGAATTGGAGCTGACCACGAAGGAGCGGTCTTCCATGTACTCGTCAGACAGTCCGTAGTCGGTGGACTGCCAACCGGCACTCACGGTCAGCTTCTTGCAGAGGTCGAGTTCCGCACCGGCATTCCATTCGATGGTGCCACGGTTCAGGAGCTTCTGACGGTCGTTGTACGAGGTGGCGTGTTTGTCGTCGAACCAGTGGAACCCGACGTTGATGCGCAGGGCGTCAATGGGCTTGTAGCCGGCGCCGAGGGTCAGATAGGCCGGAATGTCGGCGGCTATCTTCTTGCCGTCGGCATATTCACCGATGGCCGCTGTCAACTTTTGGTCAAACTGCGTCTTGAGTTCTCCCATGGCAGCCTCGATGTTCTCGTTGCCTAAAATGGCGTTGGCAGCCTGTTCGGGAATACCGGCACGCACATAGGCGGCCTTCAGGTTGTCGGACAGATTGCCGATGCTGGGTGCCTGGTTCACGGATTTGTTCTTCAGGCGTATACGGGTCTTGAACTCATACTTGGCCGAGAAATTCCAGCGTCCTGCCTTGTAGTCAACGGCCAGGATGGGGGTGAAGCCCAGTCCGCTCTGGTCGCAACTCAGTTCGATATTGGCCGATTCGGGTTTGGTGGCATCCAGCACCTGATAGAGCGGCATTCCTCCCACCTTGATGTCACGCACGTAGCCATAGTAGTTACAGGTGGCATAGACACCGCGCACCCCGGCAAAGGCACTGAAATGGTCGCTCACGCGGTAGGCGGCACCTACCGACAGACCGAAGTAATACTGTCGTCCGTGCATATAGCTGTTGTAGCTGTACTTACCACCAGTGCCGAAGGCATCGTCGGTCGTGAAGAAACGGCTGGGAAGGGGTAGCCCCATCGCCTGTCCGACGGCAGCCCCCACCTGGTCGATGCCACTGGCCAACTGGCAGGCTCCCATAGCGGTCTCCGCCACAATCTTCTCAAACGACCCCAGTCCGTTGTCGAAGGTACACTTGCCACCGCCGCCCGTCAGTGCGAAGTTGGCCTGGAACGACCAGCGGTTCTTGTTGTAGGCATACTGGAATGAGGGAAGCACCGGCGCGAAGGCGTTGCCCTTGAAGGTGCGCGGCGTGGTGGGGTTGTCCACATTGTTGGTGAAGAGCGCGTAGTCGTTCTTGATGGTACGGGTTTGGAACGCCAACTGCCAGTTGATGGCGAGGTGGTGGCCATCGCCCATAAACGCCACACCGGCTGGATTGTAATACACGCCGTCAATGCCAATGGAAGCCTCACGGCTCATCATACGGTTGAAGGCAACATGCTGATTGGTATTGGTCAGCAGCCCTCCGGCATGCACGAAAAAGGTTGTTACCATGAAAACAACGCAGGTACTAAAAAGTTTTTTCATTCTTTGGTCTTGTGTGTTTCTAAAAATATTATGTAGTCTCTTTTGTGTCCTTTGCTTCTTTTTTCTCCGTCGGGTAATTGATACGGGTATGATAGATAGTTTTCAACTTCTCGATGAGGATGGTCTTGGCATACTGGATGTCGCGGAAGGTGATGGGGCACTCGCGGAAGAAGCCCTCGCTCATCTGCGTGTCAACGATATGGTTGACCAAGTCGCGGATGTTCTGTTCCGTGTAGTCGGAGAGTGACCGCGAGGCGGCTTCAACGGAGTCGGCCATCATCAGGATAGCCTGCTCCCGGGTGAATGGGTTGGGACCGGGATAGGTGAACAGCAGGTCATCAACAGGCTCGTCGGGGTGCTCGTTTTTGTAGTGGATGTAGAAATATTTCGCCTTCCCCTGTCCGTGGTGGGTCGAGATGAAGTCGCGGATGGGTTTGGGCAGGTTGTAGCGGTCGGCCATCTTCTGTCCCTCTGTCACGTGGCTGATGATGATCTGTGCGCTCTTGATGTCGTCTATCATCTCGTGTGGGTTGACGCCCGTCTGGTTCTCGGTGAAGTAGATGGGGTTTGTCAGTTTTCCGATGTCGTGATAGAGGGCTCCCGTGCGTACCAAAATGGCGTTGGCACCAATCTTGTTGGCTATCTCACCCGCCAGGTTGGCCACCTGGATGGAGTGGTTGAATGTACCGGGAGCCACCTCGCTCATGCGGCGCAGCACGTCGTTGTTGGAGTTAGAGAGCTCCATAAGGGTGATGTCGCTGGTGAAACCGAATATCTTCTCTATCAGATAGAGCAACGGATAGGCGAAGAGCAAGGCCACACCGTTAATCATCAGATAGTTGTAGGTGCTGTAATCTATCTGCGTCAGCGAACTGCTGCGCATCCAGTCAAAGGCCAGGTTGACGGCCATGGCTGCTATGGTGGCAATGATGGCCGTCTTGAAAAGCTGTGACCGCTGTGTCATCTCGCGCAGGGAGCAGATGGCTGCCAGTCCCGCCACGGTCTCCACGGCGATAAACTCGAAGGGATGGGTCAGCATGACGGCACAGATGAGCACCATCGTGACATGAGCCATAAAGGCTGTGCGCGAGTCAAGGAACACGCGGATGAAGATGGGCACGATGGCGTAGGGAAGGAGGTACACGTGTATAAAGGTGTTGCGCACGAACAGGGCGGTGAGCAGACAGAATGCCACCGTCAGCACATAGAGCATGACGCTGCTGCGCGGCTTCTCCAGATAGTCGTGGCGGTAGAGAAAGAGATAGGCCGTGAAGGTCGTCATAAGAAGGGCTACATAGACAATCTGTCCGAGTAGTGCCAACTGGTTCTGCGCACGATCCTGCTGCAGTCGTTCGTTCTCCTTCATATACGACTCGATGATGCGGTAGGTCTTCTCGGTCACTATCTCGCCGCGCCCAATCACCTTCTGTCCCTTCTGCACCACACCGCTGGCCAAGGCGATGCTCGACAGAATGTCGCTCTTGCTGGCCTCGCTCCGTTCGCGGTCGAAGACGAGATTGGGGGTGATGTAGTTGTTGAGGTCGCACTTCTGTAGCACGGGGCGCTGGAGCGCCAGTTGCTCATCCCGGAAAATTTGCTCGTAGGCGGTCTTGGTTGAATAGACCTCTGACACGGCAATGCTGGCGGCCACCTTACCACTGACCACGCGTATCATGGCGGCGGTGTCCTTCCGCAGTGCGGAATAGTCTGGCGAAGCCATGATGCCCTGCTGGTACAGGTCGTGGAGGCTGTTGGCAATCTGGTTGACATACTCTTTCCCCAATCCCGGAATGCCATCGGCATAGTCCGTACGCCACTTGCGTATCATGCGGTTCTCGATGTCCTTGTCGTATTTATAATAAGGCTCGTAGCCCTTCATCAGACTGTCTTTTTCAGCGCTGATGGCCACGTCTGACTTGTACACGGGGAAATCGAAGGGAGCCGTGAAGTCGGCATACTTCCAAGGCTTGCCTTGCTCAGCATAGAAATGATTCCGGCTGTCGTGGGGGATGGCCCAGACAGTCAGCAGTACGGAAACTACGACAAGAGCGGCGCAAATCATCAGGCTACGCCAGTTGTTGTTTTCTTTCACGGGCAAAACGGTGTGTTGACGTGGTTCAATCTTCCTGATTTTGTCGGCAAAGGTACGACAAAAAATGGAAAGAAGGCGGTTTTACCGTGAAAAAAAGCGATTTTATGAAAAAAAATGTGTACTTTTGCAGCGTTTTAATCCGTTTCTAAGTTTATTTACAAGATGACTGAACGAAAAGTGAGGGTGCGTTTCGCCCCAAGTCCCACAGGAGCACTCCACATCGGTGGTGTGCGCACAGCCCTGTATAACTACCTCTTTGCCCGCCAGCATGGTGGCCAACTGGTGTTCCGCATTGAAGACACCGATTCCAGCCGTTTCGTGCCGGGCGCGGAAGAATACATCTTAGAGTCGTTCAAGTGGCTGGGTATCCCGTTTGACGAGGGTGTCTCGTTCGGAGGCGACAAAGGGCCGTACCGCCAGAGTGAGCGCCGCGACATCTACAAGAAATATGTGAAGCAACTGATTGATGCGGGGCACGCCTATGTGGCCTTTGACACGCCGCAGGAACTGGAGGCCAAGCGTGCCGAGATACAGAACTTCCAGTATGACTGCCACACCCGGCAGCAGATGCGCAACTCGCTGACCCTGCCTGCCGGGGAGGTAGAGGCACTGATGGCTGGGGGCGCACAATATGTGGTGCGCTTCAAGGTAGAACCCGGACAGGATATCCTGGTCAACGACATGATACGCGGCGAGGTACACGTCAAGAGCGACATCGTGGACGACAAGGTGCTCTACAAGAGTGCTGACGAACTGCCCACCTACCACCTGGCCAACATCGTGGACGACCACTTGATGGAGATTTCTCATGTGATACGCGGTGAGGAATGGTTGCCCAGTGCACCGCTCCATGTCATGCTGTACCGTGCCTTCGGATGGGAGGATACGATGCCCCGGTTTGCCCACCTTCCCCTGCTGCTCAAACCGGACGGAAAAGGCAAGCTGTCCAAGCGCGACGGCGACCGCCTCGGTTTTCCCGTCTTCCCCCTCGAATGGCACGACCCCAAGACGGGTGAGGTGTCGTCGGGCTATCGCGAGAGCGGCTATTTCCCCGAGGCCGTCATCAACTTCCTGGCGTTGCTGGGCTGGAATCCCGGCACGGAGCAGGAACTCTTTACGCTTGACGAACTGGTACAGCTGTTCGACATCACCAAGTGTTCGAAGGCTGGTGCGCGCTTCGCCTATGAGAAAGGTATCTGGTTTAACCACGAATATATCCTAAAGAAGAGCAGCGAGGAGATTGCCGCGCTCTTCGAACCCATCTGTCGCGAGCATGGCGTGAAAGACTCGTCGGAGCGCATCCTGCAGGTGGTGACGATGATGAAAGACCGCGTCTCGTTCGTCAAGGAATTGTGGCCGCTGTGCTCGTTCTTCTTTGAAGCACCGACGACCTACGATGAGAAGACGGTCAAGAAGCGTTGGAAGGACGATTCGGCCCAGCAGTTGACGGAACTGGCTGAGGTGCTTAAAGGTATTGACGACTTCTCGTTGGAGAACCAAGAGCACATCGTCCACGAGTGGATAGAACGGAAGGAGTACAAGCTCGGCAATATCATGAACGCCTGGCGACTGACACTCGTCGGCGAAGGCAAGGGACCGGGAATGTTCGACATCTCGGCCTTCCTCGGCAAGGAAGAGACCCTCGCACGTATGGAGAAAGCGATAGAGGTGTTGGGATAATCACGTGGCGCACAACGACAATGTATAATATCGCGATTTATATCTACCTCTTGGGCGTGGTCATCGCCTCGTGCTTCAGCCGGAAGGTGCGCAAGATGTGGCGCGGCGAGCGTCAGGCCGTCCGCACCATCCGGGAGAAACTGGACCCCGAGGCACAGTATATATGGTTTCATGCCGCCTCGCTCGGCGAGTTCGAACAGGGACGTCCGCTCATGGAACAGCTGCGCCGCGAACATCCGGAATACAAAATCCTGCTCACCTTCTTCTCGCCTTCGGGCTACGAGGTGCGCAAAGACTACGCAGGAGCAGACATCATCACCTACCTGCCCCTTGACACCATCATGAACGCGCGACGTTTCCTGCGCACCATACGTCCCGTTATGGCCTTCTTCATCAAGTACGAATTCTGGTACAACTACCTGCATATCCTGAAGCATCGCCACGTGCCAGTGTATAGTGTGTCGAGTATTTTCCGCCCTAATCAAGTGTTTTTTAAGTGGTACGGGCGCAGCTACGGCAGGGTATTGCAGTGCTTCACCCGTTTCTTTGTGCAGAATGAGGTCAGCCGCAGCTTGCTGGCAGAAATCGGCATCCACGACCTTTCCGTGGTCGGCGACACCCGTTTCGACCGCGTGTTGCAAATCAAGGAGGCCGCCAAGCAACTGCCGCTGGTGGAAGCATTTGCCGATGGACACCGCACCTTTGTGGCCGGTTCGAGTTGGCAACCCGATGAGGATATTTTTATCCCTTGGTTCAATGCCCACAGAGACTGGAAACTCATCATCGCGCCCCATGTAATCAGCGAAGACCACCTGCAGCAGATTCTGTCGAAGATAGACGGCAAGGCGGTGCGCTATACACAGGCTACGGAGGACAGCGTGCGCGAGGCCGACGTACTCATCATTGACTGCTTCGGACTGCTCAGCAGCATCTACCACTATGGCGAGGTGGCCTATGTCGGCGGAGGCTTCGGCGTGGGCATCCATAATCTCTTGGAGGCTGCAGTGTGGGACGTGCCCGTCATCTTCGGTCCCCACAACCAGCGTTTCCAGGAAGCCCAACAGCTCAAGGCGTGTGGCGGTGGACTGGAGATTGCATCGGCTGCGGATTTCAAGCGTGTCATGGATGGCTTCAATGCCGATGCGCAGACCGCTAAGGTCGCAGGACAGCAGGCCGGCAGCTATGTAAAGGGACAGGCCGGAGCTACCATGAAGGTGCTGCGGAGCGTAGGACTCTAAAACAAACAACGATTTTTATGGCTTTAATTAAAACAGTAAACGGACTGACCCCAAAATGGGGGCGCGACTGCTATTTCAGTGAGAATGCCACCATCGTGGGCGAGGTGACTATGGGAGACGAGTGTTCCGTGTGGTTCAATGCCGTGGTGCGCGGCGATGTGGCTCCCATCACTATCGGCCATCGTACCAATGTGCAGGACGGGGCATGCATCCATGTAACTCACGATACGGGGCCTGTGGTAATAGGCAATGACGTGACCATCGGCCATAATGCCACGGTGCATGCCTGCACCGTCCATGACGGCGCACTCATCGGCATGGGGTCGACGTTGCTCGATGGCTGTGACGTGGGCGAGGGAGCAGTTGTGGCTGCCGGAGCATTGGTACTGCAGAACACTAAGATTGGCCCCCACGAAATCTGGGGCGGTGTGCCGGCCAAGTACATCAAACCTACCCGTCCGGGACAGACGGACAATGCTAAACACTATGTGGAATACGCCAAATGGTATAGAGAACCATAGCCTAACGGTCCGGGTGGTCGTGGGACTTTGGTAATATAAAAGAGGTATAACAAAAAAGGTCTTGGCATCGTGCCAAGACCTTTATATATCGGGGGAACCCGGTTGTTTAGAGGTTGGGGTTCATCTCCGTCCACTTGGCAACGGGAGGAACGATGCCCAGCTCCACGATTTCGTCGCGCATCTTGCAGAGGTGCTCGTAGGACTTGGCCAATGCTGCCATCTCCTCTTCCGTACCCTTCGGCTCTACGAAGTGAACACCCGTCTTGTCGATGACGGAAGGCATGGCCATCATCACGTTCTTGAAGCCACACTTGTCGCAGTTGACATAGCAACCGGCAGGCAGGGTGAACTTCTCTCCACCCATGGCAGCCTCAATCATCTTCACGGCGTTATAGGCAGGGCTTTGGAACGAGCTGCGGCCGCGGAGCTTGATGATGTTGGAACCACCCTGAATGGTGTGGTGCTTAATCTCTTCCCAACGCTCGGCGGAGAGTCCCATCTCGGAGAGGGGCTTGCCGTCTACCTTCACCTGAGAGGCGAATACAGCCATCTGCTCGCCGTGGCCACCATAGGTATGGGCACCAGTCACCTTATCCTGCTGTACGCCGAACTCCAAAGCGAGAGCCTGCTGCAGACGGGTGGAGTCAAGGGCTGCGAGGGAGGTCAGCTGGTTGGGTTTCAGACCAGAGTGGATCAGTGCCGTCAGGGCTGTCACGTCAGCGGGGTTGAAAATAACCACCACGTGCTCCACGGTGGGACAGTATTTCTTGATATTGTCGCCAAACTCAGCGGCAATCTTGCAGTTGCCCTTCAGCAGATCCTCACGGGTCATACCGTCCTTACGGGGAGCACCACCGGAAGAGATGATGTATTTAGCACCAGTGAAAGCCTCTTCGGCATTGACGGTGTAGGTCACATTGGCACCGGCAAAGGCGCACTGCTGAATCTCGTCGAACACGCCGTGTACACCCGGCTCGTAGATGTCATAGAGGCAGATGTTGGGGGTGAGGCCGAGCATCAGTGCACTCTGCACCATGTTGGAACCAATCATACCACCGGCTCCAACAATCAAGAGTTTGTCGTTTGTTAAAAATTCCATAGTTGTTTCTTTTGTGTTTTTTGTAAGTTTTTGCTTGGTTGCAAAGTTAGCAAAAAAACTTTTTATACGGAACATTTCCCTGGCATTTTAATGTTATTAGAACTTAAAAGCCGTCCTTTTGCAAACTCCATATAGCATAACGCCGCCTTATTCCTGTCCCAGTGCTCCGTCCTCCGCTTCCTTTTTCTTCTTTGGCAGACGCTTGGCCTTGCGCAGGGCTTCAGTGATAATCCACTGCAGTTGGCCGTTGGTACTGCGGAACTCGTCTGCAGCCCACGTCTCTATCGCATTCATCGTCTCCGAGTCGATGCGCAGGATGAAACTCTTGCTGGATTTCTTGTCTGCCATATATTAAAGAGGAGTAGGTGGACTTAATGGTTCAGGGTGCCTGCATTCACCACCGGCTGAGCCGAGTCGTCACTGCAGAGTACCACGAGCAAGTTGCTCACCATGGCCGCCTTCTTGTCGTCGTCCAGTTCCACGATATTCTCACTGGAGAGCCGCTCAAGGGCCATCTTCACCATCGACACGGCACCCTCCACGATCTGCTCACGGGCGGTAATAATGGCCGAGGCCTGCTGACGGCGCAGCATCACTGCAGCAATCTCGGGGGCGTAGGCCAGATAGTTGATGCGAGCCTCAATGACCTCAATGCCAGCCAAGGCCAGACGCTCGTCAAGCTTCTCTTCCAGTTGTTGATTGATTTCATCGGCACTGGAACGGAGTGTCGGCTCCGTCGACTTGTTGTCGTCATCGTCGTAGGCATACTGGCCGGCCACCTGGCGCAGGGCAGCATCGCTCTGCACGCGCACGAAATTCTCCAGGGCGTTCATCAATCCTTTCGTGTTGCTCCCCACGGTGTCGGCATTGGCAGCCATCGTCTGTGAGTCGACCTCGAAGAGTGCCTTGTAGGTGTCCTTCAGCTTCCAGACGAGCACCAGACCAATCATAACGGGGTTGCCCGTCTTGTCGTTCACCTTGATGGGTTCTGCATCAAGGTTACGGGCACGCAGCGACACCTTCTTGGTGCTATAGAAGGGGTTGATCCAATAGAAGCCGGTCTGCGAGAACGTACCACTATATTTTCCGAACCAGTTGGTCACCTTGGCCTCGTTGGGCTCCAACTGCATTAGTCCGCACCACATGATGATGTTGACGACAAGTAGCAGACCTCCCCCACCAAGCAGACCGCCACCTTGTGCCCCGTTGCCCTCGTCCAGCAGGACGACACCATAGATGATTCCCACGAAGGCCATAATCAACACGGCCAAATTGATAAACAGCATAGCAAAGCCGTTCACGACCATTCCCTTAAAAGCATACTCTTTCTTTTCCATTGCATTTTGAATTTTATAGGTTGATATCATTTTGATATTGCAAAGATACACCATTCTTGCATAACGACAATAACTTTTGCTGTCGCTTTAACAATATTTATATTATATATAACACCCAACATTCAACACGCATAGCCCATAAAATGAAGACCAAAGAAAACTTTTTTCGAACGGAAAGTCATAAAAAAGCAGAAAAACTTGCGTAATTCGCAAAAATGGTGTAATTTTGCAGCCGCTTAATGGCGAAGAAAAGTTTAACTAAAATAATAAAAGCAAAAAACATGATTATTGTACCTGTAAAGGAAGGCGAAAACATTGAGAAGGCCCTCAAGAAGTTTAAGAGAAAGTTCGAAAAGACTGGCGTTGTAAAGGAACTCCGCCGCCGTCAGCAATTCGACAAGCCGTCTGTACTGAAGCGCCTCAAGATGGAACACGCCATTTACGTGCAGAAGCTCCGCGCTGCTGAAGAATAAAAAAGTAGCAGGAAAATTTGGTGGTTTGATTTTTTCTGCGTAAATTCGTTGCCGAAAAGTAAAGCAACGGGTCTATGATAGAGAAATTTCTAAGCTACCTGCGCTATGAGCGGAATCGTTCCGAGCTCACAGTGCGAAGTTACGACAGGAGTCTCCACGACTTCGAGTCGTATTTTAAACTTAGGGATTGTCAACTCTCATGGGAGACGATAGACTCCGATATCATCCGCGACTGGATGGAGAGTTTAATGGATAAAGGCGCCATGGCATCAACAGTGAATAACTGCTTGAGTGCCGTGCGTTCTTTTTATCGCTATGCGTTGGCGCATGGTATGGTTGAGGTAGACCCGTCACACCACGTGAAAGGTCCCAAACTACAGAAACCCCTTCCCAAATTCATTCGCGAAAAGGATATGGATCGTCTGATGGACGACGACAGCATGTGGGATGGTTCTATGCAGGACTCGCGCGCGCGTACTATTATATTAACGCTATACTCTACGGGCATCCGTCTTTCGGAACTCCTCGGACTTAACGTGGCGGACGTGGATTTCGTCAATCGGCAACTCAAGGTGACGGGCAAACGCGACAAGCAACGGATCGTGCCGTTCGGCGATGAACTGGCAGAAGCCCTCACGCGCTATCTGCAGGAACGCGATACACTGGCAGCGGCAGACCAAAAGGCACTCTTTGTGAGCGATAAAGGACAACGAATAAGCCGAAGTGCCGTAGAGTGCCTCGTTCAAAGGAATCTATTGAAGGTGACCACCCAGCAGAAACGGTCTCCACACGTGTTGCGCCACTCCTTCGCTACAGCTATGCTCAACAATGGGGCAGAACTGGAGAGCGTGCGCAAGCTGTTGGGGCATGAGAGCATCGCTACCACTGAGATTTATACCCACGCCACCTTCGAGCAACTCAAAAGCGTATACGAGAAAGCCCATCCGAGGGCTTGACCGATTATAAAACAAACAATACTAACCCTTAAAAATGGAGGTAACTATGGAAATCAAAATTCAAGCCGTCCACTTTGACGCAACAGACAAACTGCAGGCATTCATCGAGAAGAAAACGGCCAAACTGGAAAAATCCTACGAAGACATCCAGGCCGTTGAGGTGGTCTGCAAGGTGGTGAAGCCCGCTACTGCACAGAACAAGGAGGTGAGTATGACCGTACGCGTACCGGGAAACCGCATCTTTGTAGAGAAAGTAAGCGACACTTTTGAGGAAGCAACAGACCTTTGCGTGGACTCTCTGAAGGTTCAACTGCAGAAATTCAAGGAAAAATTGCGCAATCGCTAAAAAAAACCTCAAAAAGTTTTGGTGGTTCAAAAATAATGCCTACCTTTGCATCCGCTTTCCGACGGTTAGCAACTCCTTCGGGAGACGGATGCTTAGAGAAGCCTCTTTAGCTCAGTTGGCCAGAGCACGTGATTTGTAATCTCGGGGTCGTT
>CAVFBU010000039.1:0-20960 GCA_963620725.1 Vescimonas coprocola
CAAGCGGTCTTCACAGATTGTTCTCCGCAACAGCACCTGTACCGGAAACTTCCAATCAGAACTAACCACCGACGTAAAATGAGACATATAGCTATTTCCATATTGTGCCTTCTGTCAGGAGCATCTCCAGCAGACGCACAATATATTCAGCATGTAGATCCGTTTGTCGGAACAGGCTCCTCACCCAATGCCTTCTATGACGGCGATTCGCAACTGGGGCAGACCATCCCGGCCGTTTTAGTTCCCAGTGGAATGAATTTCTGGACGGCACAGACGGAGAACTCAGAGAAGAAAAGCGTTTCGCCCTATTACTACTCACGTTCAGCCATTCAAGGCTTCCGCAATTCTCACTGGATAGTAGGTGGGTGTACGCAAGATTATGGTTCTGCCACCATCATGCCACTTTTCAACACGCTGAAATGTCAGGCAGAGCATCGCGCCAGCCCGTTCAGCCACAACCAAGAGACAGCCCGCCCCGATTATTACAAAGTCCATCTGTTTGGAGGGGATATCATCGCTGAAATGACAGGATTGTCACACACGGGAATTTTCCGCTTCACCTACAAGAAAGCGGGAACGGCCTACTTGGTTGTCAATCCTAACAGCGACGAAGGGCAAGGCTCTATTGCCGTTGATGCCGAAAAAAGCATCATCAAAGGGGCAAATCCCGTCCATCGTATCTATCAAGGTTGGGGCGAGTCAGCGGGATTTAGCGGTTACTTCCTGGTCATGGTAAAGAACAAAGTCGTCAAATATGGTATCTTCGAAGGCGAACAAACTTTTGATGGGACTACAACAACTTCGGGAAAACCACATATCGGAGCCTACGTCTCTTTTCCTGTTCAGGCAGGAGAGACCGTTGTGGTCAAGATGGCAGGCTCCTTTTGTGACCTGAACGGAGCTATGAACAATATGCAGCAGGAAATCCCCGGATGGGACTTTGACAAGGTAAGGGAATCCGTCCATAAGATTTGGGAAGAACGCCTTTCGGCCATAGAAGTTACAACAAGGGACAAAATTGCACTGCAAAAATTCTACACAGCTATGTATCATGCCTCGTTCCTGCCCCATGAGATAAGTGACGTTGATGGGAGATATCCCTCCTTCGCCGGAGGAAAGACTATCAAAAGAACCACTGGAATCTATTACGACGACTATAGCCTATGGGACACCTACCGTGCGCTGCATCCGCTCCTTACGATTCTTTATCCTAAAGAAACAGGGGATATGATTCAGTCGCTTGTTGACAAATACGAGGACGGCGGATGGCTTCCGATTTTTCCCTGTTGGAACAGCTATACTTCAGAGATGATAGGTGACCATTGCGCATCCATCATCGCCGATGCCTATCTAAAGGGAATTAGGAACTTTGACGTAGAGAAAGCATACAAGGCTTTGAGAAAAAATGCTTTTGAGCAACCTTCAACCTATCAGGAATATAAAGACGGAAAAGGAAGAAGGGCCTTGTGGTCTTATCAGAAATACGGATATATCCCACTGGAAGATTCTGTTTCCGAAGCATTCCACAAGGAAGAACAGATTTCACGAACCCTTGAATATGCGTACGATGATTATGCCTTGGCGCTGCTTGCAAACGCCATCGGGCATCAAGCAGACAGAGATACTCTTTTGCAGCGGTCGAAGAATTACAAGAACGTAATAGACCCACGTACAGGATATGCGCAAGGCCGCTATGCTGACGGAAGGTTTCTTGATAGCGACAATGCTTTCCGCAACTGCTCCTTCATTACTGAAGGGTATCCCTGCCATTATTCGTGGTATGTGCCGCATGATGTCCAGGGGCTGATGGAATGTATGGGTGGAAGAGACCGATATGTCGCAAAACTTGATTCTATGTTTTCCGAAAAACGTTACTGGCATGGGAATGAACCCTGCCATCAAGTAGCTTTCATGTTCAACTATGCCGGAGAGCCATGGAAGACACAACAGCAGGTGCGCAAAATCCTTGACGAGGAATACCGTCCAGGCTCCGACGGCCTAAGCGGCAATGATGATGCCGGACAGATGTCTGCCTGGTATATCTTCGGTGCGCTGGGTTTCTACCCCGTGTGTCCTGTTGATGGTTGTTATATGCTGGCAAGCCCGTCTTTCAGCAAGGCAGTCATCCGACTTCCAAAGGGAAAAACCTTCACCATCATTGCAAAGAATGCCTCGGCAAAAAATATATTTGTCCAAGAAGCCTACCTTAACGGCGAACCATACGATAAGAACTATCTGATGCACATGGATATCGCCAAAGGAGGCGTAATGACCTTCATCATGGGACCCAAGGCCAATAAACACTGGGGGACAATGCCCGAAAGTTCCCCCGAAAAATGCAGATAATTGCACTATTGAGTGACCGGGATAACGCATTAATAATAAGGAGACGGATGAGTCATTGCCTCATCCGTCCCTTTCTGTTTCTGATACAAACCCCTTGATTATGACCGACCAAGAATTTGTTCTGTTTCGTCAATGGTTTTGTGGAGGGCTTGCGCAATAACTTCAATGCCAAACCCATTTTTCAACATCGCCTGCGCCATAGCCTTTATCTGAGCCTTCTGATCGGATATCTGAGCCTTCTGATCGGATATCTGAGCCTTCTGATCGGATATGATTTTATTCTGTTTCATGACTTGGGTATCCCGCTCCTCTATCACAGAAAAGAACTCGTCTTCATCGTTCATTTCCTGTCTAACATTGGCACTCATCGTTGCCAACGTGAGGCGATGGATGATGTGCATCATATCCGGATCATCCTCATACAAATCATCATCCAGACTGACGACTTGCTGGTTGTCTGCCGTGCGCTGCGATTGGTTAAAAACACTCAGAACCTTATCCAAACGATTGTTTATCTTGCCATGTAGCAATGGTATCTGAACGATGATACTATCATGGGTAAGGCTGTTAATGAAAGGGTCTGTGGCACCATTCTCTACCTCTTCGCCATTGTAATCGAGGGCTTTATGGCTGACATAGACAACGGGGGCATTAATGTCACCGATACGGTGTCCCAACAGGTAGACGGCAACCATAGGTATTGCATAGCCCTGCTCCCGCCCTCCTTTTTGAATATTCTCCTCCGCATTATACTGCGCTGCCAAATAGCGCCGGAAACGCAGTGTCTCAGTGTCCAGCCAGGTTTTCTGCAGTTCAATCAATATTAAATGTACAGAGCCATCGTTCTCCTTTACTCGCGCGGCAAAGTCTATCCGAAACATAGACAAATTGTCGCGTGTGATGTTGGGATGTTCATGACGGCGCATCTCTACACCTACCACCTCCTTTTTGAGTAACGCAGAAAGTACTGTCTTTGCGATACGCTCGTCCTCCATCAAGAACTTGAACACCGAATCATAAATCGGATTGGCTACAAGAATCTTCATCGTCTGTCCTCCTTTTCATTTGTAAACGGCAAACGTGTGTTGTCCTAGGCGGATTCGAACCACCACAAACAGAACCAAAACCTGTTGTGCTACCATTACACCATAGGACATTCACACCCGAAAGTGGGTGCAAAGGTATATAAAAATCGGCGTATTGCCAAATTTTTCACCAAAATACTTACTTCACGACCAAGAGGTAGTAGTTCTTCTTGCCTTTCTGCGCCAACAGATACTTCCCATCAATGAGGTCGTCGGCAGTAACAGGGCGGTTTTGGTCGGAGAGTTTCTCCTTGTTAAGACTCACGCCGCCGCCCTGCACCATCTTGCGCATCTCGCCCTTGGAGGGGAACACTGGGGCAACGGTGGTGAGCAGTTCTATGGCGGGCTGATTCAGCTGATCCTTGCCAATCTCAAACTGCGGCACGCCATCGAAGACATCAAGGAAGGTCTGCTCATCGAGACGTTCCAGTCCCTCTTTGGTTGACTTGCCGAAAAGGATGGACGAAGCCTCAATAGCGGTGTCAAGAGCCTCCTGCGAATGCACCATAAGGGTCACTTCCTCGGCCAAACGCTTTTGGAGGATGCGGCGACCGGGGTCTTTCTGGTGTTCTTCCACGAGAGCATCGATGACCTCTTTCTCCAGCGAGGTGAAGATTTTGATGTAGCGTTCTGCGTCTTCATCGCTCACGTTGAGCCAGAACTGATAGAACTTGTACGGGGTGGTGCGCTTGGGGTCAAGCCAGATGTTGCCGCTCTCGGTCTTTCCAAACTTCTTGCCATCGCTCTTGGTGATGAGCGGACAGGTCAAGGCAAAGGTCTCCACATCATTTCCGAGAGTACGACGAATCAGCTCCGTACCGGTGGTCATATTGCCCCACTGGTCGTTGCCGCCCAACTGGAGCTTCACGCCCCGGTGCTGGTAGAGATAGAGGAAGTCGTAGCCTTGGAGCAGCTGGTAGGTGAACTCCGTGAAGGACAGGCCATCGCGCGCCGTGCCGTTGAGTCGCTGCTGTACGCTCTCCTTGGCCATCATATAGTTGACGGTGATGTGCTTGCCCACCTCGCGCGCGAAGTCAAGGAAGGTGAAGTCCTTCATCCAGTCGTAGTTGTTCACCATCTCGGCGGCATTGGCCTCCTTGGCGTCGAAGTCCAGGAACTTGGCCACCTGTGCCTTGATGCACTCCTGGTTATGGTAGAGCGTCTCGTTGTTCAGCAGATTGCGTTCCTGGCTCTTTCCCGATGGGTCACCAATCATACCGGTGGCTCCGCCCACGAGGATGAAAGGCTTGTGGCCACAACGCTGCAGATGGCGCAGCATCATGATACCACAGAGATGGCCGATGTGCAACGAATCGGCGGTAGGGTCTGTACCCAGATAGGCCGACACCATTTCTTTCTGGAGCAGCTCTTCCGTTCCTGGCATGATTTGTGCCAACATTCCGCGCCAGCGAAGTTCTTCTACAAAGTTTTTCATCTTGACGATATTGTTTTATGTTATACTTTTACTATCTGTTATGGACTCCTGGGACTTTCACGGCACTGGGTCGTAGCCTGCCCCACCCCACGGGTTGCACCGGAGAACGCGCCATACTGCGAGTGCCAGTCCCTTGACGGGTCCATGTTTTATCAATGCCTGCCTGGCGTACTCGCTACACGTGGGCGTGAAGCGGCAAGAGGGTGGCGTGTACGGAGATATGGCCGTCTGATAGAAGCGGATGGGGAGTATCAGCATCCACACCACGACCCGTGACAGGGTTTTTGCCGCACGCCGCACCCATGACATCGTCATAGTTTTCCAGCAATACGGTTCAACAGTCCCACCATTTTCGCCTCCACCACCGCTGTGGGGAAGAGCGCGTCCGCAAGCCAAACAACACCTACTGCCAAGGCGCGCTCCGGCCGCTGTTCTACGACACTGGTGAGCACCTGCTTGTTCAGCCGGTAAGCCTCGCGCAGCTGACGCTTCACGCGGTTGCGCTTGACGGCGCGTTTGAAATGCCGCTTTGACACGCTGACCAGCAGTCTGACTGGCGGCTCCCCCTCACGACGCTCTATCTCGCGCCATACAGCCCGGACGGGAAACAAGGCTACAGAACGACTTTCCTTCCTGTCGAAGAGCTGTTCCGTGAGCCGCTGTCCACACAGCCGCTCCTGCTTGCAGAGCGTATGGGTAGCCATAGGAGGAAAGGTCTATTTGTCCTGATGCTCCTCCAGATAGTGCTGAAGGGCGGCAGTCATCGAAGGATACTGTGTTGAGGGAGCCTCCAGGTCAAGGCGCAGTCCGGCATCCCGAACCGCCTTTGCCGTGGCCGGCCCGAAGGTGGCGATGGCCACTTCCCCCTGATTGAACTCCGGGAAATTCTTGGTGAGCGACTCTATTCCGGAAGGACTGAAGAACACGAGCATATCGTAGTCGAAATCCTTCACCTCCTGTGGTGTAAAGTCGTTGCTCACGGTGCGGTACATCACACACTCGCGGTGGTTCAGCTTCTTCGACTCCAGCAAACTGGCCACCGAACCACTGTTCACGTCACTCATCGGGACGAGGTATTTCTCTGCCTTATGCTTCACCATAGTGGGCAACAGGTCATCAATCTTTCCTGTATTGCCAAAGAACACCTTCCGCTTCCGGTACTGCACGTATTTCTGGATGTACAGCGAGATGGTCTCGGTCACGCAGAAGTATTTCATATCTTCCGGAATCGTGATGCGCATCTGCTTGGCCAGCGTGAAATAATGGTCTATGGCATGTCGGGATGTGAAGACGACAGCCGTGAAATCGAGAATATTGATTTTCTGCGCACGGAACTCCTTGGGTTCGAGCCCCTCCACCTTGATGAAAGGACGGAACACCAGCTCCACGTTGTATTTCTCCGCAATGTCAAAGTACGGCGACTTCTCACTGGATGGTTTCGGTTGCGAAACTAAAATCTTCTTGATCATCGTTGTCCTAAAAAATTATTTTCAGATTATTTCCTATGAACGTCACGCCGCTCCAAAATACAAGCAACGGCATCACTTCAAGGGCGCAAAAGTACAAAAAAAAATGAAGATTGACGACTTTTCTGTCGAAAAAGATAGCCAAATACTTTCCTAACGACAGCATTTTAACCAAAACGACCACTCCTACTACGACGAAAAGGGTGGCCTGAAGGCTTAATCCGAAATAGAACCAGAGTAAAACAACGCATTGCATCAACACCCCCTCTATGGCCTGCAGGAAGAAGGATGCCTTCATCCATTGTTCGTTTTTCTTCATTCCGAAGAACACTTGGTTGACCCATGAGGCAAGCAGTATTTTTCCTATAAAATATACGACTGTCCAGCCTAAGAAAACGGCAATGAGCAGGTAGTTGGACGGGAGTGCGAAAGTCGTGCCGACGAAATGAAGGCAATAGAAATAGCACAATAGACCGATTATCAGACAGGCTGACAGGGCAAGGATGGCCATAAACAACATCTCAGCCTTCGTTTCCTTCACGGCTTTTTCATTTTCTGATGGACGGTAAAACAAGGTCTTAAACTGTTGCACTACGAAGTTCCAGACGCGGGACAAGGCCACAACGGCAGCAATGGCACATCCCACCAGTATCAGGATAACGACATCATCGTTGCGGACACTGTAAGGCACTGACGTACCATCAGCACCAAGACTGCCACCCGACTGTTCGGAATGGAGCAGTGTCTTGCCGGAAAAGAAGTCACCGTCATGTCCGCTCTGCCCTACAGGCTGCCCCTGTGCTGTGCTGTCTACCTGTCGCATGGAATGGATGTTAAAGTGCAAATTCGCGTTTGATGTCCGCCACGCGATCCAGCTTCTCCCACGTGAAAAGCTCCACTTCGAGAACCTTCGTCTCGTGGTAACGGCTGGTGAAGGTCTTCGACACCACCTCGGGCTGACGCCCCATGTGACCATAGGCAGCCGTCTCAAGGAACATGGGCTGGCGCAACTTCAACTGGCGCTCAATGGCCTTTGGCCGCAGGTCGAACAATTTCTCGATATGGTGGGCTATCTCGCTGTCGCTCATGGCAACGTGCGAGCGTCCATAGGTATTCACGTAGATGTTCATGGGGCGGGCCACACCGATGGCGTAGCTCACCTGCACCAGCATCTCGTCGGCCACGCCGGCTGCCACCATATTCTTGGCGATGTGGCGAGCAGCGTATGCCGCAGAGCGGTCTACCTTCGACGAGTCCTTGCCAGAGAAGGCTCCGCCGCCGTGTGCGCCCTTGCCACCATAGGTGTCAACGATTATCTTGCGCCCGGTCAGTCCGGTGTCGCCGTGAGGCCCGCCAATGACAAACTTGCCAGTGGGGTTGACATAGTATTTGATATGGTCGTCAAACAGACGGAGCACCTTCTCATTCTTGATTTGCGCCTTGACACGGGGCATGAGGACATGGAGCACGTCAGACTTGATTTGGGCCAACATACGCTCATCGTCCTCGTCAAACTCGTCGTGCTGGGTGGACACCACGATGGTGTCGATGCGCTCGGGTGTGCCGTCGTCACTATACTGAACCGTCACCTGGCTCTTGGCGTCAGGACGGAGATAAGTCATCTCCTTGCCTTCGCGGCGGATGTCGGCCAGTGTGCGCACGATGAGGTGCGAGAGGTCAAGCGATACAGGCATATAGTTGTCCGTCTCGTTGGTAGCATAGCCGAACATCATACCCTGGTCGCCGGCACCCTGATTCTCGTCGTCCTCGCGATCCACACCACGATTGATGTCATCGCTCTGCTCGTGGATGGCCGTGAGGATGCCGCACGAATTGCCGTCAAACTGATACTCTGCCTTTGTATAACCAATCTTCTTGATGGTGTTGCGCGCAATGGTCTGCAGGTCGATGTATTCACTGCTGCGCACCTCACCCATGATGACGACCTGTCCTGTCGTCACGAAGGTTTCGCAGGCCACACGGGCGTGCTCATCGTAGGCTAAGAACTGGTCGAGGATGGCATCGCTGATTTGGTCGGCCACTTTGTCGGGATGTCCCTCAGACACGGATTCTGATGAGAATAAGTATGACATTTCTTCTTCCTTTTAATTTTCGGTTGCAAAGGTAGTGCAAACCAAGAGAAATACAAAATAAATGGTCGTTTATTTTTATGGACCTACTCCTCTTGTCTTATATCTTAATCCATCGTGGAACGCTCAGTACCCGAAACCATACATTCGCGGAGGCTTAATAATATGGTTGAACACCGCAAACGTGTCGTTTAATGCTTTCAAAATTTGCCTTCGGCTTATTTTGTCGCGACTCAGCAAAGAAAGCGAGCTTTCTCTGCATTCGCTGCTCCAAAATTTGTCTTCGGCTTATTTTGTCGCGACTCAGCAAAGAAAGCAAGCTTTCTCTGCATTCGCTGCTCCAAAATTTGGTATTTCTCTTGGTTTGCACTACCTTTGCAGCCGATATTATTGTATTGTTATGAGTTTAACGAATATTGTACGCCATGTCTTCGTACACCGGATGCACGAACTGGAACGCCACCAAACCGAAGGTGAAGTGCTCCAACGCGAAGTGCTGAAACACCTGCTCGAACAGGCTGCCGACACCGAGATAGGAAGGAAATACGCCTTCTCCGCCACAAAAGACTATGATGCCTTTGCCAAGAACTGTCCTGTACATACCTACGAGGAACTGAAGGAACAGATAGACCGGATGCGCCACGGAGAAAAAGACATCCTCTGGCCAGGACGCGTGAAATGGTTTGCCAAATCGAGTGGGACCACCAACGACAAGTCGAAATTCATACCCGTCAGCAACGACGGACTGAAGCATATCCACTACAAGGGCGGCTTCGATGCCGTGGCACTCTACCTGCGCAACACCCCCCACTCCAAGCTCTTCGACGGACGGGCTCTGATTCTCGGAGGAAGCCATGCGCCCAACTATAACCTAAAGGACTCGCTGGTGGGCGACCTCAGTGCTATCCTCATTGAAAACATCAACCCACTGGCCAACATGGTGCGCGTGCCGAAGAAGGCTACAGCCCTGTTGGACGACTTCGAGGTGAAACGCGACCGCATAGCCCACGAAGCACTACACAAGAACGTGACCAACCTCTCGGGTGTGCCATCGTGGATGCTCTCTGTACTGAACCGCGTGCTGGAAATTTCCGGCAAGACCCATCTGGAGGAGGTATGGCCTAACCTCGAAGTGTTCTTCCACGGCGGAGTGGCCTTCACACCCTACCGCAAACAGTATGAACAACTCATCACCTCACCCACGATGCACTATATGGAGACCTATAACGCCAGCGAGGGATTCTTCGGACTTCAAGACGACCCGACGGACAAGGCCATGATGCTCATGCTCGACTATGGAGTGTTCTATGAGTTCCAGGAGATGGGAACAGACCATATCGTGCCGCTATGGGGTGTGGAGAAAGACAAGAACTACGCCATCATCATCACGACATCGTGCGGTCTGTGGCGTTATATAATAGGTGACACTATCCGCTTTACCTCCACCAACCCCTACAAGTTCGTCATCTCCGGACGGACAAAGAGCTTCATCAATGCCTTCGGCGAGGAACTCATCGTGGACAATGCTGAACAGGGACTGGCCTACGCCTGCCAGCAGACTGGAGCCGAGGTGCTGGAATACACTGCCGCACCCGTCTTTATGGATGCCCATGCCAAGTGCCGCCACCAGTGGCTCATTGAGTTTAGCACACCGCCTGACGACCTGCAACAGTTTGCCAACCTGCTGGACCATCGCCTACAGGAACTCAACAGCGACTATGAAGCTAAACGCTACAAGGACATTACGCTGCAACCGCTGGAAATCATACAGGCCCGGCAGGGACTCTTCAACGACTGGCTCAAACTGCGCGGCAAACTGGGCGGACAACACAAGGTGCCGCGACTGAATAATTCGCGCGAACATATTGAACAGCTTCTCAAACTGCAATCATGAAGACACGACTCCCATCATTCCCATTCCTCCCACTATTCCCACTACTCCCATTCCTCCTCTCAGCAATAAGCTGCGCACGAATGGGACAGCCTGACGGAGGATGGTACGACGACGACCCACCGCGCGTCGTCGGCTCCACGCCGGCAGACCAGGCTGTCAACGTTCATGAGAAAAAGATAACCATCCTCTTCGACGAATACATCAAACTGGAGGATGCCACGCAGAACGTCATCGTCTCGCCGCCACAACTGGAGATGCCGGAAATCAAGGCAGCAGGCAAGAACATTGTCGTGGAACTGAAAGACTCACTCAAGGAAAACACCACATACACCATTGATTTCAGCGATGCCATCAGCGACAACAACGAAAACAACCCGATGGGCAACTATACGTTCACCTTCTCCACCGGCGAACGCATCGACACCTTCGAGGTGGCCGGAACCGTGCTGGATGCCTCCAACCTCGAACCCGTCAAGGGCATACAGGTGGGACTCTATGCCGACCTTTCCGACACGGCCTTCAAGACCAAGCCGCTGCTGCGCGTGGCACGCACGGACGGTACAGGACACTTCGTCATCAAGGGTGTGGCACCGGGCGAATACCGCGTCTATGCCCTGCAGGATGCTGACGGCAACTATATGTTCAGTCAGAAGAGCGAGATGATAGCCTTCTCCGGGCAGACCTACAAGCCCAGTGCCGGACCGGACATCCGGCAGGACACCATCTGGCGCGACTCGCTGCATATTGACAACATCATGCGCGTGCCGTACACCCATTTCTATCCCGACGACATCGTCCTGCTGGCCTTCCAGGAGGTGCAGACCGACCGCTACCTGCTGAAACAACCCGAGCGGAAAGAGGCCGACCGCTTCACGCTCTATTTCAGCTACGGCAACCCACAACTACCCGAAATCAAGGGACTGAACTTCGATGAGAAAGATGCATTTATCCTCGAAACTAACGAGAAGAAGGACACGCTGACCTACTGGCTGCGCGACACGATGCTGGTGAATCAAGATACCCTTGCCATGCAACTCTCCTATCTGATGACGGACTCGGCCGGTGTGCTCTACACACAGGTCGACACCGTGGACGTGATAGCCAAGACCAGCTATGAGAAGCGACAGAGAGAGCTGAAGAGACAAATAGAGGCGTGGGAGAAGGAGCAGGCGAAACTCAAAAAGAAGGGAGAACCCTACGACAGCATCATGCCACAGGAACCGCTCAAGGTGCAGTATGACGTACCAAGCACCATGGCTCCCGACTACCGCCCGTCCTTCACCGTGCCCACACCACTGGCTCGCTGCGACACATCCGGCGTACACCTTTACATCAAGCAAGACACGCTATGGAACCAAATTCCCATACACGTGGAGCGACACGACTCGCTCCTGCGCACCTACGATGTGATGGCGGAGTGGACAGCAGGCGAAGAATACAGCTTCGAAGTGGACTCCATAGCCTTCGAAGACATCTATGGCCGCCAGGCGGCAGCCTACAAACAAGGCATTAAAATCAGCAGTCCAGACGAGTTCTCTACCGTCGTCATGCAACTCTCGGGAGTCACCGACACCACTTACGTTGTACAGTTGCTCGACCAAAGCGAGAAAATCATCAAAGCAGTGCGTACGGAAAACAACGGCGATGCTGTATTCTTTTACGTCAAACCGGGAAACTACTATGTGCGCACTTTCCGCGACCGCAACGGCAACGGCGTATGGGATACTGGAAACTACAGTGAAGGACTGCAAGCCGAGGAGGTCTATTACTTCCCGGAACGCATTGAATGTAAGGAGAAATGGGACCTCACCCGCCCCTGGAACCTGACCGCCACACCACTGGGCAGACAGAAACCTGGTGAAATAGTCAAACAAAAGCCCGATAAGGCGAAGCAGAAACTGCTCAACAGAAACGCAGAACGCGCCCGAAAACTGGGAATAACATACGTCAAAAAGGGTATTGCACAACCGACAACACCAACAGAAAAGAAGTGACAATGAAAAGACTCTATAACCGCAGCAGACTGCTCCCACTGCTCTTGCTGCTCCTCATGGCAACCACCGCAAAGGCACAATGCGGCATCCATAACACCGCCTTCAAATCGGGCGAACACCTTACGTATGACCTGTATTTCAACTGGAAATTCGTATGGGTCAAGGTAGGAACGGCATCTATGTCCACTATACAGACCACCCATAACGGTGTGCCGGCCTTCCAGTCCAGCCTCATCACGCGCGGCAACAAGAAGCTTGACAATATGTTCGTGATGCGCGACACGCTGCTGTGCTACACCACCACCGACATTGCCCCACTCTACTACCGCAAAGGAGCACGGGAGGGCAAGCGTTATTACGTGGACGAACTCTGGTACACCTACCCCAACGGCAATTGCCACATCAATATGCACCGCATTGATGCTGACGGAGAACAACACTGGAAACAGGCCGAATACAAGGACTGCATCTACGATATGATGAGTATCTTCCTGCGGGCACGCAACTACGACGCATCGAAAATGCGGAAGGGCGAGAACATTCCCATGCCCATCAGCGATGCCAAACACCTGAGCAATTCCTGGCTGAAATACGGTGGTAAGACCACACTGAAAATGAAGAACAGCAATACAAAGTACCGCTGTCTCGTCTTCTCGTTCATCGAACGCGAGAAGGGGAAAAACCACGAACTGATACGCTTCTACGTCACCGACGACGACAACCATCTGCCCGTGCGTCTGGATATGTTCCTCTCGTTCGGTTCGGCAAAGGCTTATCTCACTGATATGAAAGGCATACGCAACGAACTGACATCGAAAGTTCAATAGACGTAAGAAATGGAAACCGTAGCACTCCGACACCTCTCCATCGGCTACATCGTAAAAGGGAAGCCCTGCCTCGTGGCCGGGGACATCAATGCCGACATCAACTGTGGGGAGCTGACCTGTCTGCTGGGGAAAAATGGTATCGGAAAATCAACCCTGCTGCGTACACTGTCGGCCTTCCAGCCTGCATTGTCCGGGGAAATATTTATGGATGGCGTTGCCCTGACAAGCCTTTCCCCCAAACAGCGGAGCAGAAAGATTGGCGTTGTTCTGACGGAAAAACCCGATGTGCGCAATATGTCCGTGGAGGAAATGGTCGGGATGGGGCGTTCACCCTATACAGGATTTTGGGGGGCACTGAATGACGAAGACCAACAGAAAATAGACGAAGCCATTCAACTGGTAGGCATCGAAACACTGAGACAACGTATGGTTCATACCCTGAGTGACGGTGAACGCCAAAAATGTATGATAGCCAAAGCACTGGCACAAGAGACCCCCGTCATCTTTCTTGACGAACCCACTGCCTTTCTTGACTTCCCCAGTAAGGTGGAAATGATGCAGTTGCTCCGACGACTGGCTCACGAACAGCAGAAAACCATCTTCCTTTCCACCCACGACGTGGAGCTGGCTATGCAGTTGTCTGACCGCATATGGCTGATGGAACCCGACAGACTAAACATCGGAAAACCCAGACAACTGGCAGACGACGGTACGTTGGGACACTTTATAGAACGACCCGGCATCCATTTCGACGCTGCACGAATGACCATACAAGTTGAAGGACAAATCAACTATAACACGAGCGATTCCGCAAACTTATAAATAACAATACCGGCCGTGACGGATACATTCATGGAGTGTTTGGTTCCCAACTGCGGTATTTCCAGACAACCGTCACTGGCATCCACAACCTCCTGATGCACCCCCTTTACCTCGTTGCCAAACACCACAGCATAGCGTCTGTTGCCAGCAGGGACGAAATGCTGCAGTTTGGTGGAATGTTCCACCTGTTCCACAGCAAGCACCTCATACCCCTCCTGCCTCAAGGCCTCTACAGCCTCTACAGCCGTCTTATAGTAACGCCAGTCCACCGACTCCTCTGCACCCAAAGCCGTCTTGTGAATCTCTGTGGCAGGCGGTGTCTGACAGATACCACAAAGGCAGACAGCCTCAACGCGAAAAGTGTCGGCCGTGCGAAAAACACTACCTATGTTATACATGCTCCGTACATCGTCCAGTACTACCACCAGTGGCAGTTTCCGCGCCTGCTTATACTCCTCGACACTTAGACGCTGCATCTCTATCGTACGTATCTTTCTCATAATCGCCTGCAAAATTACAAAGAAAAAACAACACTGGAAAATATTGTTGAAAACGATGTGGATAACAGCGTTAATAAGTCGCCGTTTATCAACACTGTTCCACACCGTAAATTGGAGGGTATGGATATCCACCGCTTTTTGCTGCGCTTTTCAGCAACTTTTCCGCACGATAATGGTAGAAAAAGATATAAACTTATTAACTTTGCAGAAAAATAGGAATTTGTGGATAAGTAATCCAGTGGTTTAAGTGTCAGCAGATAATTATCAGAAACGTCTGTGGAAAATTTTATGCCACGGGTTGATAAGCGAAACTGCAAGACTTTAGAGAGAAAGTTGTACACTTTTCAACAGGCTATCATCATCTACATTTCTTTTTTTTAAGAAGAAAAATAAAAGAATAAAAAATATTGTGATGTTGAAAAACGAATGGATAGCGCAAGGATTTATCGATGAACCGCTGTCAGAGGGTATTGACCTAAAAAAGGAAATCCGCCGGTTGGCCAAAGAGAAGAATGCCGTTATACTGGCTCACTATTACACAAGAGGTGAGATACAGGAGGTGGCTGACTTTATTGGCGATTCGCTGGCTTTGGCACGTAAGGCCGCTGAAACGAATGCTGACGTGATAGTGATGTGCGGTGTGCATTTCATGGCCGAGACGTGTAAGATACTGTCGCCGGAGAAAAAAGTGCTTTGTCCGGATTTGACGGCAGGCTGTTCACTGGCTGATTCATGCCGTGCCGAGGATTTGAAGAAATACAAAGAGGAGCATCCTGGCTATCAGGTCATCAGTTATGTCAACACTACGGCAGCTGTTAAATCGTTAACCGATGTAGTGGTGACCAGTGGTAATGCTAAGAAGATTGTGGACACCTTCCCAAAGGATGCCAAACTGATATTCGGCCCTGACTATAACTTAGGTTCCTATATCAATTCCATTACAGGCCGTAAAATGCTGCTTTGGAATGGTGGTTGTCATGTGCATGAACGCTTTTCAGTGGCTGAGATAGTACGGTTGAAGGAAGCACATCCTCAGGCTCTTGTATTGGCGCATCCGGAGTGTAAGGGACCGGTACTCGCAGTGGCCGATGTGGTGGGTTCAACCGCTGTACTCCTCAAATATGCTGTGGAACACCCGGAAAAGGAGTATATAGTGGCCACCGAGTCTGGTATTCTGCATGAGATGCAGCGTCAGTGTTCCGCAACACCGTTCTATCCTGTACCTCCAGAGGTAAGCGAGGGAGGGCTGGGTTGTTCCTGCAACGAGTGTGACTACATGAAGAAGAACACCTTGGATAAAATATACCATACGTTGCGTTATGAATGGCCTACCGTTGAGGTGGATGAAGAAACGGCTCGTGAAGCCATAAAACCCATCGAAAGGATGTTGGAGTTGAGTTGAGAAATGTAGGGTGCAACCTTGAAAATAAAAATAAAGCAGCGTTTTATTTTGTATTTCGCTCGGTTTGCACTACCTTTGCACAAGGAAAATCCAAAGCCGAGGCCGTGATGGTGGAATTGGTAGACACGAGGGACTTAAAATCCCTTGGCCAGTAATGGCTGTGCGGGTTCGAGTCCCGCTCGCGGCACTTTAGGATAAAAATCATTCCCGTTTATGTTTCATTGGTGAAGCATAGATGGGAATGTTTTTTTTATGAGGGATAATAATGGCTCAGTAGAAACAATAAATGAGGGTTCGATACTTCACAGCATCGAACCCTGCGCAAACTTCAAACAACCAAAAAAAGAAATAGATTTTATATTTTCTATTTTAGTTGTCGTACATCCGTATTTTAACGGATGAACAGCATTTCACGATATTTCGGCAACGGCCAGCAGGTATCGTCAACAATCAGTTCGAGTTTGTCAATCTGATAGCGGATGGTATCCATCTTCGGCTCTACCGTATCGTGATAGGCAATGGCCTTCTCGTGCTCGTCGGAAATCTTGTTGGCCACCTTACGAGCATCAACGAGTTCCTCCACACCCTTCTCAATGGCAGCGGTGCGTTCGGCAATCTCCTCAATGATCTTGATATTACGTGCAGAAAGAGCATCGGCTTTGTCAGTGGCAAAGATGGCACGCATATTCTGCACGTTGTCCAACAGTTTACTCTGGTACTGTGTGGCAACCGGTATGATGTGGTTCATGGAGAGGTCGCCGAGCACGCGGGCTTCAATCTGTATTTTCTTGGTGTAGGTCTCCCATTTCACCTCGTTGCGAGCTTCCAACTCCTTCTTGTTCATCACGCCGAGTTTCTCGAACATTTCGATGCTCTCTGGATCGAGATAGCGTTCGAAGATTTTCGGACACGACTTCTCCACGTCAAGGCCGCGCTTGGTGGCTTCCTCCACCCATTCGTCGCTGTAGCCGTTACCGTCGAAGCGAATGGGCTTGCAGGTCTTGATGTCTTCGCGGATAATCTCTACGATGGCACTGGTCTTGTCCTCACCCTTGGCGATGAGTGCGTCAACACGCTTTTTGAAGTCAACGAGTGCTTCTGCGACAGCCGAGTTGAGGGCAATCATGGCCGAAGCGCAGTTGGCCTCAGAGCCGACGGCACGGAATTCGAAGCGGTTGCCGGTGAAGGCGAAGGGCGACGTGCGGTTGCGGTCGGTATTGTCGATGAGCAGTTCGGGAATTTCTGGAATGTCGAGTTTCATACCCTGCTTGCCGCTCATGGAGAAGAGGTTGTCTTTGTCGGCCAGTTCGATGTGGTCCAGCAGTTCGGTCAGCTGCTTGCCCAGGAACGACGAGATGATGGCAGGGGGAGCCTCATTGGCACCCAGACGGTGTGCGTTGGTGGCACTCATGATGGAGGCCTTGATGAGTCCGTTGTGCTTGTACACACCCATCAGTGTCTCAACGATGAAGGTGACGAAGCGCAGGTTGGCTTCGGGGGTTTTGCCGGGAGCGTGGAGCAGTACGCCGTTGTCGGTAGAAAGGCTCCAGTTGTTGTGTTTTCCGGAACCATTGATGCCATCGAAGGGTTTCTCGTGGAGCAGTGCGCGGAATCCGTGTTTGCGTGCCACGCGCTTCATCAGCGACATCAGCAGCATGTTGTGGTCCACAGCCAGATTGGTTTCCTCGAAGATAGGAGCCACCTCAAACTGGTTGGGTGCAACCTCGTTGTGGCGCGTCTTGCAGGGAATGCCCAGTTCCAGTGCCTGTATCTCCAGGTCTTTCATAAAGGCCTGCACGCGCTCGGGAATGGATCCGAAGTAGTGGTCGTCCATCTGCTGGTTCTTGGCTGAGTCGTGACCCATCAGTGTGCGTCCGGTCAGCACGAGGTCTGGACGAGCCGAGTAGAGTCCTTCGTCCACGAGGAAATACTCCTGTTCCCATCCTAAGTTAGAGGTTACCTTCTTCACGCTCGGGTCGAAATAATGGCACACGTCGGTGGCTGCCACGTTCACAGCGTGCAGCGCACGGAGCAGGGGTGCCTTATAGTCGAGGGCCTCACCCGTGTAGGAAATGAATATGGTGGGGATGCAGAGTGTGTCGTCGATGATGAACACGGGGCTGGTAGGATCCCAGGCCGAGTAGCCACGTGCCTCAAAGGTGGCGCGGATGCCTCCAGAGGGGAACGATGAGGCATCGGGTTCCTGCTGTACCAGCAGTTTTCCGGAAAATTCCTCTACCATACCACCCTTGCCATCGTGCTCGATGAACGAGTCGTGTTTCTCGGCGGTACCTTCCGTCAGTGGCTGGAACCAGTGGGTATAGTGGGTCACACCGTTTTCCTTGGCCCACTGCATCATACCGGCGGCCACAGCGTCAGCCACTTTTCGGTCGAGGCGTGCACCGTTGTCGATGACGTCTATCATCTTTTCATAGACATCCTTCGGTAAGTACTTGTACATCTTCTCGCGGTTGAAGACCTTCTTGCCAAAATACTCGTAGGGTCTCTCCGATGGAGCTTTTACGTCGATGGGCTTCTTCATGGAAGCCTTTTCCACGACCTGAAATCTAAAATTTTCCATAATAACAACTTTTTTTGTTTGTATTGGGTGTTTATATTCTATTGTCTTTTATTTCAACCAGTTTTCTATCCGTTGCAGGGCCTCGGCGGTCTTTTCCTGCTGGCCAAAGGCGGTCAGGCGGATGTAGCCTTCACCGCTCGGGCCGAATCCCACGCCCGGTGTACATACCACATGGGCATCGTAGAGCATCTGTTCGAAGAAGCGCCAACTACCCTCGCCGTCCGGGGTCTTCACCCAGAGATAGGGAGCGTGTTCTCCACCGTACACGGTCAGTCCCAGACGGGTGAGCGTGTCCTTCATCAGGTGTGCGTTGTGCATATAGTAGCCGATGGTGGCCTTGATCTGTTCCTTGCCTTCTGGCGTATAGATGGCCTCGGCAGCGCGCTGGCTCAAGTAACTCGTTCCGTTGAACTTGGTACACTGGCGGCGGTACCAGAGGTGGTTCAGCGGCACGCGCTCGCCGGTCAGCGTGGAGGCTGTGATGTCTTTCGGTACTATGGTATAGCCGCACCTCACACCGGTGAAGCCTGCCGTTTTCGAATAGCTGTGGAATTCAATGGCGCATTTCCTGGCACCCCTTATCTCGTAGATGGAGTGAGGAATGGAGTCGTCTTGGATATAAGCCTCATAGGCAGCATCGTAGAAGATGATGGCATCGTTCTTCAGCGCGTAGTTCACCCATTTCTTTAGTTCTTCCTTTGGGAGTACCGTTCCTGTCGGGTTGTTCGGATAGCAGAGGTAGATGATGTCCACACGGCGTTCAGGAATCTGCGGAATGAATCCGTTTTCCGCTGTACACGGCATATAGGTCACGTTCGACCACCTGCCGTTCTCCAGCACACCCGCCCGTCCAATCATCACGTTGGAGTCGATATAAACGGGATAGATGGGGTCTGTAACACCGATGCTGTTGTCCCAGCGCACCAGTTCCTGAAGGTTTCCCGTGTCGCTCTTCGCACCATCGTTGATGAATATCTCGTTGATGTCGAGATGAATGCCGCGCGGCAGAAAGTCGTTCTTCAGAATGGCTTCGCGCAGGAAGTCGTAGCCCTGCTCCGGTCCGTAGCCCCGGAAAGTGGACTGTGCGGCCATCTCATCGGTAGCACGGTGGATGGCAGCCGTGACAGCGGGGCACAGCGGCTGTGTGACATCACCGATGCCGAGCGAAATCACGTCTGTCTTGGGGTGCATCGTTTTGAAAGCATTCACCTTTTTGGCGATGTCAGCGAACAAGTAGTTGTTCGGCAGCTTGAGAAAATGTTCGTTTACTAATGCCATATCTTTTTTGTTGTTGAAGTTGTCGCTGTCGTCAGTCGGTGGATGGTTCGTGGCTGGGAAGACTAATCTCGCCTTCGAAGACGAACTCCGCCGGCCCTGTCATATAGACGCGGTTGTTGGTCTCGTCCCAACGGATGGTGACCTCGCCGCCGTCCATCTCTATCACTGTCTCCCGACCTTTCAGTCCGCGCAGTGCTGCTGCAACGGCGGTGGCGCAGGCTCCCGTTCCGCACGCCATGGTGATGCCACTACCCCGTTCCCATACGCGCATACGCACGTGGCCGTTGTCCAGCAACTGGGCAAACTCGATGTTGCATCGCTCTGGGAATGCCTCGTGGTGTTCCAGCAGCCGTCCCGTACGGGTAATATCAATGGTTTCCAAATGGTCTGTGAAGATGACAAAATGCGGGTTACCCATTGATACGAAGGTACCCGTCCATGTTTCCTCTCCTGTTGTCAGGGTGGCTTCTGTTGACCGACCGTCCGAACCTGTAAACTGCCCGATATGGTGCAGCACAGGTTCTGACATGTCCACCGTGACACGACACACTCTCTCATGGGCTACGTCCAAGTGTAACGTCTTGATGCCCGATCGTGTCAGCAGACGGATGTCGGTTTTTTGTGTTATCCCTTTTTCATAGAGGTATTTTCCAATACACCTCGATGCGTTTCCGCACATCATGGCTTCGCTGCCATCGGCATTGAAAATGCGCATCGAATAGTCGGCTTCAGGCATATTGGCCTCTCCAATGAGCACCAGTCCGTCACTGCCGATGCCAGTGTGAGGCTGACTCCATACGCGAGCTGCCTCTTCAGGGTCGGGGATATTATATAATAAGGTGTTGACGTAAATATAATCATTACCGGCCCCCTGCATCTTGGTGAAATGGACTTTAGCTGTCATTATGATTATCTTTTTGCCTTATTTTATTTCTTATTGTTTGAATTTCGGTGCAAAGTTACTACGTTTTGTTAGTATTTGCAAGAAAATTGCAAACTTATTTAGCTACTTTTTCTATAAAATTGTTAAATTGAAAGCAAATGTCCCTTTTATGCTTTTAATTTGTAAGACTATCGAGTATGAACCATTACAGATGTAAATGAAATGAATAATTTATTTTCTTTTTGAAACAATATACTTTGTTTTACTTACTTTTTGATGTAATTTTGCACTCGAAATAGTTCACTTTGCTATCAACGATACATTCGATATTATTAATTTATCAAGTAACACAAAAGG
>CAVFBU010000040.1:0-20880 GCA_963620725.1 Vescimonas coprocola
AGAGAAAATTTTCCCGCTCGGCAGAGAAAAAAATGAAGCTTCAAAAAGGGGGAGCGTTCTTTGACATTTTGAACAACATTCAACACTCAACCCTCAACCCTTAACACTCCTCAGAACGCAGTCTGTAGCGAGGCTGCGTTCTGATTTTTCGTGTAAAGGTACGGAATTTTTTTGTATTCTCCAGAAAAAGCAGTACCTTTGTGCTCCATTTCAAAGAATAAAGCAAACAAACAATATATGGGAAAAATCATACTGACGGGCGACCGCCCGACTGGAAAGCTGCATCTGGGTCACTATGTGGGTTCCCTGCGCCGGCGCGTGGAACTGCAGAACGAAGGAGACTTCGACCGGATGTTCGTGTTCATGGCCGATGTGCAGGCCCTCACCGACAATGCCGACAACCCGGAGAAGATTCGGCAGAACATCATCGAGGTGGCCCTCGACTACCTCTCCGCTGGGCTTGACCCTGCGAAGTGCACCCTGTTCATCCAGAGTCAGATACCAGAGTTGGCCGAGCTGACCACCTATCTGATGAACCTCATCAGCGTGAGTCGTGTGCAGCGCAACCCTACCGTGAAGACGGAAATCAAGATGCGCAACTTCGAGGCCAACATCCCCTTGGGATTCTTCTGCTACCCCGTCAGCCAGGCCGCCGACATCACCCTCTTCAAGGCCACCACCGTGCCGGCTGGCGAAGACCAGGAACCCATGCTGGAGGTGACGCGCGAACTGGTGCGCCGCTTCAATCAGACCTACGCTCCCGTACTCGTGGAACCGGAAATCATGCTGCCCGAGAACGCCACGGCGCGCCGCCTGCCGGGCACCGACGGCAAGGAGAAGATGTCGAAGTCGCTGGGCAACTGCATCTATCTGAGCGACTCTGCTGCCGAGGTGTGGAAGAAGGTGAAGAAGATGTCGAACGGCGAGCCGCGCATGAGCATGGACGAACCCGGCCACCTGGAGGGCAATGCCGTCTTCACCTATCTCGAAGCGTTCAGCACTGATGCCGACTTTGCAGAGTTCTGGCCGGAGTACCATAACCTGGAGGAGCTGAAGACCGCGTATGTGAAGGGCGGCATCGGCGACGGCTTGACCAAGAAGTTCCTCAACAGCGTGCTCAACAAGTTCATGGAACCCATCCGCCAGCGCCGCCACGAGTTCGAACAGGACATTCCCGAAATCTACAATATCCTGAGGAAAGGCACGGCGCAGGCTCGCGAGGTGGCCGCGCAGACCATGGACGAGGTGCGCTCCGCCATGCAGATTAACTATTTCGACGATGCGGAGCTAATCCGCCAGCAGACGGAACGCTTCAGGAAATGATGAAGTACTGTCTTACACTCCTGTGTATGGTGTTCGCCATCGGGCTTCATGCGCAGGAGACACCCAATGCGCGGCAGGCTCGGCGGATGTTCGACGAAGCCTATCAGAAGGTCTACGGACCGCAAGGCTCGCGGCTGACCTACAGCGTCAACATCATCGGACTCTACAAGACCCAGGGCACCATCTGGACCAAGGGGAAGAAGAGTAAGTATGTGGAAGACCGCCACATGGCATGGGTCAACGCGGCGACCTACACCCGTGTGGACCGGAAGAAGAAGACCGTCACGATATTCGATGTCAACGACCAGTCGCGCGACAAGTACGCCTCCAAGTTCACCTTCCTGCCCGACAACTACACCTACCATATTGCCAACGACAAGCGCGGCTACGTCATCACGCTGAAGGCCAAGAAGGGTGTGAAGGGCATCAAGGAGGCTGCCGTGCTCCTCGACCATCACACGCGCTTTCCGCTCAGCGTCCGCGTGAAGGTAGGCTTCTTCCATACCACCATCAAAATCTCCAATTTCAAGACGGGAGACATCAGCGACCAGACCTTTGTCTTCCCTCGGCGGCAGTACAGTGACTACGAAATCATCGACAACAGAACATCAGCAAGAAGATAACCCCGAAGAGCTATGAGAATAGACATCATCAGTGTGTTGCCCGAGATGATAGAGGGCTTCGTCCACGAGAGCATTTTAGCACGTGCCGAGAAGAAAGGACTGGCGGAAATCCGCCTGCACAACCTGCGTGACTACACGCTGGACAAGTGGCGGCGCGTGGACGACTATCCCTATGGTGGTTCGGCAGGCATGGTCATGCAGTGCGAACCCATCGACCGCTGCATCACGGCCTTGAAGGCAGAACGCGACTACGATGAGGTCATCTTCACGTCGCCCGATGGTGAGCCGTTCAACCAACACGTGGCCAACGACCTGTCGATGAAGGGCAACCTGATCATTCTCTGCGGCCACTACAAAGGCATCGACCAGCGGGTGCGCGACCACCTCATCACGCGCGAAATCTCTATCGGCGACTATGTGTTGACGGGAGGGGAACTGGCTGCCGCCATCATCGCCGATGCGGTGGTGCGCGTAGTGCCCGGTGTGATAGGCGACGAGCAGAGTGCGCTGTCCGACTGTTTCCAGGACGACCTGTTGGCCGCCCCCATCTATACCCGGCCGGCCGACTACAAAGGGTGGAGGGTGCCCGAAATACTGTTGAGTGGCAATGAGGCGAAAATCAGGGAGTGGGAACTGGAACAGGCATTGGAGCGCACCCGCCGCCTGCGTCCCGACCTGTTGGGCGAGTAAGGGAACTACCCCAACTGTTCTTGTTGGACGAAGCGTTCGCCGAGTGCGAAGCCCTCTTCATAGAGTCGTTCCAGCTTCTCGATGTCGCGCGTCACGCGCCCAACCTCCAAAGGACGCTCCGGTCGGATGACCATAATCTCGCCCCAGTCCTCCATCCGCTCCACCAGTTCCAACTGTCGGTTGTATTCCGCCACACGATGGCTCAGTGCCACGCGCAGGCGAGGGTAGTGCGGATAGACGAAATGTGGCATCTTGATGTCTCGCTCCGACGAGCGGTAGCCCCGGTTGCGCGTCAGCACCACCACGTTCTCCGTATGCCCCGTGTCCATGGAGCGCACGATGGGGATGCTGTCCACGATGCCCCCGTCAAGCATCGGAATGTCGTCCACCTCCGTCACCTGGGCCACGAAGGGCAGCGACGAGCTGGCCTTGACAATCTGGATGAGCCGCTTGCGGTCGTAGCGTTCGGAGAGATATTCGGCACGTCCCGTCCGGCAGTTTGTCGTGACGGCCTCAAACACGGCCGGGTTGCGGGTGTAGGCCTCATAGTCGTAGGGCAGCAGCTCGTTGGGGAAACGATCGTACAGCAGTTCCGCATCGAAGATGGAGCCGTCCAGTATCAGTTTCTTGAGTGAGATATAGCCGTACTTCTTCAGCATATCAATATTGGAATAGCGAGCACGGCGTGCCTGACGGCTCATGTACGACAATCCGTTGCACGCGCCGGCCGACACGGCCACCACGTAGGGAAACCACACCTCATGCTTCATGAAGGCATCCAGCACGCCACAGGTGAACACACCGCGCATCCCGCCGCCCTCCAGTACCAGTCCTGTCTCGTTGGTGATTTTCATCCGTTCCTCTTTGCTTTTGTGTTGTTGTTTCCGGATGCAAAAGTACGGTTTTTCGGGCGAACAGGCAAATTCCAGCTGTTAAGAATTGGTTTCTTCCCCGAAAAAAACACCATTGCAGCTCCCGAATGTTGAAAGAATAGCCCTGTTCGTTGAATAAAGTTGCACGGGTCGAACAGAATGATTACCTTTGCAACGGAATTATAATCCAGTAGAACATAAAAATCTGAAAAGTTATGAAACGATTGACAGTATTCAGGCATACGGCACAAGGCGTGCTGTTCCTGCTCGTCGCCATGGCCACATGGGGATGTGTCTCCGATCCGGACTTGTTTGACGACGACGACAACAACAACGGAAACACCGACAACGGAAGCTCCGATGGTGGCGGTTCCGGCACCGTCACGACGTATGACGGTTTCATCGGCGACCTGACCTCCTTCGATATTTCCATCGACAAGACGGCACTGGAAGAGACGGAAACCATTCCCACATCGGGCGATGAGGCCGAGGACTATCTGGAGAACAACACCTTCACCGACGAGATAGGCATCGCCTTCAACGGCTCTTCGGCCACCGTGTCGGGCAGTGTGGATGGTGTGACGGTCACGGTGAGTGGGGCGGATGTTGTTGTCAACTCTTCGGTCAAGAACGTCTGCTACACGGTGAGCGGCACGACCACGGACGGCTTCCTCAAGATTTACAGCGATAAGAAGTTTGAGTTGAAGCTGAACGGGGTGAGCATCACCAACCCCGACGGTGCGGCCATCAACATCCAGAGCAAGAAGCGCGGCTACATCGTGCTTGCCGACGGGACGGAGAACACCCTTACCGATGGCACCAAGTACAGCGATGCCACCGATGATGAGGACATGAAAGCCTGCTTCTTCAGTGAGGGCAAGATGCTCTTCTCCGGCAAGGGTACGCTCAACGTGTATGGCAACTGCAAGGCCGGCATCCGCAGCGACGACTACATCCTGTTCCGTCCGGGCAACAACGTCTATGTGAAGGCCACGGCCGGCAACGCCATCAAGGCCAACGATGCCCTATATATAAAAGGTGGTGTTCTCAACGTGGAGGTATCTGCTGCTGCCAGCAAGGGCTTGAGCAGTGACGGACTGGTGCAGATAGACGGAGGCCGGACCACCGCCATCACCACCGGTACGGGAGAATACGACTCCGATGAGCAGGACGTGAGCGGATGCGCCGGAGTGAAGGCGGACAGCATCTTCGTGATGAACGGCGGCGCACTCTACTGCAAGAGCACGGGAGCAGGCGGCAAGGGCATCAGTACCGACCAGACGCTGACCGTGACGGGCGGCACCATCAAGGTGATTACCACCGGTAAACAATATACCTATGGCAGTCTCGATACCTCCGCCAAGGGCATCAAGAGCGACGAGGCCATGTACCTGCAGGGCGGCACCGTCATGGTGCGCTGCACGGGTGGTGAAGGCTCGGAAGGCATTGAGAGCAAGAGTACCATGGACATCTCGGGCGGTATGGTTATGGCCTACTGCTACGACGATGCCATCAACTCCTCGAAGGCGATGACCATCAGTGGCGGTCAGGTATTCGCCATGGGCACCAATAATGACGGCATCGACTCCAATGCGACGCTGACCATCAGCGGCGGCGTGGTCATTGCCAGCGGTACCACCGTGCCTGAGGGCGGCTTCGACTGCGACGAGAACACGTTTGCCGTGACGGGTGGAACGCTGATAGGCATCGGCGGCACCACCTCCACACCGACGACGAGTGCCACCTCGCAGCCAGTCATCGTATTCGGCGGCAGCAGCATCTCCGCAGGGCAGTATCTGACCCTGGCCAGTGCTGATGGTACGAACATCCTCGCCTTCAACGTGCCGCGCGACTACTCCGCGCAGGGCTACACCCTCATTGTCAGTGCACCGGGAATGAGCAAGGGAAGCACCTATACCATCACTTCCGGAGCGGCAGTGGAGAGCACCACGAACTTCTGTGGCTACTGCGCCGGTGCGACCGTCAGCGGCGGCACACAGTTGGCCAGTCTCACCCTCTCGTCCATGGTGACCTCCTACAACTACAGCGGTGGTCAGGGCGGCGGTGGTAACCAGCCCGGCGGTGGCGGCAATCAGCCTGGCGGCGGCGGTCCCGGTGGAATGTAGTAGAACGCAACACTTGACACTATGAATGAAATGATTTCACGCTTTGCTCCAATCACACTGGAGGAGATGTCGTCCATACGACTCATGAACCGCACCGACACGAAGTTTGTCACTTCGGTCGGTCGGCTCTTGCAACTGCTGCAGGCTGCCGTGGGCGAGTATCGCATCCAAGAAATTGACGGCAAGCGCAATATGGCCTACGCCACCGTGTATTTCGACACCGACGACTACCGGTTCTATCAGGCGCATCATGACGGCCACGCCAACCGGCAGAAGGTGCGCATCCGCTCTTATGTGGACAGTGACAAAAGCTATCTGGAGGTCAAGACGAAGGACAACCACGGAAAGACCCACAAGAGTCGCATCCCTGCCGTCAGCCTGCACAGTGGAACGGCGGACGACTTTCTGCGCCGGCAGATAACGGTGGAACCGCAACGACTTGGCGCGAAGATGGCAAACAGTTTCCATCGCATCACACTCGTCAACCGCGACAAGACGGAGCGGCTCACCATCGACACGGACCTGGCGTTCGTCAACATCGCAACGCAGGAACGGGTGGCACTGGGCAACATCGCCATCATTGAGCTGAAGCGCGACGGGCGGCGGCCATCACCGATACTGGATATGCTCCGTGAGCTTCGGATACATCCCTGCGGTTTCAGTAAGTATTGTATGGGAGAGGCACTCACCAACCCCTCCTTGCCAAAGAACCGGATGAAGCCGCGGATGAGGCAGATTATGAAAATCAATGCCGCCAGCATCCCATCGTAGACAGAACAAGAACAGTTACCAGACAAATACCAAAATCAATATGCAATCATTTCTTACCTTCAACCTTGAGGACATCCTGTTGCTGTTGGCAGAGTTTGCCATCAATACCATTGTGGTGTGGTTCATCGTCCATTTCCTCTACTTTCCCAAGAGTCGCCGCCGCGACTACTACTTCACGTTTATGCTCATCAGCGTCAGCGTCTTCTTCCTGATTTATCTGTTGGGTGGCGTGAAAATCCACATCGGCTTCGCCCTCGGCTTGTTTGCCATCTTCGGCATCATCAGATACCGCACGGAGTCTATGCCCGTGCGCGAGATGACGTATCTCTTCGTCATCATAGCCCTGTCGGTGGTCAACGCGCTGGCATCGGCTCCGACCTTGGGAGAGGTGTTCTGCATGAATCTGCTGTTCGTCGGGGCTATTGCCGCGTTCGAGCGCATCAAGGTGAAGGGCAGTATGGCTACAAAACTGGTGCAGTACGACCGCATAGAACTCATCAAACCCGAGAACCGCAAGCAGCTCATCAGTGACCTGCAGAACCGCACGGGGCTGGATGTCGTATGCGTGGAGGTGGGCGGCATCGACTTCCTCCGCGACATGGCCGTGCTGAAGATTTACTATCGCGGCAACGGGCTGTCGACAGTCGGCAACCTGCTGAAGGTGAACCGGGAGGAGATGTGCGCGATGCAGCGCACCTGCGTTATCGTAGCCCTAATGGGAATGTTTGTCACTGCCGGCTACGCCCAGCAGTCCGACTTTGGTGTCTGGGCGACTGTCGGGGCAGACAAGAAGCTCAGCAAGCAATGGAGCGTGGCCGGAGAACTCGGCTTGCGCACCCGTGACAACTCCAAGGAAATGGATCGCTACCATCTGGGACTTGAGGCGGACTACAAGGCCTGGAAGTTCCTAAAGATGACCGTGGGCTATAATTTCCTGTACGACAACCACCCCGACAAGGTGACCTACCACAAAGACGGCACAGAGAACAAGATAACGCCGGCCTACTGGTGGCCGCGTCACCGCTTCTTGGTGGGTGTCACTGGCAGCTACAGCTTAGGAAACCTGGACCTGTCGCTCCGCGAGATGTACCAGTACACGTACCGTCCGAAGGCCTCCGGCAAGAAGTATGACACCGACACGAAGGAGTGGGAGGACGTGAAGAGCAAGAGCCAGCATCAGCTGCGCTCGCGTTTCCAGATGGCCTACAATATCGGGAAGTCGCCGTTCAAACCCTACGGCAGTGTGGAGATGTACCATGGGGAGGGCGGACTGCAGAAGACGCGCTACACCCTCGGCACTGACATCGCGCTGTCCAAGCGACACAGTCTGAAAGTCTACTACCGCTATCAAGACTTGCGCGTGAACGATGACGACGACCCGGACCTTCACGTGTTGGGCATTGGTTATAAGTACAAGTTCTGAAGGTGCTGGCAAGAGAGATGATGTACGGACAGAAAAAATCGGAGCTGACGCTCTATCTGGTGCTGTGGATTATCTTGTACGCAGCGTCGGCACTGTCCATCTACATCGGGAAGGTTAGTTCGCAGGCCAGTGCGTTCGACTGGCAGGGGCTGCTCAGCGCATGGGGACTGCTCTCAATGTTCTTCGTGGCCTTCTGCATCCACAATTTCCTGATTGCTCCACAACTGGTCTACGGTGACCGCAGTTGGCTGTATGGGGTGCTGACCTCGCTGCTGGTCGTGGCCTTCATGGCTTACCAGATGAGCGGTAAGCCCGAAATGTTTGGCGAACCTCGACCGCCAAAACCCCGGGAGGAGGAGCCGATGATGGAGCGTCCGCCGTTGCCGATGAGGGACGAAAGGATGCCTGCTGCGGACGACAGAATGTTGATGACAGACGATAAGATACCCCCGGCATTGCCGAAGGGAGAGAAGAAGAAACACGAAGATCCACCGAGTGCACTCGGCGGCAAGGACACCGTGGCCTTCGTCATTGTCTGCCTGCTAATCGGACTCAACATCGGAGTGAAGTATTATTTCAAGTCGTCCGATGACCGGAAGCGGATGAAGGAACTGGAGCGGGAAAACCTGAACCGGCAACTGGAGTATCTGAAATACCAGATCAGTCCGCACTTCTTCATGAATACGCTCAACAACATCCACGCCCTCGTGGACATCAACCCAGAGCAGGCGAAATACACCATCGAGGTGCTCTCCAAGTTGATGCGCTATGTGCTCTATGAGGGCGACCGCACGATGGCTCCGCTGCAGAAGGAGCTGGACTTCATCGGTCACTACGTGGACTTGATGCGCATCCGCTATACCGACAAGGTGAGGATTACGGTGACGCAACCCACGGAGGTGCCGGACGTGCAGGTGCCGTTGCTCCTCTTCACCACCTTTGTCGAGAACGCTTTCAAACACGGCGTGAGCTATCGGCAGGAGTCGTTTATCGAGGTGGACACCAGTGTGGACGAAGCATTGCAGGAGATTGTGTTTCGTTGCAACAACAGTCGCAAACCCGAGCAGGAGGACGGCCACGGCGGTGTAGGACTGCAGAACGCTGTTAAACGCCTGCAACTCATCTACGGCAATGACTATCAACTCAAGACCGAGGTTACCGACAAGGAGTACCGCCTCGTGTTGCGGTTTCCGATGACGTATAAATTCAAGAAACTATGATTAGATGTTTGGCGATAGACGATGAGCCACTTGCCCTTCAGCAGTTGACGGCTTATCTGGAGAAAGTACCCTTCTTCGAGGTGGCAGGCAGTTGCCAGAGTGCGCTGGAGGCCATCCCACTCTTGGATGAACAGGAGATAGATGCTGTCTTTATTGACATCAATATGCCAGACCTCAACGGACTGGACTTTGTTAAGTCGCTGCAGGATCCGCCGCTGGTGGTCATCACGACGGCCTATCAGGAGTTTGCCTTGGAGGGCTTTAAGATAGAGGCCATCGACTACCTGTTGAAGCCGTTCGGTATGGGCGATGTGCTGCGAGCTGCCGACAAGGTGAAGCGGCAGTATGACCTGTTACATACGGCCAGCATCGCGTCGGTGGACAAGGACGAGGCCATCTTCCTGAAGACGGAATACAAAGTGGTGCGCATCCTTGTGCGCGACATCGTCTATGTGGAGGGAATGGCGGAATATCTGCGCATCCACCTCTCCCGTTCCGATAGGCCGGTGACGGTGCTGCTGAGTATGAAGAAGATGGAGGAGCGGTTGTCCGGCTTCAACTTCATGCGTGTCCACAAGTCGTATATGGTCAATCTGCAGCATATCACGGAAATCAACCGGAGCAGGATAGTGCTGGACAACGAAAAAGATGTCCCGATAGGCGACAGCTACCGGGACAAGTTAAACGATTATATCAGTGGGAAGTTCTTGGGCAAGTGACCGGAACTTCCCTGCTGTCGCGTCTTACAGCGGATATTCATCGAAGGCGTAGAGCACCGTTGAGAGGTAACGCTCGCCCGTGTCAGGCAGCAGTGTGACGATGGTCTTGCCAGCGTTCTCGGGGCGCTGGGCCAGCAGCGTTGCGGCATAGGCGGCAGCTCCCGAGGAGATGCCCACCAGTACACCATCCTGTTGTGCCAGTTCCCGGCCAGCGCGGATGGCATCGTCGTTGTCGATGTCCAGCACCTCGTCCACCAGCGATGCGTCGTAGGTCTTCGGTATGAAGCCGGCACCGATACCCTGAATCTTGTGGGGACCGCTCTGTCCGCCGTTGAGCACGGGCGAGGAGAGGGGTTCTACCGCCACCACCTTAATATTCGGGTTTTGTTCCTTGAGGTATTGGGCAATGCCGCTGATGGTGCCACCTGTGCCTACACCAGCCACGAAGATGTCTATCTTACCCTCGGTGTCCTGCCAGATTTCCGGTCCTGTCGTGGCGTAGTGGCGAGCCGGGTTGGCAGGGTTCTCGAACTGTTGGAGGATGACACTGCCAGGGATGCTGTCGCGCAGTTGCTCTGCCGCCTTGATGGCTCCGGCCATACCGTCCTTTCCACTGGTCAGCCTCACCTCTGCTCCGTATGCTTTCACCAGGTTGCGGCGTTCGATGCTCATAGTCTCGGGCATGGTGAGAATCAGTTTGTAGCCTTTCACCGCCGACACCAAAGCCAGTCCCACGCCAGTGTTGCCGCTGGTTGGTTCGATGATAGTGGCACCGGGCTTGAGGATGCCTTTCTGTTCAGCGTCTTCTATCATAGACAGGGCGATGCGGTCTTTCACGCTGCCGCCGGGATTGAAGAACTCTACCTTGGCGATGATGGGTTGCTTCAGTCCTTTCGAGGCCGAGTACTTGGTCAGTTCAAGCAGTGGGGTGTGGCCGATGAGTTCGGTCAGTTGTTTTGCAATCTTTGCCATCGTGTATTCCTTTCTTTTGAGATGTGGTTTAAATCTTGTCCAGTGCCTGTGAGAGGTCGTCGAGGATGTCATCGATGTGTTCCGTTCCGATGCTCAGACGAACGGTGCTGGGTGTGATGTGCTGCTGAGCCAGTTCCTCGGGACTCATCTGGGAGTGGGTGGTGGTGTAGGGATGAATAACCAGACTCTTCACGTCGGCCACATTGGCCAGCAGCGAGAAGATCTGCAGCGAGTCAATAAACTTCCAGGCATCGTGCTCGTCGCCCTTGATTTCGAAGGTGAAGATGCTGCCGCCGCCGTTGGGGAAGTAACGGGTGTAGAGGGCGTGGTCGGGATGGTCGGGTAGGGAAGGGTGGTTGACCTTGCTTACCTTGGGATGGTGGCTGAGGAACGCCACGACCTTCAGCGCGTTCTCCACATGGCGTTCCACGCGCAGGCTCAGCGTCTCCAGTCCCTGCAGCAGGATGAAGGCATTGAAGGGCGAGATGGTGGCACCGGTGTCGCGCAGGATGACGGCGCGGATGCGCGTCACGAAGGCGGCAGCGCCGGCCACATCGGCAAAGACGGCACCATGATAGGAGGGGTCTGGCTTGGCCAGTGTCGGGAACTTGTCGGCATTGGCTTTCCAGTCGAACGTGCCACCGTCTACGATGACACCGCCCAGGCTGGAACCGTGGCCACCGATGAATTTCGTGGCGGAGTGTACCACGATGTCTGCACCGTGCTCAATGGGGCGGATGAGGTAGGGTGTGCCGAAGGTGTTGTCGATGATGAGGGGGATATGGTGGCGATGAGCCACTTCGGCCACACCCTCAATGTTGGTGACATCGGCATTGGGGTTGCCGAACGTCTCGGCATAGATGGCCTTGGTGTTGGGCTGGATGGCGGCTTCAAGGGCTTCGAGGTCGTTGACGTTGACGATGGTATTGCTGATGCCCTGGGTGGAGAGCGTGTGGGTGATGAGATTGAAAGAGCCACCGTAGAGGTTGTCGGCAGCCACGATATGGTCACCATTCTGCAGGATGTTCTGCAGGGCGTAGGTCACGGCAGCCGCGCCACTGGCCACGGCCAGTCCGGCCACACCGCCTTCCAGGGCGGCCACGCGGTCTTCAAACACCCCTTGTGTCGAGTTGGTCAGTCGGCCGTAGATGTTGCCAGCGTCGCGCAGGCCGAAGCGGTCGGCGGCGTGCTGCGAGTTGCGGAAGACGTATGAGGTCGTCTGATAGATGGGCACGGCACGCGCATCGGTGGCGGGGTCGGGCTGTTCCTGTCCAACGTGCAGTTGGAGGGTCTCGAAATGGAGTTTCTTTGGATTCATAACGCTGTTGTTTTTAATGGGTAAACGGGTCGTTTTTCTGTCTCGTATGATACATTTGTTTGTTGACGATGCAAAGGTACTGCGGAATTTTGACACCCGAAATACCCTATATGGGGCATTTTGCATACCATATTTGTGGTATTGTGAGAAAGATTGCGTACCTTTGTGAGGAATATGGAAAGGAAACAAGGGAAGGAGACGACTGTTGGCGCGGATTTTTACCGCCAGTTAGAGCAAGCCTGTGACGGTGCGCTGGACACGACCATCCGGCAGGACCTCCTGCGGGACGTGTTCCGTAGGGTTGTCGAACAGGGCATTGCCGATTGCAGGATAGCCTTTGTGGGTGCGTTTGCCAAACTGGACTATTGCCTCAAAACGTACCAGGTGCCGCACCGGGTGGCCTCACTCATACAACGGACGCGGAAGGAGTTGTTTCCGGAATACAACAGGCAAGGAATCTTTGCCGCATCCACGTTTGAAGAAACCTTCCCTCATCATCTCAAGGCCACGGCCTTTTTGGTCTATCATGTTCTTGGACAAGAGCCGCTGCCGGCTTCGTTGACGCAGCACTTCCCCGTGGCTGACCGAAAGGCGGACTGGGGTCGGTTTGACGAGAACGTACTGCGTGTCGTTGTGGAGCGGTGGGACAGCGACTTTATCTGGGCTACCGAGGAGGAAAACAACACCACGCTGCAGATTTGTTACGGCAGTGACAACAAGGTGCTTACGCGTGACGGCTTGGCGGACTGGAGCTACCTGGCCGAGATCCTGTGGGAGGGAGCGCAACTCAATCTGGTGCGCCTCCGCAAGGACGATCGTGCCGGGTATTGGTGTCCCGAACTCATCATCCTTGAACCCGACTTTCTGGTCAATGTCACCAGCATTGCCAGTTGCTTCACCACCTATGCTGAGTCGGAGGAGGTCCACCTGATTAACAAAATCAAGCCGCAGGCCAACACGTTGGCCATCCATCTGGGAAACCTGTCCGGGCGGATGCTCGACGATGTGGTACACGGGCGGTCGGTGTCGGTGGGAGAGAGCGTTCAGGAATATGTCAAGGACAATGTGCTGGACATGATAACCTGCGACGAAGTGCGGCAGCGTTTCCCGGAATTCGTGGACAGCGCGGCGGTGCAGAAAAGGAACATCGAACAGCTGATAGGCCACGACCTGTCGGAAGTTATCGGTGACTATGCAGGTGGCGACGTGATGCTCGAACCCTCGTTCTTCAGCGATGTGCTCGGTATACAGGGGCGTCTGGATATGCTCTATGAGAAGGAGGATACCGCCACCATCGTCGAGCAGAAATCGGGCAAGGGGGAGTTTGTGGGTTATAACACACCGGGCTACGACCCCGATGTGCCGCGCGTCCGCGAGAGCCACGCCGTGCAGATTGTCCTCTACCGCGCCCTCTTCCAGTATCAGTTCAATAGGTACGCCGAACAACTGCGCCACTTAATACTGCTCTATTCCAGATACGCGAAGGGACTGCTGTTAGTAGCCCAACGTCCCGACCTGCTGTTGCGCGCCATCCGGGTGCGCAACAGGATTGCATGGTCGGAAATTCGGTATGCTAAGGAGGGGATGGACATCCTTGCGCACCTCACCCCCGACAGTCTGAACGGCAAGCAGGCCGCAGGACGACTGTGGGAAAACTACACGCGGCCGGAACTGGCTTCCCTCCTTGACCCCATCCAACGCGCCACGCCGCTGGAGCGAGCCTATTACCTGCGCTTCATGCGCTTCATCGCCAACGAGACCCTACTGGCCAAGGTGGGCAACCGCGAGAAGGAGGACTCGGGCTTCGCCACCATCTGGCACGCTACCCTCGACGACAAGAAGGCAGCAGGCAACATCTACGACGGACTCCAGTTGGAGCGGTTGGAGCGGAACGGGAAGGGCATCGGTCGTGTGACGCTGAGGTTTGAAGACACCGTCGCAGCGGACACCACCAATTTCCGCACCGGCGACATTGTTATCCTCTACCCCTACCGAAAGGGTCAGGTGCCTGATGCCTGTCGGCAGATGCTCATCCGTGCCAGTATCGAAGACATGAACGAGAACAGCATTGTCGTCCGGCTGCGCTTTGCACAGAGTGAAGGTACCTTTGAACGGTACCGGGATTGCCTGTGGGCTATAGAACACGATATGTTCGAGTCGTCGTCCAACGCCCTGTACGGCAGTATGCACAGTTTCCTGTCGGCCACGCGGCAGCGGCGCGAACTACTGCTCCTGCAGCGCGCCCCGGAGGTGGATGCTTCTCGGGTGTTGAAGGGTAGCTACGGCGACTTCGACACGCTGACGCTGCGAGCCAAGCAGGCACGTGACCTCTTCCTGATTATCGGACCGCCGGGCACGGGGAAGACCTCCTATGGACTGGTCAACCTGCTTCGGGAGGAACTGTTAGAGTCAGACACCAATGTGCTGTTGCTGTCGTACACCAACCGCGCGGTGGACGAGATTTGCAGTAAACTGGTGGAGCTGCAACGGGAGGATGCCTCGTTTGACTTCATCCGCATCGGTGCGGAACTCTCCTGCGCCGAGGCGTATCGTGGCCATCTGCTCTGCAACAGGGTGAAGGCGGAGCAAGGGGCAGGCAATGCCGTCAAAAGGCTGATAGAGGGTACGCGAGTGTTCTGCGGAACGACGGCGGCCTTGAATGCCCACATGGCTATCTTCGCCCTCAAACAGTTCTCACTGGCCATTGTCGATGAGGCTTCGCAGATTCTTGAACCGCACCTGATCGGGTTGCTCAGTGCCCATTGTGGCAGTCGGGAGGCCATCGCACGCTGTGTTCTGATAGGCGACCATAAGCAGTTGCCTGCCGTCGTGCAACAGTCGCAGGACGAATCAGCGGTCAGAGAACCGTTGCTGAATGACATCGGACTCACCGACTGCCGCCGCTCGCTGTTTGAGCGGCTGTTGGCGCATTTCAAGACCACCGAGGGCTACGACCCTCGTTTTGTCTATATGTTGACGCGCCAAGGACGTATGCACCGCGACATTGCCGAGTTTTCCAACTGGGCTTTCTATGGCGGACGGCTCGACGTAGTACCACTGGATCATCAGTTGCTGCCGCACCAGCAGACGGAAAGTCAACATGGTATTGCTCGGCTGTTGGCCACGCATCGCATCGCCTTTGTCGCTGCACCGCGTCCGCTGCTGTCGCCGTCGGCCAAGACCAACGGCATTGAGGCGGAGATGATTGCCGCCACGGTGCTGCAGGTGTATCAGATGGCAGGAAAGACCTTCAACCCCGATACGACCGTGGGGGTCATCGTGCCCTACCGCAATCAGATTGCGACGGTGCGCCACGCCATTGACCAGTACGACATTCCCGTGTTGCACGGGATTACCATCGACACCGTGGAACGCTATCAGGGTAGTCAGCGCGACTGTATCATCTATGGCTTCACGGTGCACCAACCGTACCAGCTCCGGTTTCTGACCAACAATGTCTTTGAGGAGGACGGCGTACTGATTGACCGCAAGCTCAACGTAGCTATGACGCGGGCGCGGCTAAACCTCGTCTTGGTGGGCAATCCAGCACTGCTCAGCCAGAACGCCATCTTCAGTCGGCTGATAGACTTCGTGCGGAGCAAGGGCGGCTATGTGGAGGTGTCGACGGAGGACTATTGCCTCGGACGTTTCCGGCTGTGACGGATGGCAAATAAAAAAGGCGGCTACCTTTCCCACGAGGGGAGGTAGCCGTCCTGACTATTAAAATGAGGAAAATGATGAATCGGTGTATTTATGCCCAGGGATTCTCGGTGGGATAGGGCAGGGACTTGGGCTGGTTGTAGGCGATGTCCTTCACGCCGAGATACTTGAATACCTCGAAGAGCGTCTTGCCGACGTGGTCGAAGGCCACTGCTCCGTGGTGGGGATAGCCCTTCTGAATGAGGACGTGGCGATAGAAGCGACCCATCTCGCGGATGCCGAAGATGCCAATGCCACCGAACGAGCGTGTGGGAACGTCGAGCACCTCACCCTCGGCGATGTAGCTGCGGAGGTTGCCCTCGGAGTCGCACTGCAGGCGGTAGAAGGTGATGGGGCTGGCGGCGATGTCGCCTTCCAGGGTGCCGCGTGTGAAGTCGGGTGTGCCACCATTCTCCAACAGACGGTTCTGGATGAGCTGGAACTTGATGGCGCGGTTGGCGCACATCTTGCACTGGGGCGTGTTGCCGCAGTGGAAGCCCATGAAGGTGTCGGTCAACTTATAGTCGTATTTCTTCACGATGTCCTCGTCGTAGATGTACTGAGGCACGGAGTTGTTGATGTCGAGCAGGGTCACGGTGTCGTCTGAAGCGCACATACCGATGTACTCGGAGAGCGCACCATAGATGTCGACCTCGCAGGCCACGGGAATGCCACGGCTGGCCAGGCGGCTGTTGACGTAGCAAGGCTCGAAACCGAACTGGCTGGGGAAGGCTGGCCAGCACTTATCAGCAAAGGCCACATACTTGCGCGAGCCCTTGTGGTTCTCTGCCCAGTCGAGCAGGGTCAACTCAAACTGTGCCATGCGGCGGCTCAGGTCGGCATAGTAGCGGCCTTCGCCCATCTCCTTGGCCATGTCCTCGCAGACGCTGTCAATGCGCGGGTCGTTCTCGTGCTCCTTATAAGACACGAGCAGGTCGAGTTCGGAGTTCTCCTCAATTTCCACGCCCAGCTCGTAGAGACCCTTGATGGGGGCGTTGCAGGCGAAGAAGTCCTGCGGACGGGGACCGAAGGTGATAATCTTCAAACCCTTCAGACCGATGATGGTGCGTGCCACGGGTACGAAGTCGGCTATCATCTTGGCCACTTCCTCTGCCGTGCCTACGGGGTACTCGGGGATGTAGCCCTTCAAGTGGCGCATCCCGAGGTTGTAGGAGCAGTTGAGCATACCGCAGTAAGCATCACCGCGACCGTTGATCATGTCGCCGTCGCCCTCTGCTGCAGCCACAAACATACAAGGACCGTCAAAGTGCTTAGCAATCAAGGTCTCGGGAGTCTCCGGACCGAAGTTGCCGAGGAACACGACCAAGGCGTTGCAGCCAGCGGTCTTGACAGCCTCAAGGGCTTTGAGCATATCTTGTTCGTTCTCTACCGTGGTGGGACAGTTGAAGATGTCGCCTTTGTAGGCTTTCACGATGTTCTCACGACGCTGGGTAGACAGCGCAATGGGGAAACAGTCACGGCTGACGGCCACGATGCCGAGCTTGACTTGGGGGATGTTGTTGCTTGTCATAATGAATTTGTTGGTTTTAGTTAATTTGTTTGTTGTTTTACGAGATACAAAAGTACACATTTATTTGATAACAACGCGCAATTTAAGAAATTTTATAAGTAAAAATATGCAGAATCCGAGCAGAAGATAGATGAACAGGGTCTGCCGCGTGCTCAAAGGCTCGAATTCGAGGTGGCTGTAGGGGAGGGTGCTGACCTGCTGGAGCAGGGCGTTCATGGCCTGGACGACAAAGGAGAGCACGACGGCACACACGGTCGACAGTCCCGTCCACCAGCTCGTGGCCAGTGCCAGCAGGGTGAGGTAGATGGTCAGCGTGGCCATGGGGATGACGAAGTAGTTGGCCAGCAGGGCGCAGGGGTTGAACACACCGAAATGGCAGGCGGCGAGTGGGGCAGTGCCTATCTGCGCTTCCAGCGAGATGATGGTGATGCCCCAAAACCATTTTGCCGCCCGGTGGGACTGGAGCCACGGGTCGAGACGGACATTCCGCAGCAGGGCGTTGCCCAACAGGATGGCGCACACGGCGGCATACGACAGTTGGAAACTGACATCATAGAGCGACAGCGGATTGACCAGTAACATGACGATGGCGGTGAGGGACAGCGTGTTGATGGAGGCGGAGTCGCGGTAGCCCACGGAGAGCAGGGCATAGACGGAAATCATGAAGGCCGAACGCGTCACGCTGGGCGACAAGCCCACTAACAGGGCATAAGCCCACAGTGTGGCCACGATGACGGCCTGCGACAGGAGTTCGGTGCGTCGCCAACTCATCAGCAGGTTGATGATGAAGTAGATGATGGCCAGGTGCATACCGCTGAGGGCGAGGATGTGGGACACACCAGTCTGGGTGTAGGTGGCGCGCACCTCTGGAGCGAGCACGGATCGGTCGCCGAGCGTCATAGCCTTCACCACACCTTCCGTGGCTGGGTCAAGATGCCACTGCCGGATGTGGTCAAGCAGGGCGTGGCGGTAGACCATGAAGTGCAGTCGCAGGCGTTCCGTGCGCGAGAGGTTGCCGAGACTGACGGTCTTCCAGTTCCAGTCACCGTGGCGGACATAAGCTGTGCCTGTGAATCCCCGACTGGCCATGAAGCGGCGGTAGTCGAAGGAGTGGGTGGAGCCGGACTGGGCTGGGAAGTTCTGAATGTCGTGGATGCGCGTTGTCAGCAGCAGTACGTCCCCCACCGTTATTGCCCGGCTGTCGTCGCTCTTGACGATGTGGCAGCGCACCTTCCGCCGGGAGTCGGTCAGCAACACATCAATGGTCATGGTGCGAGCCTTCTCTATCGGTTCGTCCACAACGACGGCTTCCCATACCGCAGGGCCATCGGGCCACTGGACGCTCGCTCGGCTGTCGTGGTGGATGCGCAGGAGGAGACCCAGCAACAGGGTACCCACCAGGATGGTGGCGGTCTGCCAGCGAGGATGGTGGCGGAGAAACAGGGTTGCGGTGAGCACGACTATTAGGGCGACAGCCACTACAATGACCTTTCCTTCCAGCCATTCGCCGCCGACAATACCGGCCATCAGCGCGATGGCCACAGGGAGGAAGGGCGCGTCAATCCGTATCATCACTGGGCTGTCAGTCAGTTATTGGTACTGCAAATATACGCCATCTTTCCCGTTTTCCCAAATCTTCGGCTGCTTTTCCGTGCTTGAAACGCTATCGGAAGTGAAAAAAACGGGAAAAATGATGGTTTTCTGAAAAAAAATAGAGACCTTTGTAGACAGAAACCGATTATAACAAACAAATATTATTAACTATTGTATTATGTCAAGCAGGTATCTATTGGGTTTCGACGTGGGCAGCTCGTCTGTCAAGGCGTCGTTGGTAAATGCCGACACAGGAAAGTGTGCGGCCACGGCTTTTTATCCTGAACGGGAGGCTCCCATCATGGCCGTCAAGGCCGGATGGGCCGAGCAGGAACCGCAGATGTGGTGGGAAAATGCCAAGTTGAGTCTGAAGAAAATCATGGACGAGGCCCAGGTGAAGGGCGAGGACATCAAGGCCATCGGTATCTCCTACCAGATGCACGGCCTGGTGTGTGTGGACAAGGCGTTGCAGCCCCTGCGCCCCTCCATTATATGGTGCGACTCGCGTGCCGTACCCTACGGAGAGAAGGCGTTCCGCAACCTCGGTGCAGAGCAGTGTCTGGGCCATCTGCTGAACTCGCCTGGCAACTTTACCGCCGCCAAACTGGCGTGGGTGAAGGAAAACGAGCCGGAGCTTTACGCGCGCATTTATAAGGTGATGTTGCCCGGCGACTATATCGCCATGCGACTGTCGGGCGTTCCCAACACTACCGTCAGCGGACTGAGTGAGGGGATGTTCTGGGACTTCAAGAACGGCAGCGTTGCCGATTTCCTCCTCCAGTATTATGGCTTCGACAAGTCGCTGATTAGCGACATCGTGCCGACCTTCGGCATCCAGAGTGAGGTGTCTGCCGAAGCTGCTGCAGAGACGGGGTTGAAGGCGGGTACTCCCATCACCTACCGCGCTGGCGACCAGCCCAACAACGCGCTGTCGCTCAACGTGTTCAATCCCGGTGAGATTGCCTCCACGGCCGGAACGTCGGGTGTGGTCTATGGCGTGCTCGGCAGTGTCAACTACGACAAGCTGAGCCGTGTGAACACCTTCGCACACGTCAACCACAGTGCCGAGCAGACCCGTCTGGGCGTGCTGCTGTGCATCAACGGCACAGGCATCCTGAACGCCTGGGTTCGCCGCAACATCATCCCGGACATGGGCTACGCTGAGATGAACGATTTCGCCAGTTCCGTGCCCATCGGCAGCGAGGGTGTGACGGTCATTCCCTTTGGCAACGGTGCGGAACGTGTGCTGGAGAACCAGGAAATCGGATGCTCCATCCACGGACTCAACTTCAACAAACACGACCGCGCCCACCTCGTTCGCGCCGCGCAGGAGGGCATCGTCTTCTCTTTCTGCTATGGTATGGAAATCATGCAGCAGATGGGTATGGACATCCGTAAGATTCACGCTGGCAAGGCCAATATGTTCCTCAGTCCCTTGTTCCGCGACACACTGGCCGGTGTGAGTGGTGGCACGATAGAGCTGTACGACACCGATGGGTCGGTTGGTGCTGCCAAGGGCGCAGGCATCGGTGCCGGCATCTACAAGAATCACGACGAGGCGTTTGCCACACTTGACAAGCTCCAGGTCATCGAACCCGATGAGGCTCACCGCTCGGAATACCTTGCCGCCTATGCCCGTTGGAAAGAGACGCTGAAGGAGAAGGTGGAATAGCAGTTTTCTCTTTAATAGCCGCTTCCCTGCCTGGAGCCATAGGTTTGCCGGGCAGGGAAGCGTGCGTTCATTCATTCATTGAACCACGAGGTCGCAGCGGTTTACGTCAGCGACTGGATCTCCTCGGCCGTTAGTCCAGTGGTCTGCACAATGGCTTCAAGGGGCATTTTCAGGGAAAGCAGGTTTCGGGCTATCTCAAGAGCTTTTCGGTTCTCACCTTCTGCGCGACCTTTCTTCAGTCCTTCCGCGCGACCTTCCGCGCGACCTTCCGCGCGACCTTCCGCGCGACCTTTCTTTAAGCCTTTCTTCAAACCTTTCTTCATTCCCT
>CAVFBU010000041.1:0-20132 GCA_963620725.1 Vescimonas coprocola
GACGTAGACTTCAAGGTGGTGACCCAGGACAACTATGAAGGCTTCTTGTTGTAAGAGGAAGGGGGCTATCCACGGAAAATCTCCCCTGCGCCACAATTCTCTCCAAATTTCTTTGTTCTCTTGTTATTTTTTGCTACCTTTGCCCCGTAAACATTAGTGGAGGAACGCTTATGACAAAGAATAGGGAAATCTACCGTTGCGCGGTTTGCGGCAACGTGGTGGAAGTGGTAAATCCGGGGGCTGTGCTCAGCTGCTGCGGCCAACCCATGAAACTCATGAAGGAGAACACGACCGATGGAGCCAAGGAGAAACACGTGCCTGTGATAGAGTCGGTCGAGGGCGGCTATCGGGTGAGTGTGGGCAGTGTGGAGCATCCGATGCTGCCGGAACATTACATCCAGTGGATAGAGTTGCTGACCCCCACTGACGTGCTGCGCCACGAACTGAAGCCCGGCGAAAAGCCAGAGGCCGTTTTCCTGACCGAAGCTGCCGCCAAGGATGTCGTGGCCCGGGAGTATTGCAACCTGCACGGCTTGTGGAAAAGCTCCGTTTCGTGACACGGAACGGCCATTCCGCATCGGCGAACGCACATTCCGTGGAAACCTTCTCACTCGACTGAATGAATTTACCGTCCCAATTGGGCATCGATTAATTTTCCCAGGAAAATCGATCGTTTTTCCTAGGAAAATCGATTAATTTTCCCGAGACCCCCAAAAAATAGAGCTATGGATATAAAAGTAAGGTGTTAGGTCGGAAACGAAAGTACCTTTGTCAGGACATGAGTAGGATTATACTGGTTACGGGCGGACAACGCTCGGGAAAGAGCACGAAGGCCGAGGAGCTGGCACTGTCGCTGAGCGACAGGCCGGTGTACGTGGCTACGGCACACGTCTGGGACGACGAGTTCCGCGAACGCATCAGCCGCCACCAACTGCGGCGCGGACCGCAGTGGACCACCATCGAGGAGGAGCGCACACTGAGTCGCCACGACCTCACGGGACGCGTGGTACTGGTGGACTGCCTGACGCTGTGGGCCACGAACTACTTCAGTGCCGAGCAGGACGTGGACATGGTGCTTGCGGCCTTGAAAGAGGAGTTTGACCGGCTGACCAGGCAGGAGGCCACCTTCATCTTCGTGACCAACGAGATAGGGAGCGGCGGCGTTAGTGCCAACGCCGTGCAGCGCCGGTTCACCGACCTGTTGGGCTGGCTCAACCAGTATGTGGCCGCCAAGGCCGACGAGGTCCTGCTGATGGTCAGCGGAATAGCAGTGAAGATAAAATGATACGATTTAATATTACACCACCCGATGAGTCGCTGCGGACAGCCGTCCAGGCGAAGATAGACCACCTCAACAAGCCCAAGGGTTCACTGGGGCGATTGGAGGAGCTGGCCCTGCAGGTGTGTCTGGCGGAGCGGACGCTCACGCCCACCCTGCACCACCCGTGCCACCTGCTGTTCGGCGGCGACCACGGCATTGAGCGCGAGGGTGTCAGTGTGTCGCCGCGCGAGGTGACCTGGCAACAGATGGTAAACTTCACCCGTGGCGGTGGCGGGGTCAATATGTTCTGCCGGCAGTACGGCTTCGACCTGAAGATTGTGGACGTGGGCGTGGACTACGACCTCTCGCACGTGGCGGGCATCATCCACCGCAAGGTGGCCCGGGGCACGCGCAACTTCCTGCACGAGGCGGCCATGAGTCGCGAGGAGATGCAGCAGGCACTGGAGGTGGGCATCGGGATGGTGGACGACTGCCGCGAGGAGGGCTGCCAGGTGGTGGCCATCGGCGAGATGGGCATTGCAAACACATCGCCCAGCAGCGTGTGGATGAGTCTGTTGACGGGGGTGCCGCTGGACGACTGCATCGGTGCCGGAGCAGGACTGGACACGGACGGCATCCGCCACAAGCGCGACGTGCTCCGCGAAGCCATACGACGCTATGAGGCCGGGGGCGGCAGGCGCGACGACACCTGGGAGGTGGTGCGCCACTTCGGAGGCTTCGAGATGGTGGCTGCCGTGGGAGCCATGCTGCGCGCCGCCGAGCAGCACCTTATCATCTTGGTGGACGGGTTCATCATGACGGCCTGCGCACTGGCTGCCTGTAGGCTCTACCCCGAGGCACAGTCCTATATGGTGTTCGGCCACTGCGGTGACGAGAGCGGCCACCGCCTGCTGCTCGACCGCATGGGTGCTCGACCACTGCTCAGCCTCGGACTGCGACTGGGCGAAGGGACGGGAGCCTTGTGCGCCTTCGGCATCTTAGAGAGCAGTGTGCGGATGATGCAGGAGATGAACACGTTCGACACGGCACACATCACGAAATATTTCTGACCGAGAAACAAACACACACACGATACGATGGAAATAAGCATCAACCCGACAAAATGGTGGGAGACACCGCTGGCCGCCCTGATCTTCTTCACCCGACTGCCCTTCTGGCGACTGCACCAGCCCCCGAAGGACTGCTACCGCCACGTGGTGGAATACTGGCCACTGGCAGGATGGTTGACGGGAGGCATTGCGGCACTGACGTTCTATGTGGCAGACCTGTATATCGGAACAGCCGTTGCCGCCCTGTTGGCCGTCGCTGCACGCATCGCCGCCACGGGAGCACTCCACGAAGACGGGCTGGCCGACTTCCTCGATGGCTTCGGCGGCGGGCGCGACCGCAACCACACCCTCGCCATCATGAAAGACCCACACATCGGGACGTTCGGCGTGCTGGGACTGGTGGTCCACACGGCACTGCTCTGCGCCACGCTCTATACCATCGGGCAGTACAGCAGCACACTGGCCGCCCTGGCCATCATGGCCGGCGACCCGTTCTGCAAGATGGTCAGCGCACAGCTCATCCAGTTCCTGCCCTACGCCCGGAAAGAAGAGGAGGCGAAGGCCAAGACGGTGTATGCGCGCTACGGCATGAAGGCCGGGCTGCGGCTGGCCGCCACGGGACTGCTGCCCGTGGGCATCTGCGGCTACTGGATGGTGAGAGAGGGCGTGCTGACCGCCGGTGCGGTAGAGACACTCATCGTCGTGCCCTGCGTGGTGTTCTATCTGCTCTACCTGCTGATGAACCGCCGCCTGCACGGCTATACGGGCGACTGCTGCGGAGCCACGTTCCTCATCACGGAACTGGCCTTCTACCTCGCACTCGCCTGCACGCTCCACTGAAAAGAAAGAGAGCACGCCACCAACGAGCGTGCTCCACTGAAAACAAAGGCGTGCTGCAGTGCTCCGCCTGTGACTTACGAGAGGTGGAACTTGGCCACCTCGCTAACGGTGTTGATTTCCAGAAATTTCGTGCCACCGCCATCGCTGATGTTTCCCGAAAGATAAGCAATCTTGTCGTCCGGCTGGAGGTAGCCCTTCTGCCGCAACATACGGACAGCCGCCTGGAACAGTCGCTGCTTGGAAATATGGTCTTTCTGGAACACGGGGATGACACCATAGGAGAGGTTGAGCAACCGCTGGAGCTTCTCGTTGTAGCAGACGGCAAGAACGGGGTTCGGACCGCGGAAGGCCGCCAGGTCGCGCGCCGTCTGACCGCTGACGGAGTCGATGACAATACCCTTGACCCCCAACCGCTCGGTGGCCTCGATGGCACTGTGCGCCATGAACTCCCGGATGTCGCAGTCCGGCGACAGCGGCACCTCGATGTCGTTCTCGCGCAACTTGTCGCACTCGGCCTGCTCGGCAATGGCCGCCATGGTGCGCACGGCCTCAACGGGATATTTTCCGCTGGCCGTCTCGCCACTGAGCATCAGCGCGTCGGTGCGGTAGTAGATGGCATTGGCAATGTCGGTCACCTCGGCACGCGTGGGACGCGGATTACTAATCATCGTGTGCAGCATCTGCGTGGCCACGATGACGGGCTTGCGCTTCTGCACGCACTTGCGGATAATCTGTCGCTGGATGCCGGGGATGCGCTGGATGGGAATCTCAATGCCAAGGTCGCCACGCGCAATCATGATACCATAGCTGGCATCAATAATCTCGTCGATATTATCCACACCTTCCTGGTTTTCTATCTTCGAGATAATCTGGATGTCGGAGTGGTGGGCATCGAGGATGTCCTGCACGGCCTGCACATCGGCAGCAGAACGCACGAAGCTGTGGGCGATGAAGTCGATGTCCTCGTCAATGGCCAACTGAATGTTGCGGCGGTCTTTGTCGGTCAGGGCAGGCAAGTCGATGTGGCGACCGGGCACATTGACACTCTTATGGCTACCCAACTGACCATCGTTCTGCACCTGGGCGATGACGGCAGGGCCATTGATGTCGAGCACCACCATATCCAGTGCACCATCGTCGAAGAGGATGTGGTCGCCCTTCTGCACATCGTTGGCGAAATCGATATAAGAGAGGTTGACGATGTCGTGTTCCGTGTCCATCTCCGGACGACCAAATATCTTCACCACGTCGCCCGTCTTGTAGTCGATGGGGGCGGCACAGCCTGTGGTGCGCACCTCGGGACCCTTCGTATCGATGAGCAGTCCGATGTGGCGGCTCACGGCACGCGTATTGCGGATAATCTCGCGCAGGCCGTCCTCCGAGGCATGAGCGGTGTTCATGCGCACCACGTTCACACCAGCATCGAAGAGCTGGCGGATGAAATCCTGACTGCATCGGCGGTCACTGATGCTTGCAACAATCTTTGTCTGTTTCATGGAAGTGTAATGTGTAAGTAATTTGCGTTTTGCCCTGCAAAGTTAGTCCAATTTGGGAAAAACACAAAATAAATCCACCGCAAACTGCCGTTATCTCGGAAAATAGCGTTAACTTTGCATCAAAATAAAACAACTAAACCTATGGACAAGCATGATTTCGTGACTATTGCCGACCTCACGCGGGAGAAAATCCTCTACATGATAGAGATGGCTCAGGAGTTTGAACGCCATCCCAACCGCGAGCTGCTCAAGGGCAAGGTAGTGGCAACCCTCTTCTTCGAACCCTCCACACGCACGCGCCTCAGCTTCGAGACCGCCGCCAACCGCCTCGGTGCACGCGTCATCGGCTTTGCCGACCCGAAGATTACCAGTGGCACGAAGGGCGAGACACTGAAGGACACCATCTCCATGGTGGCCAACTATGCCGACGTCATCGTGATGCGCCACTACATCGAGGGTGCGGCGCAGTATGCGGCAGAGGTGACGCAGGTGCCCATCGTCAACGCCGGCGACGGCGCACACCAGCACCCCTCGCAGTGTATGCTCGACCTCTACAGCATCTACAAGACGCAGGGCACGCTCGACAATCTGAACATCTACCTGGTGGGCGACCTGAAATACGGGCGCACCGTCCACTCGCTCATCATGGCCATGCGCCACTTCAACCCCACCTTCCACTTCGTGGCCCCCAAGGAGCTGGCCATGCCGAAGGAATACAAAATCTACTGCGAGGAACACGGCATCAGCTACCAAGAGCACACGGCCTTCAACGACAAGGTCATCGCCGATGCAGACATCCTCTACATGACACGCGTGCAGAAGGAACGCTTCTCAGACCTCATGGAGTACGAGCGCGTCAAGAACGTCTACATCCTCAACGACGATATGCTGAAGCTGGCCAAGCCCAACATGAAAATCCTGCATCCGCTGCCGCGTGTCAACGAGATAGCCTACGATGTGGACGACAACCCCCACGCCTACTACATCCAGCAGGCCGGCAACGGACTCTTCGCCCGCGAGGCCATCTTCTGCGACGTGCTCGGCATCAGCCTGGAACAAGTGAAAAACGACAAAACCATCATCCCATGAACAAGAACGAAAGACTGGTGGCCGCCATTGAGAACGGCACCGTAATAGACCATATCCCCTCGGAGAAAACCTACCAGGTGGCACAGCTGCTGCAACTCGACAAGTTGGACTCCACTGTCACCATCGGCTACAACTACAAGTCGAGGAAGCTCGGCAAGAAGGGCATCATCAAAATCGAGAACAAATGGTTTTCCAACGAGGAAATATCGCGCCTCTCGGTGGTCGCCCCGAACATCGTGCTGAACATCATACGCGACTACGAGGTGGTGGAGAAGAAGACTGTGTGCACCCCCGAGGAAATCAAGGGCATCGTGAAATGCAACAATCCGAAGTGCATCACCAACAACGAGCCGATGGCCACGTGGTTCCACGTCAGCAACGGCACGCTGACCTGCCACTACTGCGAGAAGGAACAGGACATCAACAAGGTGGAACTGGTATAATTAGTGTTAATTCATACCGGTTTTTCCCTTCCATTGACTTTTTATTCGTACCTTTGCACCGCAAATATTGAACCATTAATTTAAAACAATATGAAAATTTCGCACATTGAGCATCTGGGCATTGCTGTCCAGAGCATCGAAGAGAGCCTCCCGTACTTTGAAAACGTGCTGGGACTCAAGTGTTACGCCGTAGAGACCGTGGAAGACCAAAAGGTGAAGACGGCCTTCTTGAAGTGTGGCGAGGTGAAACTCGAACTGCTGGAACCGACGTCGCCCGAGAGCACGATACAGAAATGGCTCGACAAGGGCAACAAGGGCGTACACCACGTGGCCTTCTGCGTGGAGGACGGCGTGGCCAACGCACTGGCAGAGGTCAGCGAAAAGGGTGTACGACTGATTGACCAGGCTCCGCGCAAGGGCGCAGAGAACCTCAGCATCGCCTTCCTGCACCCCAAATCCACCGCAGGCATCCTCACCGAGCTTTGCGAACACTAACCCCTCCCGTTCAACGAAATCAAAAGAATCACTGATACAACTATGTCCAAACAGTTAGAAAAAATCAAGCAGCTCATCGAGAAACGTGAGCTGGCGCGCCTCGGTGGTGGCGAGAAAGCCATCCAGAAGCAACACGACAAAGGAAAATATACCGCTCGCGAGCGCATCGAGATGCTGCTCGACAAAGGCTCGTTCGAAGAGTATGATATGTTCAAGGAACACCGCTGCCACAACTTCGGTATGGAGAAGAAGCAGTTCCTCGGCGACGGCGTGGTAGCCGGAAGCGGCACCATCGATGGCCGTCTGGTGTTCGTCTTCGCACAGGACTTCACCGTACACGCTGGCTCGCTCTCCGAGACCATGAGTCAGAAGATCTGCAAGGTGATGGATATGGCTATGAAGATGGGTGCTCCGCTGATTGGCATCAACGACTCGGGTGGTGCACGTATTCAGGAAGGCATCAACGCCCTGGCAGGCTATGCGGAAATCTTCGAGCGCAACATCCTCGCATCGGGTGTCATCCCACAGATTTCGGGTATCTTCGGCCCGTGTGCCGGCGGTGCTGTCTACTCGCCTGCGCTCACCGACTTCACACTGATGATGGAAGGCACCTCGTATATGTTCCTCACCGGACCGAAGGTGGTGAAGACCGTGACGGGCGAGGACATCGACCAGGAGCACCTCGGCGGTGCCAGTGTACACGCCTCCAAGAGTGGTGTGACCCACTTCACGGCTAAGACCGAGGAGGAGGCCATCCAGATGCTGAAGACGCTGCTGAGCTACATCCCCTCCAACAACATGGAGCAGGCTCCGCGCAAAGCGTGCGACGACCCCATCGACCGTCTGGAGGACACGCTCAACGAAATCATCCCGGAGAACCCCAACGAGGCATACGATATGTATAAGGTCATCGGTGCCATCGTGGACAATGGTGAGTTCTTTGAGGTGCAGCCCAAGTTTGCCAAGAACATCATCGTGGGCTTTGCTCGCTTCAACGGTGAGAGTGTCGGCATCGTGGCCAACCAGCCCTCGTGCTACGCCGGTGTGTTGGATGTCAATGCCTCGCGTAAGGGTGCACGCTTCGTGCGCTTCTGCGATGCCTTCAACATCCCCATCGTGTCGCTCGTCGACGTGCCGGGCTTCCTGCCGGGAACAGGCCAGGAGTACAACGCCGTGATTCTGCATGGTGCCCAGCTGCTCTACGCCTACGGAGAGGCTACCGTGCCCAAGATTACCGTCACACTGCGTAAGTCGTACGGCGGTTCCCATATCGTGATGGGTTCGAAGCAGTTGCACACCGACCTCAACTACGCATGGCCCTCGGCAGAGATTGCCGTGATGGGTGCCAGCGGTGCTGCCGCTGTGCTGTACGCCAAGGAGGCCAAGGCCAAGAAGGAAGCTGGCGAGGATGTCAAGACCTTCATCGCCGAGAAGGAGGAGGAGTACAACGAATTGTTTGCCAATCCCTATCAGGCTGCCAAATACGGCTATATCGATGATGTCATCGAGCCGCGCAACACGCGCTTCCGCATCTGCCGTGGCTTAGCACAGCTGGCCACCAAGCGCGATGCACTGCCTGCCAAGAAGCACGGCAACATCCCGATGTAATATACTGATTTATGAAAAACGAAGTTTATGCAGCCATTGCGATGGCTATCCATGAGTTCAAGGGCAACAACGTCCACGACAAGGAGTCGGGTGTCATCACGATTGACGACAAGCAGACCCAATGGAATGGATATGCCCTGACGATGACCGAACATCCATAAACAGCAAGTGTAATGAAAAAAGCGTATAAATACACCATCAACGGAAAGAAGTATGAAGTGACCATCGGTGACGTGGCCGAGAACGTGGCTACCGTCTGCGTGAACGGCGAAGAATACCAGGTGGAGATGGAGGCGGAACCCGAGGCCGAGAAGCCTGTGGTGAAGCCCGTTGCTGCAAAGCCTGCGGCTGCACCTGCCGCTGCTCCGTCGGGCAACGTCAATGCCGATAGTGCACTGAAGGCTCCGCTGCCTGGTGTCGTCACGGAGATTCGCGTCAATGTGGGCGACGAGGTACAGCCCGGCGACGTGGTACTGGTGCTGGAAGCCATGAAGATGGCCAACAACATCGAGGCGGAGAAGGCCGGAAAGGTCACTGCCGTTTGCGTACAGCCCGGCCAGAGCGTGATGGAGGACGACGTGCTCGTGGTTATCGAGTAGTCCTATACACTCCAACAACAAAGGAGGGTGTCTTTTTCAGATGCCCTCCCTTTGTTTTTACCAGATAAGGAAAGGAAAATGGTGAAAATATGCCAAAAGAAGATGCAAAAAACTTAAATTATCGCTTTCCACGAGCCATTTTCGGAAAAAAATTCGTAACTTTGCAAGGGTAAACACAAACGGATATGGCAAAGAAGATATTGTTCATCAACCAGGAGATAGTTCCTTACGTGGAAGAAAACGAGCTTTCCTTCATGGGAAAAGCCCTACCTCAGGCCATACAGGAGAACGGCCACGAGATTCGCACGTTTATGCCCAAATGGGGTGCCATCAACGAACGGCGCGGACAGCTGCACGAGGTCATCCGTCTCTCGGGCATGAACATCATCATCGACGACACCGACCACCCACTCATCATCAAGGTGGCCACCATCGCGCAGACCCGCGTCCAGGTTTATTTCATCGACAACGATGACTATTTCACCCGTCGTCAGATGGATAAGGACGAGCATGGTGTGGACTTTGCTGACAATGGAGAGCGCGCCGTATTCTTTGCACGCGGCGTACTGGAGACGGTCAAGAAGCTGCGCTGGGTGCCCGACATCATCCACATCCAAGGTTGGATGGGAGCGGTAGTGCCCTTGTTCATCAAGAAAGCATACTGCGATGAGCCGTCGTTTGCCGACACCAAGGTGGTCACCTCGCTGTTTCCCAACCACATGACCAGCGACCTGGCACCGAACTTCAAGAAATGCCTGGAGTTCCGCGACATCACGGCAGACACACTTACGAAATACAAGGACGTGTTTGACGCTGCCGAACTGGCCAAACTGGCCATTGACTACAGCGATGGAGTCATTGCAGCCCACCAGGACACGGAGTCCAGTTGGATGGACTATGCTGCCGAGCAGGGCATTCCGACCCTTGCCTACCCCGGCACCGATTTCGGACAGGCTTACGAGGACTTCTATGCGAAACTCGAATAAGTCCTGTCGCAAAGGTAAAAAAGATACATCAAGGATACCATCAAGACAATCGTTACTTCAATGACAAAGAAAACACTATTGGCAGCCCTTGCCCTCCCGCTGCTGGCCATCTACTCTTGCGATGAAGATACAGTAGGGATTGGCAATAGCATCAGCAACAGCGCAGACCTATTCTCCATATCAACGGACTCCTTCCAGGTGGACTCACGCTCACTGGTCGTTGACTCCGTCATCTCACGCAGCGAATACAGCTACATTGGCCGCATTAAAGACCCCGAGACGGGTTCGTACATCACCAGCGACTATATGACCCAGTTCACCCTGTTGGAGAACGAAAGCAGCGACATCTTCCCACCCAAGGACAGCGTCATCAGTCTGTTGGACAATGAGGTCGTGGCCGACTCGTGCGCACTCAACATCGTGATAAACAGCTGGCAGGGCGACTCGCTGGCTGCTATGAAGCTGTCGGTGCTTGAACTGGGCACTCCCGTAGAGGAAGGAAAGACTTACTATACCAATTTCGACCCCATCGCGAAGGGTTACATCCGCGAGGACGGACTGCGCGAGAACAAGATGTTCTCCATTGCCAACCTCCAACTGAGCGACAGCGTGCGCAACCTGCAGCAGTCCGGGACGTACTACCAGTACATCAACATCCCACTCAACAAGGAATATACGGACAAGGACGGCCATACGTACAACAACTACGGCACGTACCTCATGCGGATGTTCTACGCTCACCCTGAGTATTTCAAGAACTCCTATAACTTCATCCATAAGGTGTGCCCAGGCTTCTACTTCAAGATTACCGACGGACTGGGACTGATGAGCGAGGTGGCACGCACGCAACTGACCGTTTATTTCCGAGGAAAGGAAAACGACACCACCTACGTGGGCAGCAAGACCTTCACGGGTACGGAAGAGGTGCTCCAAACCACCTGCATCACCAACGACAAGAAGACCGTGGCTCGGCTGGCTGCTGACAACAGTTGCACCTACTTGAAGACCCCTGCTGGCATCTTCACCGAAGTGACACTGCCCATTGACGACATCAAACTCAACCACGAGAACGACACGCTCACCTCGGCCAAGATTGTGTTCAACAGGATGAACGCCAAGAGCACCCTCAGCGACGACCTGCTGCAAGAGCCTACACAGCTGTTGATGGTGGAGAAGGACAGTCTCAACGCCTTCTTCGAGAACCTGGACGTGGCCGACAACAAAACGTCCTATCTGGCCACATACAGCAGTACGAAGAACACCTATACGTTCAGCAACATCTCCAACCTCGTCAACCACCTCTATCAGAAAAAGAAGACGGGCGGCAGCGACTACACAGCCACCCATCCGAACTGGAACAAAGTGGTGCTCGTGCCGGTTAAGACGGTGACGACTTCGACCTCCTCGTACTACACGACGACGACCACCATCACGGGCATCAACAACGAGATGTCGCTGACCAGCATCCGACTGGTGGGAGGTAGCGAAAACGCTCACGCACCGCTCCATATCACGGTCATCTACAGCAAGAACGAGTAAGCCGCACCATGGCCGACAACTTCTTAGAGAAACACTACGAGGAGTATGAGGCACGCAAAGCGGCCTTCCTCCGCAAGAAGAAACACCTGCCCAAAGTCTCGCGTCCAGCTATACAACGGCCAGACGATGAGGCTTTGTAGTTTTTGCTCCTGCCTGAAAAAGAACCCAATTCTTTTCTTTCCATGAAACTCATTTTGGTCAGACACACCAGTGTCCATGTGCCACCAGGCACCTGCTACGGACAAACCGATGTCGGCGTGGCCGACACCTTCGAACAGGAAGCAGCGCAGACGAAAGCCACGCTGGATGCGTTGTTGGAAACAGGCCGCCCCGATGCTGTCTTCACCTCTCCCCTCACCCGGGCACGGCTGTTGGCAACCTATTGCGGCTTTGCCGATGCGACAGCAGACCGGCGGCTGATGGAGATGAATATGGGTGACTGGGAGATGCAACGCTACGACGACATTCGCGACCCGTACCTGCAACAATGGTACGACGACTATCTGCACCTGCCTACACCCCACGGTGAGAGCTTCCCGATGCAATGCAAACGAGTGGCCACATTCCTTGACGAATTGAAGGTCTGTGGCCACCGTTGCGTGGTTGTTTTTGCCCATGCCGGGGTAATCGGTGCTGCTATGGTTTATGCGAAACGCTACTCACCGCAGGAAGTTTGGCAGCACCCTGTTCCCTATGGTGGTGTGGTAACGTTGGAACTCACTTGATGATGACCGCACTCACTTGATGATGATTGCACTCACTTGATGATGACCGCACTCACCGAATAAGGCGGCAGTGTGATGGTGTTGCCGTTGATGGTTGTGCTTACCGTGCCATCGAAATGCTTGGCCGTCTTGTCCGTGGGCTGTCCATAGAAGCCCTGCACCTCACTGCCGTTGAGTGTCAGTCCTGCCACCTCCAGCGAGACAGTAGCAGGCAGTGCGTTCACGAGTTTCAGCACCGTTTCCTGCTTGTCGTTCTTCACCACACTCACGGCCACACGATGCTGCAACGTCTTGTCCACAAGCAGCTGCGACTCCACATAGCGTTCACCATCGTTGACGGAGAACAACTGCTGCGTGTAGTAGCTCGGAGTGAGCGTGATGTCGGTATTGTTGAAATAGATGAGGTCGGGATTCCAGTTTTGGTGTTTGTCGTTACACAACAGCGGCGCATAACTCGTCATCGTCACCACATCCGCGTTGCGCTCAATGTGACACAGATGCATCGCCTCCACCAGTGCAGACTCCATCGTACGGGTGCGAGAGGCCCACTCGCCGAGATACACCTTCGGACCCTTAGGGTCGTAGTTGTCGTAGTAGTCCTGATGACTCATAAACCACCCCGTCGACTCATAGTAATGCTCATCCACCATGTCGAAAACATCCGCGTGAGCCTTTGCAAACTTCCAACCCTCGATGTAGTCAGACGAGGGACTGTGGAACGGACCCACTGTACCGCAGACCATCATCTCCGGGTATTTCTTCTTGATGGCCTCACAAATCATCAGACAACGTTCCTCAAAGTCCGTAGAGATGAGGTCTTCATTGCCGATACCTATATATTTTAGGTTGAACGGAGCCGGATGACCCGCCTCAGCACGCATCTTAGCCCATTTGCTCGTAGCCGGGTCGCCATTGGCCCATTCTATCATGTCGAGGATTTCCTGGCAATAGGCCGGCATCTGTTCCATCGGAATACCACCCTGCTGACCGCCATATCCCTCGGCGTTAGCACCCGAATTTTGGCAAGGTACACCAGCTGCAAGTACCGGCAACGGCTCCGCACCGATGTCCTCACAGAACTGGAAATACTCGTAGAAGCCGAGTCCGCGCGTCTGATGGTAGTTCCAGATGTTCTTGTCCGGCACACGATCCTGCCACGGGCCTATGGTGTGGTTCCAGTGGTAGATATTTCCGATGCCGTCGCCGTGACTCATACAACCGCCAGGAAACCTCACAAACTTCGGTTGCAGGTCAGCAATCACCTGTGCCAAATCCTTTCGTAACCCATGTCCCTTGAAGGTGTCGTGCGGAAAGAGAGAAATCATGTCGAGAGCCACCTTCGTGTCCTTCTTGCCCACCAACATCAGTTGGCACTTCACCGTCTTGTCACCGTATTGTTTGATACGTTTCTTGTTGGCCGTGTTGAGCGACAAGGTGTAGCGTTGCCAGCCGTTGCCAGCCACCTTCAACTTTCCTTCCGCCATCACGAAACCCTCCTCACTCACCAAAGCCACCGTCAACGACTGACTTCCGCCCTCCGTCAACCGCGCATAGAGCGAGCAATCATACTGCGCACCACGGTCGAAGATGCCGTCCCAGCCCTCGTTGTATAGTGTGTCGGCAGCGATGACCACATAGTGCGGATTGTTGGCACTGAGCGGCTCGTCTGTGGCGATGGTAAGCGGTGCGCTACCCTTCCAAGCCGTTGCAGCACCCCATCCGCTGTGGTCTGCAGGCGTGTATTCGAAATCGCGGTTCTGCACCAATTCCGCATACAATCCACCGTCGGCTGCATAGCTGATGTCCTCGAAGAAGATACCCACCAGTTTGTCCGAAATCGCCTTGCTCTTTGCAGCATCCACGCGGAGCGAAGCCTTTACGACGGCAGGCAGTGTCTTGAAGCGTTCAGCATCGTCTCGCATCGTCTCCTGACTCTTCTTCGCATCGTCGGCCAACCGCTTGAAGTGCGTCTGCAACTGGTCGAGATACGCCTTCGAGACCTCAAACCGATTGCCCTCCATGCGTTTCCCGTCTATGGTCGCCGTGTCCGGCTGCCATGTCCCGTTGGCGTTTCCAGCGGAAGCCTCCTTGAAATGTCTGAAATCAGCCGATGCTTCAACGCGCAGCACGCCCTGCTTGGACTGCAAGAAGAGGTCAAACGAGCCATCTGCCCTTTGACTGATGACCGGCTTGGCCACCCCCTTCACCGAGAGCTTCGGATAGTCCTGTGGTCGCCACGTCATCAGGTCGTCGCTGTAGGCAGCTGCAAAGCATGGTGCATAGTCGTTGACAGCCCACACCGCCCTCCAGGTGCCGTCCTTGGCACGCAAGACGAAGGGATTGTACATCCGCTTCTCCGAGCCCCAGCGCGAGTAGTCCGAAGAACACAGCTGTCCGAGGTGCTCCCAACGGTTTTCTTCGTTGAGGAAGGCCACATGAAGGCCGTCTCTTTCTCCCGGTGAATACACGAAAATCCGAGGCGCAGCATCCTTTTCAGCTACTGCCAACGGACGAGACTGCCGCTGAGCTGTGAGCGAAGAAGCCGTGAGTAGTAGCACTGCAATGCCCAGTACCCTTCTGTTCAGTCGAAAATATCTTTCCATACCTTGCGATTATTCTTTAGCGATTATCCTTTTGCGATTATCCTTTAGCGATGACCACCTTGCGATTATTCTTTAGCAGTAATCATCTTCATACCCTCCTCTACGGCCTGCATATTGAGGGGAATCATGGCGTGGTGACGTTCCGGCAGCGACTTGTAGAGAGCCTTGTTCAGTCCGTCCGTGCTCACCACCGGGCAGACACCTAACAAAGCCCCTAACACAATCATGTTGAACACCTTCGCGTTCTTCATCTCCGCCGCCTTGTCCATCGCGTCCACCCGATACACCTGGATGTCCTTGCGCGTGGGAGGATTGACGATGCCGAAGCCGTCGTAAATCAAGAGACCGCCCGGCTTCACCCTGCTCTCAAACTTATCCAGCGAGGGTTGGTTCAGTACGATGGCCACGTCAAAACGACTCAATATCGGTGAGCTGATACGTTCGTCACTCACGATGACCGTAACATTGGCCGTACCACCCCGTTGTTCAGGTCCGTAGGCCGGCATCCACGTCACTTCCTTATTGTCCATCAGTCCCGAGTACGCCAAGATTTTACCCATGGAGAGCACCCCTTGACCCCCGAAACCAGATATGATGATTTCCTTTTTCATTGCCTTGTTCCTTTCTGTTCTGTTGATTGACTAAAGTCCTGTGTTTATTGATTGACTAAAGTCCCGTGGTGTCCTTGAGGTCGCCCTTCGGATAGTATTTGAACATATGTTCCTCCATCCATTCGTTGGCTGCCTTCGGTGACATTTTCCAACCGCTGTTGCAGGTGGAGACAATCTCCACGAGACTACTACCCTTGCCGGCCATTGAGGCTTCGAAGGCCTTGCGGATGGCTTTCTTCGCACTGCGTATAGCGGCCACGTTCTGCACACTCTGTCGCGTCACGTAGCAAGTGCCCTCCAGTGTCGATGCAATCTCCGTGATGTGGAGGGGATAGCCGTGAAGGTCAGCCTGCCGTCCGTAGGGACAGGTAGAGGTCTTCATACCCATCAGTGTGGTGGGAGCCATCTGACCACCCGTCATACCATAGATGGCATTGTTGATGAAGATGATGGCGATATGCTCCCCACGGTTCAGCGCATGAATCGTCTCGCAGGTGCCGATGCACGCCAAGTCGCCGTCGCCCTGATAGGTGAACACGAGGCGGTCTGGCCACAGACGCTTCACTGCCGTAGCCACCGCAGGAGCACGTCCGTGAGCCGCCTCCTGCCAGTCGATGTCCAGGTAGTTATAGGCGAATACGGCACAGCCCACGGGAGACACCCCGATGGTCTTCTCCGCCATTCCCATTTCCTCGATGACCTCAGCCACCAACTTATGCACCACCCCGTGCGAGCAACCCGGGCAGTAGTGCATGTGGTTGTCGTTCATCAGGGTTGGCTTCTGATATACTAAGTTTTCCGGTTTGATGATTTCGTTCTCCATAGTGTTTACCTCATCTTCTTTATTGCTTCAACGATTTCTTCCGGCTCGGGAACGATACCTCCCAAGCGTCCAAAGTGGCTGACGGCGATGCTTCCGTTGACCGCCAGGCGCACGTCCTGCACCATCTGTCCGGCGTTGATTTCCACGACGAGCACGCCCTTCTTGCCCTTGGCCACCTGTGCGATGGCCTCCGAGGGGAACGGCCACAGCGTGATGGGGCGCAACAGACCTACCTTGAGACCCTCCTCGCGTGCCATCTCCATGGCTTTCTGCGTCAGTCGTGCTGCACTGCCGAAGGCCACCACGATGAAGTCCGCGTCGTCACACTGGATGCTCTCGTAGCGCACCTCCTTTTCCCGGATGGTTTTGTATTTCTCCTGCAGGTGCAGGTTACGCTGTTCCATGGCTTCCGGCTTGAGTTCGAGCGAGGTGATGATGTTCGGCTTGCGCCCCTTGGTGCGCCCGGTGGTGGCCCAAGGACACTCCTTGATGACCTCCTCTTCCGTGCGGCGAGGCTTGATGGGCGGCAACACCACCTTCTCCATCATCTGTCCGATGACCCCGTCGGCCAGTATCATGGCCGGATTGCGGTATTTGAAAGCCAGCGTGAAGGCCAAGTCCACGAAGTCGGCCATCTCCTGTACGCTGGCCGGTGCCAGCACGATGGTGTTGTAGTCACCGTTGCCGCCGCCCCGTGTGGCCTGGAAATAGTCGCCCTGCGAGGGTTGTATCGTACCCAGTCCAGGACCGCCGCGCTGCACATTGATGAAGAGTCCCGGCAGTTCAGCTCCGGCCATGTAGGTAATGCCCTCCTGCATCAGTGCGATACCGGGCGACGACGACGAGGTGAGCACGCGTTTTCCTGCGGCTGCTCCGCCGTAGATCATGTTGATGGACGCCACTTCGCTCTCCGCCTGCAGAACCACCATACCCGTGGTTTCCCAAGGCTTCAACTCCGCCAGCGTCTCGATGACTTCACTCTGCGGCGTGATGGGGTATCCGAAATATCCGTCCGCACCGCATCGTATGGCAGCGTGGGCCAGTGCCTCGTTGCCTTTCATGAGTGTTACTTCCTGTTCTGCCATAGTTCTATTCCTCCATTTTTTTACGGTAGACCGTGATGCAGCCGTCTGGACAAACAACGGCACACGAGGTACACCCCGTACACTTGTCCGTCTCTGCCGGCTCCACATAGGGATAGCCGTGTACGTTGACTCGATGGGCTGGCACGATGACCCCCTGCGGACAGGCACTGACGCACAGTACGCATCCCTTGCAGCGGTCTGTGTCGACCACTATTGCTCCTTTTATCTTTGCCATAATTCGTTGTTGTTTTATGGGTTATACGCGTCTTTATGATAGTAGTTCAGTATGTCGTCCAACATCTTCTTGGCTTCGGCAGCAGGACTGTCGGGGTCGAGTTCCATGGCCTGCAGATAGCTGTTGATGGCGGCCTGCCAGTTGCCTTGGCGACGATAGGTGTTGCCCTGCTCGTAGTAGTCCTGGGCGGTCATAGTCTTGTTTTACTTATAATAATCCTTCGCAGCCCTCTACTTATAGTATTCCTTCTTACCAGCGGCCAGGGTGTTCTTCATCAGCGAGCAGATGGTCATCGGCCCTACACCGCCAGGCACGGGTGTGATGAAGGCACACTTCGGGGCAACCTCATCAAACTTCACATCGCCATTGAGGCGGAAGCCACTCTTTCTGGAGGCATCGGGCACACGTGTCGTTCCTACGTCGATGATGACTGCTCCGGGCTTCACCATATCTGCCGTGACGAAGTCGGGTCGTCCGATGGCTGCGATGATGATGTCGGCCTGGCGACACTCGTCCTTGAGGTGCTCCGAGTGCGAGTGGCACACCGTCACCGTAGCGTCCCCATATTGCTTCTGCATCATGAGCTGCGCCATAGGTTTCCCTACAATGTTGCTGCGCCCTAAGATGACGCATTTCTTGCCACTGGTTTGGATGTTGTAGCGACCAAGGAGGGTGAGGATGCCCAATGGTGTGGCGGAGATGAAGCAGGGGAGTCCGATGGCCATGCGCCCCACGTTGACAGGATGGAAGCCGTCTACGTCCTTACGGTAGTCGATGGCTTCGATGATTTTCTGCTCGTCGATGTGTCGGGGAAGGGGCAACTGTACGATGAAGCCGTCCACGTCCGCATCCTTGTTCAGCCGCTCCACGCAGCCGAGGAGTTCCTCTTCCGTCACGTCGTCCTCGTAGCGTATCAGCGTGGACTTGAAACCGCAGGCTTCGCAGGCCAGCACCTTGTTCTTCACGTAGGTCTCTGAGCCTCCGTCGTGACCCACCAACACCGCTGCCAGGTGGGGTTGTTTGCCGCCTCGGCCCACGATGTCCTTCACTTCCTCCGCTATCTCGGCCTTGATGGCCGCTGCGGTTGCTTTGCCGTCTATCAGTTGCATCTCTATGTTATGGTATTTTAGTGTCTCATGTGCCGCATCGCGTTGGCCATCTGCATCATCTTCGAGCCGCCTCCGCCCGTCATCATCTTCATCACCTTGCGCGTCTGGTCGAACTGCTTGAGCAGCCGGTTCACCTCCTCTATCTTCGTACCGCTGCCCTTGGCGATGCGCTGTCTGCGACTTTGGTTGATGAGGTCGGGGTTGGCGCGTTCTTTGGGGGTCATCGACTGGATGATGGCTTCGATGCCCTTGAAGGCGTTGTCGTCGATGTCGATGTCCTTGATAGCCTTGCCCACACCGGGTATCATGCCTGCCAGGTCCTTGATGTTACCCATCTTCTTAATCTGCTGGATTTGCCCCATGAAGTCGTTGAAGTCGAACTTGTTCTTGCGGATTTTCTTCTCTAACTCGCGTGCTTGCTGCTCGTCAAACTGCTCCTGGGCGCGCTCCACGAGTGACACGATGTCACCCATACCGAGGATGCGGTCAGCCATGCGCTCGGGGTGGAACACGTCAATGGCTTCCATCTTCTCACCCGTACCCACGAACTTGATGGGCTTGCTGACCACGGTGCGGATGGAGAGGGCTGCACCGCCTCGCGTGTCACCATCAAGCTTCGTCAGCACCACGCCGTCGAAGTCCAGTCGGTCGTTGAACTCCTTGGCCGTGTTCACGGCATCCTGTCCCGTCATGGCATCCACGACGAAGAGGGTCTCGTCGGGTTTGACGGCCTCTTTCAGTGTGGCAATCTCGTGCATCATCTCCTCGTCCACGGCCAGGCGACCTGCGGTGTCGATGATGACGACGTTGTAGTTCTTGGCTTTGGCTTCGCGGATGGCGTGTTGCGCGATGTCCACCACGGCGGTGTTGCCCGGTTCGGAGTAGACGGGCACTCCGATGCCTTCACCCACCACGTGCAACTGCTGGATGGCGGCAGGGCGGTAGACGTCGCAGGCCACGAGCAGCGGACTCTTGTGCTGCTTGTTTTTCAGCATATTGGCCAGTTTGCCACTGAATGTCGTCTTACCCGAGCCTTGCAAGCCCGACATCAGGATGACGGCAGGACGGCTCTCCAACGCCAGCTCCACGGCCTGTCCACCCATCAGCTCGGCCAGCTCGTCGTGTACGATTTTGACCATCAACTGCCCCGGCTTCACCGCCGTCAGCACGTTCATGCCCAGTGCCTTCTGCTTCACCGTGTCCGTGAAGTTCTTGGCCACCTTATAGTTCACGTCGGCATCCAACAAGGCGCGCCTCACGTCCTTGAGGGTCTCAGCCACATTGATTTCGGTGATTTTTCCCTCACCTTTCAGTATCTTGAACGAGCGTTCAAGTCTCTCGCTTAGGTTCTCAAACATAGTGTCGTTGTTCTTTTCTCTGCAAAGTTACGAATTTTTTGGGAAACGAAAAAATGTCGTGCCCTTTATTGTGTTAAAAGAACTGAAGACTGGGGAATCTGCGCAAAACGTCACAACGTCACAACGTCACAACGTCACATTAAGGTTTTTCAAGAAG
>CAVFBU010000042.1:0-19501 GCA_963620725.1 Vescimonas coprocola
CCCAACAAGGACTTTGTGCTCAACAACCCCGTCTATGGCGGATGTATCCTCGTGGCCGGAAAGAACTTCGGTTCGGGTTCCAGCCGGGAACATGCCGCCTGGGCCATTGCAGGATACGGTTTCCGCGTGGTCATCAGCTCCTTCTTTGCTGACATCCACAAGAACAACGAACTCAACAACTTTGTGTTGCCTGTTGTCGTCAGCGAGGACTTCTTGTCCGAACTCTTCGACAGCATCAAGAAAGATGCGAAAACGGAGGTGGAGGTGAACCTGCCTGCACAGACCGTCACCAACAAGGCCACGGGACGGCAGGAGCACTTCGAGATCAACGGATACAAGAAACACTGTCTCGTCAACGGACTGGACGACATCGACTTCCTGCTTCAGAACAAGGATAAGATTGAGCAATGGGAACAGCGGAACGCATAAACGCCACGCCACACCAGTTTCCCTACATCGAAATCATGGACTCGACGCTGCGCGACGGCGAACAGACCAATGGAGTCTCGTTCGTGCCGCACGAGAAGCTCATGATAGCGAGGATGTTGCTGAACGGGGTCAATGTGGATCGCATCGAGGTGGCTTCGGCCAGGGTGTCGGAGGGCGAGAAGGAGGCGGTGACCATGATTTGCCGGTATGCACGCAACATCGGTATGCTGGAACGGGTAGAGGTGCTCGGATTCGTGGACGGAGGCCTCTCTGTTGACTGGATAGCGGAATGTGGCGGTAAGGTCATCAACCTGCTGGCAAAAGGCTCGCTCAAGCATTGTACGCAACAGTTGCACAAGACACCGGATGAGCACATTGACGATATACAGAAAACAGCTGACTATGCCTTGAAGAAGGGCATTGCGGTCAATCTCTATCTGGAAGACTGGTCAAATGGCATGAAAGACACGCCGGAGTATGTCTACCATATGATGGATGCGCTCTGTCAGACGGGTATCCGACGCTTCATGCTGCCCGACACGCTCGGGGTGATGAACCCGTTGCAGGTCATTGAGTATTTCCGAAAGATGTTAAAACGCTGGCCGGACTGCCATTTCGATTTCCATGCACACAACGACTACGACCTGGCGGTGTCCAATTCGTTGGCTGCCGTGCTGAGCGGAGCAAAGGGACTGCACGTCACGGTCAATGGACTGGGAGAACGATGCGGCAATGCACCGATGGCGAGCGTGCAGGCTATCCTTAAAGACCATTTCCACGCCAAGACCAGCATCAACGAGGAACAGCTCAACGACATCAGCCGGCTGGTGGAGGGCTATAGTGGCATCGCCGTGGCACCCAACCAGCCTATCGTCGGGGAGAACGTATTCACGCAGGTGGCCGGAGTCCATGCAGACGGCGACTCGAAAGACAAGCTCTACTACAACGACCTCGTGCCGGAACGGTTCGGACGCAAGCGCGAGTATGCGTTGGGAAAGAATAGTGGCAGGGCCAACATTGCCAAGAACCTGGAGGAACTGGGACTGGAACTTACTCCCGAGCAGACGCGGCGCGTGACACAACGCATCACGGAACTGGGCGACAGGAAAGAACTCGTCACGCAGGAAGACCTGCCGTATATTGTATCGGACGTGTTAAAGCACGACACCCCGGAGGACAAGGTAAAGCTGGTGAGCTACGTCGTGTCAACGGCCTACGGACTGAAGCCCGGTGCCAATGTCAGGGTGGAGATTAACGGTAAGCAGTATGAGGCTGGTGCAACGGGTGACGGACAGTATGACGCCTTCGTAAAGGCCCTACGCTACATCTATAAGAAATACCTCAACAGGACGTTCCCGTTGCTGGCCAACTATGCCGTGACCATTCCGCCCGGCGGACGCACGGATGCCCTGGTGCAGACCGTCATCAGCTGGCACCACGGACACGGACTGCTGCGCACGCATGGCCTGGATGCCGACCAGACGGAAGCGGCCATCAAGGCGACATTCAAAATGCTGAACATCATAGAAAACGAACAACAAAAGACAGAATAACACGATGAAACTGAAAATTGCAGTATTGCCCGGTGACGGTATCGGACCGGAAATCATGAAACAAGGCGTGGCCGTCATGGAGGCCGTTGCCGACAAGTTTGGACACCAGTTCACATACAAGGAAGCCCTCTGCGGAGCGCACGCCATTGATGCGGTGGGAAACCCGTATCCGGACGAGACGCACGCGGTATGTATGGAGGCGGACGCAGTGCTCTTCGCCGCTGTCGGTGACCTGCGCTTTGATAACGACCCAACGGCCAAGGTGCGCCCGGAACAGGGACTGCTCGCCATGCGCAAGAAGCTGGGTCTCTTTGCCAACGTACGGCCTGTAGCCACCTTCGACTGTCTGCTCCACAAGAGTCCGCTGAAGGACGAATTGTTGAAGGGGGCCGACTTTGTCGTCATCCGCGAACTGACGGGCGGTATGTATTTCGGAGAGAAATACCAGGACAACGACAAGGCTTACGACACAGACATCTATACGCGACCAGAGATAGAGCGCATCCTCAAGGTGGCTTTTGAAACGGCACAGAAGCGCAAGAAGCACCTCACCGTGGTGGATAAGGCCAACGTACTGGCCAGCTCGCGCCTGTGGAGGCAGATTGCCAAGGAGATGGAACCGCAATATCCCGACGTACAGACCGACTATATGTTCATTGACAATGCCTCGATGCGTGTATTGACCGAACCGCGTTTCTTCGATGTGGTGGTGACGGAGAATACCTTCGGCGACATCCTGACGGATGAGACCAGCTGCATCACCGGTTCAATGGGCTTGCAGCCTTCTGCGTCGCTCGGTGAACACACACCGCTCTTCGAACCAGTACACGGATCATGGCCGCAGGCAGCAGGAAAGAATCTGGCCAACCCACTGGCGGAGATTCTCTCGGCTGCCATGCTGCTTGAACACTTCGGACTCAACCGCGAGGGCGCACTGGTACGCGAGGCGGTCAACGCCTCACTTGATGCCCATGTACGCACGCCGGAGATACAGGTGGAAGGCGGTGAAACGTACGGAACAAAAGAAGTCGGGGCATGGATTGTGGACTACATCAAAAAAGCCTGATACTCGCCTTGCTGCTGGCCGGTTGTCCGTCGGTGTTGTTCTGCCAAACGGACAACCGACAGTGGCGCGACTCCCTCAACGCACTCAACCGCCAGATTGCCGTTTCGGCGTACAGCACCGACCTGCATCTGCGCAAGGCAGCCGTCAATCTGGAACTGCAGCAGTGGGAATATGCGGTGGATGAGTATGCGCTCATCCTACGTCACGAGTCCGACAACCTCTCGGCGCTGTTCTATCGTGCCTATGCCTACACGCGTCTCAGACGCTATGATTTGGCAAAAAACGACTATGAAAGGGTGCTGGCACGGGTGCCCGACAATAAGGAGGCACGGCTCGGACTGGCTTTCGTGTTTCAGTCCATGGGGCGCAGAAACGAGGCACTCGCCCAACTCAACACCGCTGTGGAGCTACACCCTCAGGATGCGGAGGTCTATGTGGCACGTGCTACCTTCGAGACGGAAATCAAACAGTATGCTCCTGCGCTCTACGATTGGGAGGAGGCTATAAAACGGAAACCCGACGATGTGGAATACCAACTCTCGTATGTCGATGTACTGATTCTCTCCGGCGACAGTAGCAAGGCGAAGCGTGAGCTGGACAAGCTGTCGGGTAGGGGAGTCGCCGCTTCCACGTTGCATCCGTTTTATGCCCGAATCAAGAAATGAACCGATTTACCACAAGGAAAGAACCGATTTACCACAAGGAAAGAACCGATTTACCACAAAGAAAGAACCGATTTACAACGAGGAAAGAACCTATTTACAACGAGGAAAGAACCCATTTACAACAAGTAAAGAACCCATCTAAGAAATAAAAAGCAGAAATCCCAAACCTCTTGCGAGATTTGGGATTCTGTGTTTGTTTGGAGTATTTTGTTTCTCGTTCGGCGTTATGCCTCGGGAATCACTGAGACAACGCTCTTGTCGCGCTTGCCCTTGTGGAACTGTACCGTTCCGTTCACGAGGGCGAACAGCGTGTCATCCTTACCCATACCGACATTGTTGCCGGGGTTGTGTTTGGAACCGCGCTGACGAACAATGATGTTGCCGGCAATAACCTTCTGACCACCGAAAATCTTCACGCCGAGTCGCTGCGAAGCTGACTCGCGACCGTTCTTAGAACTACCTACACCTTTCTTATGTGCCATTTCTTGTTCCTCCTACGTTTAAGCGATTACTGATTTTACTTCCACCTGAGTGTACTGCTGACGATGACCGTTCTTCTTACGATAGTCCTTGCGGCGCTTCATCTTGAAGACGATGACCTTGTCGCCCTTTACCAGGGGATTGATTACTTCGCATACTACTTTCGCACCGCTTACGGTGGGTGCCCCTACCTGTACTGAACCTTCTTTGTCGACAAGCAGTACCTTGTCGAACTCAACAGTCTTTCCGGCCTCTGCCTCTTTCATGTGGTTCACGAAGAGCTTCTTGCCCTCCTCAACCTTAAACTGTTGACCGTTAATTTCTACAATTGCGTACATTATTTAATGTTATAAACGGTTTCTCCGCCTGGCGCACAACCTCGTGTTGTGGCTTGAACGAGCCAAAACGGACTAAATCGGGCGCAAAGGTACTAATATTTTCTGATACTGCCAAACATTAGGACAAAAAAATAAAGCGATGACCCTCACAGGCAACCGCTTCAATCTTCAATAGGTATTAGCTTTTTTTAAGGTAAAAAGATTGTTTTCAGGATAACTGTTGCAAAGGTAACACAATTTTTTTGAATTCAAAAACATTTCCAAAGATTTTTTTAGAACAATCTTTTGTGTTCCCACACAATCTAAAACAAAATCTTTTTTCCTTATTTTGGTGCGGTCTCAGACGGATATTTCTCCGCGTATGCTCTGCCGCATATAATGGCTGACGGTTTCCGGGTCGTCATAATGTGCCTGCAGGAACATCAGTTTAGTGACGGCGTTCTCCACGGTGGAGTCGTAGCCGCTGATGACACCGACTTCCTGCAACTGGTATCCTGTGTCGTAACGTCCCATCTCTACCGCGCCTTGGATGCACTGACTGATGTTGATGATAATCTTGCCGCGCCGTGTGGCTTCCTTCAATGCCTGCATGACCCACGGACGCTGTGGCGCGTTGCCGGAGCCGAAGGTGCGCATGACGATGCTTCTTAGGTTTGGTGTGGCAATGATGTGGCGCACGAGGTCTTCCCGGATGCCGGGGAACAGGGAGAAGATGATGACGTTGTTGTCCAGTCGGAAGTGGGGCTTCATGGGCTTGTCCCAGTCGGGTTTGAGCATCCGTTCGGTGTGGTAGGCGATGTTGATGCCGGCATCGACCAGATGGGGATAGTTGAACGACTCGAAGGCGTTGAACTCCTCCGCGCTTTGTTTGGTGGTCCGATTGCCGCGCAGCAGTCGTCCGTTGAAATAGATGCCCACCTCGGGTACGAGGGCATGGCCTTCGTGGTCTTTGGCAGCAGCAATTTCTATCGAGGTGATGAGGTTTTCCTTGCCGTCAGTGCGCAACATTCCAATAGGAAGCTGTGACCCAGTGATGATGACGGCCTTGGTGAGGTTTTCCAGCATATAGGACAATGCCGAGGCGGTATAGGCCATGGTGTCGGTGCCGTGGAGAATAACAAAGCCATCGTACAGGTCGTAGTGGTCGGCGATGATGTGACTCAGTTCGGTCCATCGAGCCGGTGTCATATCACTGGAGTCGATGGGCGGCTCGAACTGTATGGTGTCAATTCTTGTGTCAAACTGCTTGAGTTCGGGCACGTTGTAGAGCAGGTGCTCAAAGTCGAAAGGCTCCAGTGCTCCCGTATGCGGATTTCGGTTCATACCGATGGTTCCGCCTGTATAGATCAATAGGATTTTGCTTTGCATCGTTCGTAGGGTGTTATGGGTTCAAGTCTTCTTCGGCTTTCGTTGCCAGCCAGTAGTCAATGATTTGTCGGGCAATGGAGAGTTTTTCGGGTATCTGGGGCAGATGATGGCGGTTGAACCATGCTCCGCGCGAGAGTTCCGAGCGTTGCAGATGGATAGCTCCGCCGTCGTATTCGGCCAGAAATCCCACCATCAGTCCGCAGGGGTAAGGCCACGGCTGCGAACCGTAGTAGCGGATGTTCTTGATGTGCAGTCCCGTCTCTTCCATGACTTCGCGCTGTACGGCCTCCTCCAGTGTCTCTCCCGTTTCCACAAAGCCAGCTACCAGTCCATAAAAGTCTCCCCGGAAATTCTTAGCATGAACCAGCAGCACCTCATCGCCCCGACTGACAAGGACGATAACGGCAGTGGCGAGCAGCGGCCAGACCTCTTTGCCGCACTGCGTACAGCGTTTGGAGATGTCGGTGTGGAACTGCATCGGTGCGCCACAGACTCCGCAGAATTGCGTATTGCTGTTCCAGTACAGCAGTTCGTGACACTTCCCAGCCAACAGGTAGTCGGTGGTGGAGAGGTGATAGTAGCTCTGCCGCAGGCCGCACATCTCGTAGCGCGGATGGTTCGTCAGCGGACTGTCGATGCAGTATGCCTTGGCTCCTGCCACATTCATCACCGTTGTCCAGGGCTTGAGAGCCGTTGGCGGTTCCGTGGGGATGCGCAGGGTGTCACCATCCCGTTCCAACACAAGGTCTGTCTTGCAGAAAACAAAGTACTGCGTCATGGTTTAGTCCTCCTTAAAGATGAGACGGCGGTCGCGCTCAATGGCCGGTTTGACCCATTTCTCCGGCACGAAGCGCCAGTTGTTGAGCGGCAACGCATCCACTGTTCCCTGGCGTTCTATCATCTGTGTCAGATAGTAACGCTGGTCGTGCTCACTGATATAGGTGATGCGCGATGGAATGTCCTTCTTATCAATGCCCGCGCCGCGTGTGAGCAGTTCTCCGCCACCATTGCCGCGGTAGCTGTTCATGGCCACCTTGTACCATGTATTCTCATCGAAAGGTCTTCCGTCAGACATCCGCAGGATGCGTACCTTCTGTCCGTTTGGCTTAGTCACGTCAACCTCATAGTCAATGCCTGCTGCCGTGTCGAAGTTATAGGTGAGGTTTTTGAAGCCCATGCGTTGCTTGTCCGACCAGCTGTCTGTCAGCAGCATGATGTGGTCGTCAGGCGACTGCATGGTGTTGACCCACTGGTCATAGCTCATTTCCAGCATATTCCGTATTTCGCGGCCCGTCATCCGCAGCGTGTAGATCAGGTTCTCATAGCGGTAGATTTTGAACATATCGCTTATGTATACGGGACCAGCCTTGATTTCCGAGTCGAAGGTTAGCGGTGCGTTGAACGAGATGTCCGCTCCCGTATGTTCCAGTTGCAGGCGGTGGATATAGTCGGTGAAGCCTGCCGACCCGAAGAACGCATCGCGCGAGCGGACGGTCTGTCGAAACGTACCTATCCGCCGACTGACAAAGGCCGACACGCTGTCTATCTGCGGTTGGAAATGCTGCATAAACGCCTCGTCAACGTCTAACGGACAGACATCAACAATCTCGCCCTGCTTTTCCACCTTGACGGTCTTGCCCTTCTTGCGGGTCACTGTGACCGTGGCCTGTGCCACACGCAGCGCATTGCACGATGCGTCGAGACATACCGTACCACCTGTTGTGGTGACGTTGCGTTCGTGGTGGTCGTGACCGAAGAATATCACATCGAAGCCCTCCACCTGTTCCGCCACCTTCTTCGTGGCATCCTCATCGTAGTGCATGGTACTGATGCCGCCGTCCCATCCACTATGGAAGAGACCCACGATGACATCCGGGCGTTCCTTCTCGCGAATCGTCTGAATCCATTTCCGGCACGAACCCACCATCTCCTCAAACGACAGTCCCTGCCACAGCGTTTCGTTGAGCCAGTTGGGAATGGCCGGAGTCAGCATACCCAGCACAGCCACGCGAACACCTTCGCGCTCAATGATGGTGTAGGGTTTGACATAAGGTTGCCCCGTCTTCGTATCGATGATGTTGGCTCCCAGGGTAGGGCAGTTCATCTCCTTGATCCATTTGTCGTAGACGGCGTGTCCCGTTTCCACGTCATGGTTGCCGAAAGTTGCCGCATCGTATTTCAGATAGTTGACCACTTCCGCCGCCACGTTGGGCAGGTCGGGTTTGATGTAGTTGGTATAGTAGCACGTAGGTTGCCCTTGCAGGATGTCACCGTTCTCCAAGAGGATGAGCCGGTCGCCGAAGTCCTTGCGCTGACTATTAATATAGGTACTCACGCGCGCAAGAGAGCCCCTCATGGGTTTGCGTTCGATGAAGTTGTAGGGGAAGAAAGCCCCGTGTACGTCGGTCGTGGCCAGAAGGCGCAGGGTGACGGTTTCTGTCTTTGCTGTCATGGAAGAGATGGAAAGGAGTCCCGTGAGGACTGTCAGTATCAAGTGTTTTTTCATAAATTCGTACTATGTATCTTGATAATAGTCGTTTATTATTTGTTTTCCTTGCCGCGAAGGAAGCGTTCGGCTCGTTCAAGGTCTTCGGGAGTGTCTATCCCCACCGTCTCCACATCGGTCAGTCCGACACGGATGCGATAGCCGTTTTCGAGCCATCGCAGCTGTTCGAGGCTCTCTGCCCGTTCGAGTGACGACTGTGGCAGCTGGGTCACCTCACGCAGCACCTCACGCCGATAGGCATAGAGGCCGAGATGTTTCAGAAAAGGATAATATTCCAGCCACGCTGCACGTTCCTGTCCGCGCACGAACGGAATCACCGAACGACTGAAATACAAGGCGAAGCCCCGTCTGTCGCACACGATTTTCGGTGAGTTCGGGTTCTCTGCCGCTTCCATGGTATCGAAGCGTTTGCCCAGTGTACCTATCTGTGTCTCGCTGTCATCGAAGAGGGTCTGCAGCGTTTGGAGCTGTGAGGCATCAACAAACGGCTCATCCCCTTGGATGTTGATGATTACGTCGGCATCCGTACCGATTTTCTCCGCCGCTTCCTCAATGCGATCCGTGCCACTCTTATGGTCTGTACGGGTCATTACGGCCTGTCCGCCGAAGTCCTCCACGACACGTGCAATGCGCTCGTCGTCCGTAGCCACATAAGCCTCTCCGAGCGTCTGCACCGCCTTCTCGTACACGTGTTGGATAACCGGGCGTCCGCCCAGCAGAGCCAGTGGCTTGCCTGGAAACCGTGTAGAGGCAAACCGAGCCGGAATGATGGCTGTGAATTTCATACTTTATCTCGTTTTTGGGTGTTTTTTCCGTGCAAAGGTACAAAAATATCCTTATGGTGCGTTAATATACGCTAACAAAATACATAAAACCGATTTTTTTTCATACCTTTGTTTCGAATAATGACCATAAATAGCCAACCAATGATAAAACTACTGAAATATTTCCTTTTGCCCACATTAGCCACCGTTTCCTTACCAGCAATGGCGCAAAAGATAAAAGTCGGAGCCTGTATCACGACAGACGGAGGTGAATATCAAGGCGAGATGGTGGCCGGAAAACCCGATGGACGCGGACGCGCCACCTATAAGAATGGTGACTGGTACGAGGGTTCCTATGTCAAGGGGAAACGTCAAGGCAAGGGCACCTATACCTTCTCCGATGGTGAGAAGTACGAAGGGGAATGGTTTCAGAACCATCAGCACGGGCGTGGCACGTTTTATTTCCAGAACAACAACAAATACGTGGGTCTTTGGTATGTTGACGAACAGCAGGGGCACGGTAAGATGTACTACTACAACGGCGATGTCTACGACGGGCACTGGAAGCAGGACAAGCGTAACGGAAAGGGACGCTATACGTTCCGCGACGGCACTTGGTACGAAGGCCAGTGGAAGGATGATATGAAGTCGGGCAAGGGTGTCTATCACTGGCCGGACGGTTCATCGTATGATGGCACCTATGCCAACAATCTGCGCGACGGAAGAGGCGTGTTCAAATACTCTAACGGCGACGTCTATGCTGGTCAGTGGAAAGAAGATACGCCACACGGCAAGGGTGCCTACAAATTCCAAAGCGGCGACCTCTACGAAGGCGACTATGTACAGGGCGAACGCACAGGAAACGGCGTGTTCCGCTATTCCAATGGCGACAAATATACGGGAGCTTTTGTCAACGGCGACAAGCAGGGACAGGGCACCCTCGTATGGAAAAACGGCAACGTGTACCAAGGGGAATGGAAGGCAGACAAGCCCAACGGACAAGGTAAGCTAACCATGAAGAATGGTGACGTGTTTGAGGGGCAGTTTAAGGACGGCACCATCCATGGTCACGGCGTGGCTCGTTTCGCTGACGGCTCCAAGTTCAAGGGACAGTTTAACAACGGAAAACGCCACGGACCTGCCATTGAGGTGGACAAGAGCGGAAAACGCTTCGAAGGCTCCTACGTGGACGACCGCCGCGATGGACGCTTTGTGGAAAAGGATGCCAACGGCAACGTCACCGCCCAGGGCACCTATATACGCGGACGACGGGATGAAGACAAAACGAAATAAGTAACCACTTAAAGATAAAACGAAATAAGTAACCACTTAAAAACATAAGACTTATGATTATTGACACACTGAAACACCTAAAAGACTATGAATCGCTGAACCCCCTGTTTCCGAAGGTGGTGGAGTTTATCAAGCAGCACGACCTCAACACCCTGGAGGCCGGAAAGCACGAGATTGTGGGCAAGGACCTCTTTGTCAACATCCAAACCGCCAAGGGCAAGACCCCCGATGAGGCCGTTCTGGAGACCCACAACAAGATGATAGACATACAGATTCCGCTCTCGGCAGCTGAAACCTATGGTTATACGCCGCGTGAGGCACTGCCCGAGGCTGCATACAACGAGGAGAAGGACATCACGAAGATGCCGGGACTTGCCGCCGAGAGCTACGTGACGGCACAGCCCGGTTGCTTTGCCATCTTCTTTCCGCAAGACGGCCACGCACCCTGTATCACCGGTGTGGACGAGATAAAGAAAGCCATTTTCAAAGTTAAAGCCTAACACAGCCTATGGCAACGAAGAAAACAGCAGGCGGCACGAAAGCTGCCGACAAGCACATCGGACACCAATCCGACAAGCACATCGGACTGGTCAAGAATGACTCGTGGCTTGAACCCTACGAGGACGCCATACGCGGACGACACGAGCACGCCCTTTGGAAAATCGGGCAACTGACCCGAAACGGCAAGAAGACGTTGTCAGACTTCGCCACCGGCCACCTCTATTTCGGACTCCATAAGCTGACCAAAGGGTGGGTGTTCCGCGAATGGGCACCCAATGCCACGGAGATTTTCCTCGTGGGCGACTTCAACAACTGGCAGGAGTCTCCGAAATACCAGTGCAAGCGCATCGAGGGAACAGGCAACTGGGAACTCAAACTCTCGGAAAAGGCCATTAAGCATGGTGACCTCTATAAGATGAAGGTTAAGTGGAACGGCGGAGAAGGGGAGCGCATCCCTGCCTGGTGTCAGCGCGTGGTGCAAGACGAACAGACCAAGATATTCTCGGCACAGGTGTGGAATCCCGAACATCCGTATGTGTTCAAGAAGAAAACCTTCAAGCCCGACCGTTCACCGCTGCTCATCTATGAGTGTCACGTGGGTATGGGACAGGATGCTGAGAAGGTGGGCACCTACCGCGAATTTCAAGACCAGGTGTTGCCGCGCGTCAAGGCCGACGGCTACAATGCCATCCAGGTGATGGCCATCCAGGAGCATCCCTACTATGGCTCGTTTGGCTATCATGTCTCGTCGTTCTTCGCCCCGTCCAGCCGCTTCGGCACACCCGATGAGTTGAAGGAGATGATAGACACCGCCCATAAGATGGGTATCGCCGTCATCATGGACATCGTACACTCCCACGCGGTGAAGAACGAGGTGGAGGGACTCGGCAATTTAGCGGGCGACCCCAACCAGTATTTCTATCCCGGCGACCGCCACGAGCATCCAGCTTGGGACTCCCTCTGCTTCGACTACGGCAAGGATGACGTCATCCATTTCCTGCTCTCCAACTGCAAATACTGGTTGGAAGAGTTTCATTTCGACGGCTTCCGCTTCGATGGTGTCACCTCCATGCTCTACTATTCCCATGGTCTTGGAGAGGCGTTTACGGGCTACGGCGACTATTTCAACGGACACGAGGACGACAACGCCATCTGTTATCTCACGCTCGCCAACAAACTCATCCACGAAGTGAACCCCCGTGCCATCACCATTGCCGAGGAGGTGTCGGGAATGCCCGGACTCGCCGCACGCTTTGAGGACGGCGGCTATGGGTTCGACTACCGCATGGCCATGAACATTCCCGACTACTGGATTAAGACCATCAAGGAGGTGCGCGATGAGGATGTCAACGTGTGCAGCATCTTCTGGGAGGTAAAGAACCGTCGCCCCGACGAGAAAACCATCTCCTACTGCGAGAGCCACGACCAGGCCCTCGTGGGCGACAAGACCATCATCTTCCGCCTGATAGATGCCGATATGTACTGGCATTTCAAGAAGGGCGACGAGAACGACATTGCCCGTAGGGGCATTGCCCTCCATAAGATGATACGCCTCGTGACCCTCGGAGCCATCAATGGTGGCTACCTCAACTTCATGGGCAACGAGTTCGGACATCCCGAATGGATTGACTTCCCACGCGAGGGCAACGGCTGGTCGTATAAATACGCACGGCGGCAGTGGAACTTGGTGGACAACAAGGAGCTGTGCTACCATTGGCTCGGCGACTTTGACCGCCGCATGTTAGAGGTGGTCAAGAGCCAGCGCAACTTCCAAGACACGCCCGTCACGGAGATTTGGCACAACGATGGCGACCAGGTGCTCTGCTTCATGCGCGGCGACTTGGTCTTCGTGTTCAATTTCTCGCCGATGCGTTCCTATACCGACTATGGTTTCTTGGTGCCCACAGGGTCGTATGAGGTGGTGTTGAACACCGATGCGAAGGAGTTTGGCGGCAACGGCTTTGCTGACGACTCCATGACGCACAAGACCAACTACGATGAGCTGTACGTGAAAGACCGCAAAGAGTGGTTGAAACTCTACCTGCCAGCGCGGTCTGCCGTAGTACTTAGGAAGCTGTAGCCGAAGGGCTGAGTCAGCTTAGGAAGCTGTAGCCGAAGGGCTGAGTCAGCTCAGGAAGCTGTAGCCGAAGGGCTGAGTCAGCTCAGAAAAATTATAGAAGAAAGGCAGAGGTCGTTTAGGAAACACTCTGCGCAGTGTGGCGCACGTGCTGTGCAGACGTAGCGTCCGTGGAGCAGCAGCCAGTGGTGAGCCGTAGGAATGTCGGCTGCTGGAATCACTTGTAGCAGTTCCTGCTCTACTTGTCGTGGTGTGTTGGCCGACGGAGAGACGAGACCGAGGCGGTGGCTGACGCGGAACACGTGGGTGTCCACAGCCATGGCAGGCTGTCCGAAGGCTACACTGAGCACGACATTAGCCGTTTTCCGCCCCACACCAGGAAGAGAAAGAAGTGCCTCCATTGTGGAAGGCACTTCTCCTTTATATTCGTCAGTCAACTTGCGCGCCATAGCCACCAAGTGGGCTGCCTTGGCGTTGGGGTACGAAACACTGCGGATGTACGCATACACATCGTCGCAGTCGGCCTGCGCCATGCTGCGTGCGTCGGGGTACTGACGGAAGAGGGCAGGAGTGACCTGATTGACCCGCTTGTCCGTACACTGCGCACTGAGCATGACGGCCACGAGCAACTGGAACGTGCTGCCAAACTGCAGCTCAGAGGTCGGGTGGGGCATCTGCTCCCTAAACCGCGCCAATAGCTGCGCTTCGCGTTCTTTCCTGTTCATTGCCAGCCGATTCCCGTCTTATTTCACCGCGTTGATGCCACCCTTCAACTTCTCCACATAGGCATCGATAGAGGCCACGGCCACGATGTTCACCACATCGCGCACGTTAGCACCGAAGTCGATGAAATGAATCGGTTTGTTGAGTCCCATCTGAATCGGGCCGATAATCTCCACGTCGGCATCGAGCATCTGCAGCATCTTGTAGCTGGAGCGTGCCGAGGTGAGGTTGGGGAATACGAGCGTGTTCACGTCCTTACCATTGAGACGGCTGAAGGGGTACTGCGCATCGCGCAGCTCGCGATCGAGCGCATAGCCCAACTGCATCTCACCGTCGATGGCCAAGTCGGGGTTCTGTCGCTGCATGATTTCCGCGGCGCGGCGCACCTTCTGTGCCCCGTCAGAGGTAGAGCTACCGAAGTTGGAGTGGGAAATCATGGAGATGATAGGCGTCTCGTTGAAGAAGCGCACACTCGTGGCCGCCAACTGTGCGATGTCCACGAGCGTCTCCGTGTCCGGGTCTTCGTTGACCATCGTGTCGGCAATGTACAGCGTGCCCTTCTGCGAGTTGATGATGTGCATCGAACCGAAGTGTTTGTACTCCGGACGGATGCCGATGACCTCCTTGGCCACCTTGACCGTGTTGCTGTATTTGGTGTAGAGACCCGTAATGAAGGCATCAGCCTCCCCCGTCTCCACCATCATCATGCCGAAGTAGTTGCGCTCAAACATCTTGTCGTTGGCCTCCTGGAAGGTGTAGCCGTCGCGTGCGCGCTTCTCCGTGAGGATGTGCGCGTAGCGTTCGCGTCGTTCCTGCTCGTCGGGGTGGCGCAGGTTGATGATTTCCAGTCCCTCGATGTTGAGATCCAGTTGCTTGGCCATCTTCGCAATCACCTCGTCGTTGCCCAGCAGGATGGGGTGGCAGATGCCTTCTGCCTTGGCCTGTACGGCAGCTTTCAGCATGGTGGGGTGTATGGCTTCGGCAAACACGACGCGCTGCGGATGCGCCGAGGCGGTGGCGTAGAGCTTCTGTGTGAGTTTGGTCTCCTGTCCGAGCAGGATAGACAGCGAGTGTTTGTATTCGTCCCAGTCGGTGATGGTCTTCCGTGCCACACCACTCTCTATGGCAGCCTTGGCCACGGCGGCAGAAACCTCGGTAATCAGTCGTGGGTCAACAGGTTTCGGGATGAAATACTGACGACCAAACGTGAGGTTGTTCACCTTATACACATCGTTGACCACATCCGGCACGGGCTGCTTGGCCAGGTCAGCGATGGCGTGTACGGCAGCTAACTTCATCTCCTCGTTGATGGCTGTGGCGTGTACGTCGAGCGCACCGCGGAAGATGTAGGGGAAGCCGATGACGTTGTTGATTTGGTTGGGATAGTCCGTGCGACCCGTAGACATCAGCGTGTCGGGGCGTGCCTCCATGGCATCCTCATACGAAATCTCCGGCACTGGGTTGGCCAGTGCGAAGATAATCGGGTCTTTGGCCATCGTCTTCACCATTTCTTTTGACAGCACGTTACCCTTAGACAATCCTACGAACACGTCAGCCCCCTTCACGGCCTCCTCCAGCGTATGCACGTCGCGGCGGTCGGTAGCGAAGAACTTCTTCTGCTCGTTGAGGTTCTCGCGGTCGGAGGTAATCACACCCTTGGAGTCCAGCATCAGGATGTTCTCCTTCTGTGCCCCGATGGCCATATAGAGTTTGGTACACGAGATGGCAGCAGCACCCGCTCCGTTCACCACGATTTTCACCTTCTTGATGTCCTTGCCGTTCACCTCCAGCGCGTTCTTCAGTCCGGCGGCAGAGATGATGGCCGTGCCGTGCTGGTCGTCGTGCATCACGGGGATGTCGAGGGTGCGCTTGAGTCGCTCTTCGATGTAGAAACACTCCGGCGCTTTGATGTCCTCCAGGTTGATGCCGCCGAAGGTGGGTGCTATCTTCTCCACAGCCTCGCAGAACTTCTCGGGGTCCTTCTCGGCCACCTCGATGTCGAACACGTCAATACCACCATATATCTTGAACAGCAGTCCCTTACCTTCCATGACAGGCTTACCACTCATAGCCCCGATGTCGCCCAGTCCGAGCACCGCCGTACCGTTGGAGATGACGGCCACGAGGTTACCCTTGTCCGTATAGCGGTAGGCCGCCTCCGGGTCTTGCTGTATTTCCAGGCAGGGGTAGGCCACACCGGGCGAGTAAGCCAGCGAGAGGTCAGTCTGTGTACGGTAAGCCTTCGTAGGCTTCACTTCGATTTTTCCGGGTCGTCCGGCCTCGTGGTATTCGAGGGCGGCTTCTTTAGAGATTTTCACCATAGTCGTATAAGTATCTTTTGTTGTTTATTTCAGAAATCTGCGCAAAAGTACAAAAAATGAGCGAAAAATATCCATCTTTTTAATCTTTTTAGTAACTTTGTGCACAAAATTGGTTAGTTATGCAGGAAATAACAAAGGATTTGACGAACTATCGCCTCTCGTTGAAGGAGAAGATACTGGAGACGGCCATGGCTGCCTTTGGGCGCAAGGGGGTCAAGGCCGTGAAGATGGACGACATCGCTGCCGCTCTGTCCATCAGCAAGCGCACCCTCTACGAAATCTACGGCGATAAGGAAACACTGCTCTACGAAGGCATCAGCAAGCGCGAGCGGCAGTGTCGCGAACACCTGCAGGCGTTTGCCGAACAGGGCCACAACGTCATGGAAATCCTGCAGGAGGCCTACCGCGAGAACAACAACGCCTCGCGCGATGTGTGTCCGGCCTTCTATGACGACCTGCGCCGCTATCCGAAGGTGGAGCAGTACATCCGGGAGAACCGAGCCGTAAGGCGCAAGGAGGTGCTCGACTTCATGCACCTCGGTGTCCAGCAGGGCTTCTTCCGTCCCGATGTCGACTACGAACTGTTCATCCTGCTCTTCGAGTCGCTGACCGACACCATCGTCCGCGAAAAGCTCTTAGCCACCCATTCCATAGACGACCTCTTCTTCCATTTCTTCCTGATACCCCTGCGCGGTATCTGTACCGAGCAGGGGGTGACCTTGTTGAAGCAAACCTGGAGGTAAGTCATCGTATGGTGAGCCATACGGGTTCGCCTTTGTTCTTCGCTTCGACGATGAGTTGTTTGAGTTCGTAGAGCCATTTTCGCGATTCGAGCACCTGTCCCACGAGCGTGTTTGACCCCCGAGGGCAAAGCGGTGTTGACCCCCGAAAACGATTTTATTTTGACCCCTGTAAAGTCCTGACTGGCGGGGTCATTTTTATTTTGCCATGCTATTTCTTGGCATTCATCTTACGGACGCTTTCGCCTGAGAGTTCGATTCGGTGCGACGAGTGTACAATCCTGTCAAGGACGGCATCTGCGACAGCCTGGTCGCCGATGGCATCGTACCAGTTCTCCACTGGTAGTTGTGAGGCCATCACGATTGTCTTCCGTTCATGGCGGTCTTCGATGATGTCAAGCAGGATAGGACGCTCTTTGGCATCCAGCGGCACGAGGAAGGCATCGTCAAGGATGAGCAGCTGGCATCGCTCTATCTTCTTCAGCTCTGTTTCGATGGTGTTCTTGGCCTTGGCCACCTTCAGCGAGCTGAGCAGCTTGGAGGCGTTCGAATACAGGGTCTTGATGCCGTTCTTGCAGGCATGATAGCCTATTGCCGTGGCAAGGAAGCTCTTGCCCGTTCCTGCGGAGCCTGTAATGAAGAGGTTCTGTCCCTGCCGCACAAAGTCGAGCGAGAGCAGCCGCTCCATCTGGTTTTGGTTGAGCCCTCTGTTGATGCTGTAGTCAATCTCCTCCGGGTAGGCATTGTAGCGGAAGGAAGCACCGCGTATCAGGCGGTCTATGGCCGCCGATGAGCGGTAGTCCCACTCCCTTGCCATCAGCCAGGAGACAAACCCGTCTGGGGTCATCGCCTCTGCATAAGTGGACGAAAGGCTCTCCTCAAAGGCGTTGGCCATTCCCGTGAGCCTCATTCTGCGCATCAGGTCGAGCGTGGTCTGGTTTTGGTCTTTTTCCTGCGCTATTGGCGCGGTCTTACTGTTTGTTTCCATTGCTATTGTCGTTTTTGTTGTTTGATAAGTTTGAGTAGTATTCCCTGCCGCGTATATTCTTGTGCATCTGCGGCTTGTATTCACGGACGGCACCTGACGGCTTGCCATCTGTCGGCATAAAGTTCACGTCATCGCCACGCTCCAGTATCTCCTTCACTTCATTATAACCGTAGAGCCGCCCTTCGGATGCACAGGCGCAGGCCGCCACAAGGCGTGCAAGACCGTACTTCTTCTCCAGCGACATAATTCCACGGCAGGTACGGAAGGCCAGCGGCAGGTACTTCTTCCCGGCTGCGACCTCCTTGAGGTAGGTCAGCAGGATGTTGTCAATTGCCCCGGCACGCTCATAGACCTCATTCAGGTCTTTCTCATACGAGCCGTGCCTGCCGGGCAGCTTGTGCGAATCCTTTTGGGTATATCCATAGGGAGTGTCGTTGCGCATATGAGAGGTGACCAGCTTCAGTCCATGGTATATCTGCAGACTGTCTGCATCGTAGACGATGTCCACGCGCTTGCCGATGTACTCCTTTGGCACGCTGTAGTGGTGCCTGTTCAGCATCACGTAGCTGTTCTTCATGACCGTGACGGTCTTGCGGGACTTCATCTGGTAGCGGACTGTGGGAAGGGGGCGGAGATAGTCCCTCTCCACATCCTCGAAAAGCTCGCGGCGGGACTCCTTCCTGCCGCTCATCCTGCGGTCGTTAAACGCCTCCAGCGACTTCCGTATCGCTTCGTTCAGCGAGGCAAGGTCATGGAACACCAGCCCCTCGATGTCCGCATAGACGGAGCGGTACATCAGTTTGACCGCATTCTCCACAAGGGCCTTGTCCTTCGGATGACGAGCCCTCGCTGGGAACACGGCCATGTCATAGTACTCGGCCATCGCGGCAAAGTCCTCATTGATGACGGGTTCGTTACGGTCGCTGCGGGTAACCGCCGCTTTCAGATTGTCAGGCACGACGGCCATCGGAGCACCGCCGAAGAAATGGAGTGCGTTCTCGCAGGCCACGATGAAATCCTCCTTCTTCTGGGACCACACGGCCTCACAGTAGGTGTAGTGGCTGCACGGCAGGATGGCCACGAAAACCTCCACGCTGCGCACCTCGCCCGTCTCGGCATCCACGACCTCCAGCCTGTCGCCGGCATAGTCGATGTACATCTGGTCGCCTGCCAGATGCTCCACGTGACCAACTACCCGTACATAGTATTTCTGCTGCCGTATCGCCCGCTTGAAGTTGGAGTATAGGTAACCGTCGGGATGCTCCCTGAGGTATTCCTCATGGAGCGACTTGACGGTCACGCCCTTGCGGCTCAGACGCTTCACATAGTCCGGAATCAAGGCCTCAAGCTCCTCCATCCGGGGGGATGGCGTACGGCTGCGGTTCTTGTTGTCAAGGAACATCTCCTGAAGCTTCTCCTCCGACATCGCTGTCAGTTGCTCCAGTGTCAGTCCGCTTTCCTGATACCTGCGCACATACTTGCGCACGGTGTTGCGCGATACATGAAAAGCACTCGAAATGCTTCTTATTCCCATTCCCATCGCGTAACATCTCAATAAATTTCTTAGCTTTGTCATTATATTCTGTTGTTTTGAGTTAATCCGCCAGTCAGGACGGTGACACAAAACTACAAAAAAGCCCTTGAAATACAATCGCTTTCAGGGGTCATTTTAATTTTGTCTCAAAGGGT
>CAVFBU010000043.1:0-869 GCA_963620725.1 Vescimonas coprocola
GGCCGTGAGGCGCATCACGTCAGAGTGTGTCCGGCTGGGAGTCAAATACCTGACACTATACACCTTCTCCACCGAGAACTGGAACCGTCCCGCCGACGAGGTGGCCGCCCTGATGGGGCTGGTGCTCACATCGCTCGAAGACGAGATATTCATGAAGAACAACGTGCGCTTCCGTGTCATCGGCGATATGTCGAGGATGCCCGCCGCCGTGCTGCAGAAGCTCAGCGAGACGGAGGAACACACGGCTGGCAATACGGCCATGACCATGGTGGTGGCACTGAGCTATTCCTCGAAATGGGAAATCACCAAGGCCGTGTGCGACATCGCCGCCGAGGTGAAGGAGGAGAGACTGACCGTAGACGACATCAGTGAGGCGACCATCAACCAGCACCTGGAGACCCACTTCATGCCCGACCCGGAACTGCTGATACGCACGGGTGGCGAGCTGCGCATCAGCAACTACCTGCTGTGGCAGATTGCCTATTCCGAGCTGTACTTCTGCGACACCTTCTGGCCCGACTTCGACGAGGCAGCCCTCCACGAGGCCATCGTCAGCTACCAGCAGCGGCAGCGCCGCTTCGGAAAGACCGGGGCGCAGGTGGAGAACGAAGAGAAATGACAATGGAAACAATTAGAAAAGTGAGAAATATATTCAACAACTGCAAGTTGGCGGACACGGCACAGGCACTCCTGCTTCTTGCCCTCCTGCTCTTCCTTCCCGTTGCCGGCAAGGCGCAGGATGTCCTCGTGAACCCAGAAATCTCCTATACCGGCACACCGCGCGTGTGCGAAATCGGCGGTATTGCCGTGAAAGGCGTGGAGGGCTATGAAGACTATGTGCTGACCGGACTGTCGGGACTGTCTGTCGG
>CAVFBU010000043.1:936-19326 GCA_963620725.1 Vescimonas coprocola
GTCTATCGGACAGGTCATCAGCGTGCCTGGCTCGGAAATCACGGATGCCGTGAAACGCTACTGGCGGCACGGACTGTTCTCGAAGGTGGCCATCACCGCCGACTCCATCGTGGGTTCCAAAGTCTACCTCTGCATCCACCTCGGCACGCGGCCGCGCGTCAGTGTCATCAACTATAACGGGGTGAAGAAGAGCGAGCGCGAAGACCTGGAGAACAAGTTGGGCATTATGAAGGGCAACCAGATTACGCCCAACATGATAGACCGTGCGAAGATTCTGGCCAAACGCTATTTCGACGACAAGGGTTATAAGAATGCGGAAATCAACATCCAGCAGCGCGACGACCTGTCGAACAAGGACCAGGTAATCCTCGATGTCAACATCGACAAGAAAGACAAGATGAAGGTGCGCAGCATCATCATCGAAGGCAACAGCCAACTGGCGAGAAAGAAAATCACGGGTTCGTTCTTCAAGAACGGAGCCTTCGCCAAAATCCATGAGGCTGGCAAGTTCAAGAACCTGTTCAAGTCCAAGAAGTTCACCCCGGAACGCTACGAGACGGACAAGAAAAACCTCATCGAGAAATACAACGAGCTGGGCTACCGCGATGCGGTCATCCTGGAAGACTCGGTGTGGAACGTAGACGAGAAGCACGTCAACGTCTACCTGAAGGTGGACGAGGGACAACGCTACTACATCCGCAACATCGAATGGGTGGGCAACTCCGTGCTCACCAGCGACTTCCTCAACAATACGCTGGGTATGAAGAAGGGCGACGTGTACAACCAGAAGCTGATGGAGAAACGACTGCGGGAGGACGATGACGCTGTCGGCAACTACTACTGGAACAACGGCTACATCTTCTACCAGCTCGACCCCACCGAGGTGAACATCGTGGGCGACTCCATCGACCTGGAGATGCGCATCACCGAGAACCAGCAGGCACACATCAGTGCGGTGCGCATCTACGGCAACGACCGCCTCTACGAGGAGGTGGTGCGACGCGAACTGCGCACCAAGCCTGGCGACCTCTTCTCCAGGGATGCTGTGATGCGTTCCGCACGCGAAATCGGTAACATGGGCTACTTCAACCCCGAGACCATCAACCCCGACATCAAACCGAACTACGAGGACGGCACGGTGGACATCAACTGGGAACTGGAACAGAAGTCGAACGACCAGTTGGAGTTCTCCTTGGGATGGGGACAAACGGGTGTCATCGGACGCATCGGCATCAAGCTCAACAACTTCTCCATGCGTAACCTGTTTGGAAAAAACAAGATGCACCGGGGCATCATGCCCATCGGTGACGGTGAGCAGCTGTCGCTGTCGCTGCAGACCAACGGCCGCTACTACTCCTCGCTCTCCACGGGCTACAGCACGGGATGGCTGGGTGGCAAGCGCCCGAATGCACTGAGCCTCAGTGCCTTCTTCTCCAAGCAGAGCGACATCTCCAGCAGCTACCGCAACAACAGCTACTACTCCAACTACCTCAGTTATATGTACGGCTACGGCTCCTACAACGGCTATAGCTACAACTACGAGGCGATGCTCGACGACGACAAGTACATCGAGATGTTCGGCGTGTCGCTGGGATGGGGCAAGCGTCTGCGCTGGCCCGACGACTACTTCCAGCTGTCGATGCAGTTGGCCTATACGCGCTATATGCTGCGCGACTGGAGCTACTTCATCATCAACAACGGAAACTGCAACAACATCAACCTCGGACTGACGCTCTCGCGTACCTCCATCGACAACCAGCTCTTCCCCCGTCAGGGTTCGGAGTTCTCGGCCTCGGTACAGATCACGCCGCCCTGGTCGCTGTTTGACAACAAGGACTACGCCAATCTGGCCACCAACGCCTACTCCGCCACCTACGAGGACGAGTTGCAGGAGAAATACCGCTGGATTGAATACCACAAGTGGAAGTTCAAGTCAAAGACCTACACCGCCCTCTCCAGCGGACAGAAGTGTTTCGTGCTGATGACGCGTGTGGAACTCGGACTGCTGGGTTCCTACAACAAGAACAAGAAGTCGCCCTTCGAGACCTTCTACGTCGGTGGTGACGGTATGAGCGGCTACTCTACGGGCTACGCCGAGGAGACTATCGGTCTGCGCGGCTACGAGAATGGTTCGGTGTCCAACACCGCTGCCTATGTGGCTGGTACGAGTGCCTACTACAACGCCTATGCCTACGACCGCTTCACGCTGGAGCTGCGCTACCCGTTCATGCTGGGTAACACCACCATCTACGGTCTCGGCTTCCTGGAGGGCGGTAACGCCTGGGTGGACACCAAGAAGTTCAACCCCTTCGATATGAAGCGTTCCGCCGGTCTCGGTGTCCGCATCTTCCTCCCGATGGTGGGTATGATGGGTATCGACTGGGCCTACGGCTTCGACAAGGTCTACAACAACGGCAGCTACCAGAAGGGCGGCAGCCAGTTCCACTTCATCCTCGGACAGGAATTCTAACCCTCAAACAATAGAAAGGAAAGGTTGATATGAAGAAAGAATGTAAGACAATGGGCAAGACCCTGTTGGTGGCTCTGGCCGCCAAAGTGCTCGTCGTGGCAGTGGCCTTGGTGCTGATGCCGCAGACAGCCGGTGCACAGAAATTCGCACTGCTGGACATGGACTACATCCTAAAGAACATTCCGGCCTATGAACGCGCCAGCGAACAGCTGTCGCAGGTTTCTAAGAAATGGCAGGCTGAGGTGGAGGCCGTCCAGGCGGAAGCGCAGAACATGTACAAGAACTACCAGCGCGACGTGGTGTTCCTCTCGGAAGAACAGAAGAAGGAACGGCAGGACTCCGTGATGCAGAAGGAGCGCGAGGCCGCCGAGCTGAAGAAGAAATACTTCGGTCCCGAAGGGGAGCTGTACAAGAAACGCAACGCCCTGATAGGTCCCATCCAGGAGATGGTCTACAATGCCGTGCAGGACGTGGCAGACTCGCGGGGCTACCAGTTGGTGCTCGACCGCGCCAGCGACTCCGGCATCATCTACGGCTCACCGCGCATCGACATCTCCGACGATGTGTTGTCGCGACTGGGCAGCAGCCGCTGAACCGCAGGAAGCAAGAAACAATAACAACTAAATAAACAAACAGACCAATGAAAAAGTTATTTTTGATGTTGCTGGTGTTTGCCCCTCTGGCAACATTCGCACAGAAGTTCGGCCACCTCAACACGCAGGAGATTATCCAGGCCATGCCGGAGTTTACCAAGGCACGCACCGAGATTGAAGCCCTCACCAAGCAGTATGAGGCCGACTTGAAGAGTATGCAGGAGGAGTTGCAGAAGAAGGCTGAGGCCTTCGAGAAGGAGCAGTCCACCCTGCCCGAGAACATCAAGCAGCGCCGCGAGCAGGAGCTGCAGGAGATGTACCAGAAAATCCAGCAGAGCTACCAGGACAACCGCCAGGCCCTCGACAAGGCACAGGGCGAGAAGCTGCAGGCCATCAACGCCAAGGTGCTCGAAGCCATCAAGGCCGTGGGACAGAGCGGCGGCTTCGTCTACATCATGGACGTGCAGGGTGGTGTGCCCTACATCAGCACGACGCTGTCTACCGATGTGACGGCGCAGGTGAAGGCCAAGCTCGGACTGAAATAAGGTACGAGGAATACAGGCAAGAAAGCAAAAGTGTAAAAGAGAAAAACGACAACAGATATGATGAAAAAGAGGATCATTGACAGCATGGTAAGAAATGCGGTAAAACGGGTTGTTCCTTTTTGCCTTTTTGCTTTCTTGCCACTGACCGTTTCCGCACAGACAGCCCCCACGACGGAGGCCAACCCCCTGCGCTACGGCTATATGAGCTACGACTCCGTGCTCCACAGCATGGCCGCATACGCTACCGTCGAAGCCAGTATGGCGCAGCTCGCAGCGCAGTACACGGCTGAGCAGCAGCGGGCGGAGAACGAGTTCAACCAGAAATACGAGGAGTTCCTTGACGGACAGCGTGAAATGCCGCAGTCCATCCTGCAGAAGCGACAGAGTGAGTTGCAGGAGTTGCTCGACCGCAACATCGCCTTCAAGAAAGAGAGTCAGAAACTCTTAGAGAAGGCCAGAGCCGAGGCAGAGGCTCCCCTGCGCCAGCGCATTGCCGAGGCTATGGGTAACGTAGGTATGGAGCGCGGCCTCGTCTTCATCGTCAACACCGACCACCAGCCGTTGGCTTGGACGCACCCCGTTCTGGCCGTTGACGTGACCAGTGCGGTACAGGCCGCACTGCGATAATAGTCCAATCATGCTCTCCAGTGCTCCCGGCCCGATAGGCATCTTCGACAGTGGCTACGGCGGACTGACCATCCTACATGGCATCCGCCAGTTGCTTCCCCAGTATGATTTCCTCTATCTGGGCGACAATGCTCGTGCGCCCTACGGTACGCGTTCCTTCGATGTGGTCTATGAGTTCACGCGGCAGGCCGTCGTCGACCTCTTTGAGCGCGGTTGCCAACTGGTCATCCTGGGCTGCAACACGGCGTCGGCCAAGGCCCTACGCACCATCCAACAGAAAGACCTGCCGCAGCTGGACAGCCACCGCCGCGTGCTGGGCATCATCCGTCCCACGGCGGAGGTGGTGGGCACGCTGACCAAGACGCGCCACGTGGGTATCTTCGCCACGGAGGGCACCATCAAGAGTGAGAGCTATACGCTGGAAATCCATAAGTTCTTCCCCGACATCCAGGTGTCGGGAGTGGCGTGTCCGTTCTGGGTGCCGCTGGTGGAGTATAACGAGGCGGACTCGCCCGGTGCCGACTATTTCGTGAAGAAGCGCATCGACCAGTTGCTGCGCCTCGATGCCGACATCGACACCGTCATCCTGGGCTGCACCCACTATCCGATTCTCCTGCCCAAAATCAACAAGTTCATGCCCCGTGGCGTGCGCATCGTCTCCCAAGGGGAGTATGTGGCACGGTCGCTCCAGCAGTATTTCGAGCGGCACGCGGACATTGAGCAGCGCTGCACCAAGGGCGGACAGGTACACTACCTGACCACCGAGAACCCCGAGCGTTTCAAGGAGTCGGCACAGCTCTTCCTCCACGAACCCGTGGAGGTGGAGAGCATCACACTGGGCTGACCTCGCGACAGCACTCCATCGTTTCATCCGTAAAGCATCGACAGACACTATGCAAGAAACCCGACAAAACAAGATAGCACGCCTGCTCCAGAAGGAGCTGAGCGTGATTTTCCAACAGCAGACACGCGGTATGCACGGCGTGATGGTCAGCGTGACGCAGGTGCGCGTCAGTCCTGACCTCGGCATCTGCACCGCCCACCTCAGCATCTTCCCCAGTGAGCGTGGCGAGGAAATCATGCAGAACATCAACAAGGCCAACAGTCAGATTCGCTATGAGTTGGGCACACGTGTGCGCCACCAACTGCGCATCATCCCCGAGCTGCGTTTCTTCATTGACGACTCGCTCGACTACATCGACCGCATTGACCAGCTGCTCAAGCAGTAAGCCGTCCGTTTCCACACCATCTTGTAAAAGTCCCCGTCACGATGAACTTCCCCTTCTACATCGCTCGCAGATACCTCTTCTCACGCAAGTCCACCAATGCCATCAATGTCATCAGTGGTATTTCGGTGGTGGGCGTAGCCGTGGCCTCCATGGCGATGGTGGTGACGCTGAGCGTGTTCAACGGCTTTCACGACATGGTGGCCTCGTTCTTCACCCAGATTGACCCGCAACTGAAGATTACGCCAGCCAAGGGCAAGACGGTGCGGAGCGACGACCCCGTGCTGACGGCCATCCGACAGATGCCGGAGGTGGCAGTGGCCACCGATGTGCTGGAAGACCAGGCCTTGGCAGTCTATGGCGACCGCCAACAGATGGTGAAGCTCAAGGGCGTGGACGACAACTACGACAGTTTGACGCACGTCCGCTCCACGTTGCTGGGCGACGGGGAATACGCGCTCCATGCTGCCGATATGAGCTACGGCATCCTCGGACTCGGTGTAGCCTATCAGCTCGGAACGGGATACACCTACCGCGAACCGCTGAAAATCTATGCACCACGGCGCGAGGGACAGTACAACACGGCCAATCTGCAGGCTGGCTTCGTGGAGGACGAGCTGTATTCCCCCGGTGTCATTTTCTGCATCAAGCAGGGCAAGTACGACAAACACTATATCATCACCGCCATCCAGTTTACGCGCCACCTCTTCGACCGCGAGGGAGAACTTTCCTCCCTGGAACTGCGGTTGAAGCCCGGCAGCGACTTCGACCGTGTGAAGGCCAAGATTACGCAGACTGCAGGGCCGCGCTTTGTGGTGCGCGACCGCTATGAGCAGCACGACGACTCCTTCCGCATCATGAAGATAGAGAAGCTCATGGCCTATATCTTCCTCACCTTCATCCTCGTCATTGCCTGCTTCAACATCATCGGTTGCCTGTCTATGTTGATGATTGACAAGCGCAACGACGTGGTGACGCTGCGCAACCTCGGTGCCAGCAATCGTCAGATTATCCGCATCTTCCTCTTCGAGGGGCGCATCATCTCGGCCATTGGTGCGGTCATCGGCATTGGCGTAGGACTCCTGCTCTGCTGGTTGCAGCAACAGTACGGCCTGCTCCGTTTGGGTTCGGACGAGGGTTCGTTTGTGGTCAATGCCTACCCCGTCAGTGTCCATCTCTGGGATGTCGTCGTGGTGTTCGTCACCGTCCTCGCAGTAGGCTTCCTCAGCGTCTGGTACCCCGTCCACTATTTCGCCAAACGACTGCTCCGCTGACGGTCGTTTTCTTCCCCGAAGAAGCCCCTTTTATTTTTCCTGGGAAAAACGATTCATTTTCCTGGGAAAAACGATCCATTTTCCCAGGAAGATTGATCGTAGGGGTTTGGAGGCCTTTTTGCGTCAGTCGCGTGGCAGGGGACTTACTTCATTTTCATCCCCAGCTGGTACATGATGAAGCCGTAGATGTCGGCCGTCTCCTCCATCTGCTTGCTCAGCGGTTTGCCGCCGCCGTGACCCGCCTTGCTGTCAATGCGTATCAGGGTGGGGGCATTGCCGCCCTGTGCCTCCTGCAGCGCTGCCGCAAACTTGAAGGAGTGGGCGGGCACCACGCGGTCGTCGTGGTCGGCGGTGGTCACCATCGTGGCAGGATAGCTCACACCCTTCTTGATGTTGTGCAGGGGAGAGTAGCCCTTCAGATACTCGAACATCTCCTTGCTGTCGGCACTCGTGCCGTAGTCGGGAGCCCAGTTCCAACCGATGGTGAACTTATGGTAGCGCAGCATATCCATCACACCCACCTCGGGGATGCACACCTTGAAGAGGTCGGGGCGTTGCGTCATACAGGCTCCAACGAGCAGGCCACCGTTGCTGCCGCCCATGATGGCCAGGTGCTCCTTGTCGGTGTACCCGTTGCTGACGAGCCATTCTCCGGCCGAGATGAAGTCGTCAAACACGTTCTGCTTCTGCATCTTCGTGCCGGCCAAGTGCCAGTCCTCACCATATTCGCCGCCGCCGCGCAACACCACATAGGCGTAGACACCGCCGTTCTCCAGGAACGGGATGCGCATGGAGGAGAAGTAGGGTGGGTAGGTGACGTTGAAGCCGCCGTAGCCATACATCAGTACAGGGTTCTTGCCGTTCTTCTTCATGCCCTTCTTGTAGGTGAGGAAGAGGGGTATCTTGGTGCCGTCTTTCGAGGTGTAGAAAGCCATCTCCGAGGTGTAGTCGGCGAGTTTGAAGTTCACCTTCGGTGCACTGTACACGCTGCTCTTGCCCGATGATAGGTCGTACTGGTAGACGGTGCTTGGCACGGTGTACGACGTGTAGCTGTAGAACAGTTCCTTGCGCTCGCGCTTGCCGCTGAAGCCGGCGGAGCCTACTCCCGGCAGGGCAATCTCACAGAGCTTTTCTCCCTTTATATTATAAAGGTACGCGCGCGAGCAGTTGTCCTTGGTGTAGGAGAGCACCATCTTGTCGCCGTCCACGAAGGTCACGTCCTCCAGCACCGCGTCGCCCTCGCCCACCAGTTCTTCCCAGTCGCCAAAGCCCGGCTTGCTGAGGCTTGCCACCATGAGGCGGTACTTCGGTGCGCCGGCGTTGGTGAGCATATAGATGTTGTCGCCGATGCACTCCACGGGGCTGTAGGTCTTGGAGCAGTCGCCCGTCATCTGGATAAACTGCGCATCGGGGTGGCGGAGGTCACGCACATAGAGGTTGACACCTTGGTCCATCCCCGACTCGTAGAGGAACATCATCGTCTCCTCCTTGTTCACCCCCACGCTGTAGAAGCGCAGGGGGTTGGCTGGGTTCTGGTAGAAGAGTCGGTCTTGGCTCTGCGGTGTTCCCATCTTGTGGTAGTACACCTTCTGCACCTCGTTCTTCGCTGAGGTCTCCTTGCCCTTCTCGGGCGCATCGTAGGCACTGTAGTAGAAGCCATTGCCACACCAGGTAGCCCCCGTGAACTTCGCCCACACGATATGGTCGTCAAGCAGCGTCTGCGTCTTCACGTCCATCACGTATATCTCCTCCCAGTCGCTGCCACTGCGCGAGATGGTATAGGCGAAATACTGGCCATCGTGGCTGAAGGAGATGCCCTTTAGGGCCACCGTGCCGTCATCACTCAGTTTGTTGGGGTCAAGGAACACGCGCGCCTCACCGCCCAACCGGTCCATCTGGTAGAGCACAGCCTGATTCTGCAGTCCGTTGTTCTTATAGACGTACCACTTGCCGTTCTTCTCGAAGGGGATGTATTCCTTCGCGTAGTTGGACACCTCCTTGAGCCGTTTCAGATACTTGGCCCGCTGTGGAATCTTAGCCAGATAGGCGTTGGTCACGCCGTTCTCCGCCTCTACCCACGCCGCCGTCACACTGCTGGTGTCGTTCTCCAACGGGCGGAAGGGGTCGGCCACCTTCACACCGAAGTATTCGTCTACCGTTCCGTCTTTGGGGGCGGCGGGATATTTCAGCGTCTGTCCCGTCACGGTCATGGCACTCCCGGCCAGTACCGATGTCAATAGTAATTTGTTCATGTGTCGTTATGTTGATGGTTTTCCAGTGCAAATGTACGCTTTTATTTGGTTATAGGCAAACTTTCGCCTCGTTTTTTTGCTCACGGAGCTGTTAGAGTATGGCATAATGGTACGCAAAAAGGACTCAAAGTGATATTATGAAAGAAATATTAGCACATTTGTGAACAAATGTTTGGTAGATATGCAAAAAAGTGATAACTTTGCACCCGTTAGACCGACTAATGGTGTCGGTCGCTGTAGGAAAACAGATGATGCAGAAAGACAAGAGAGAGAATATGAGAATGAAAGTATTGTTCGCCTCGTTGCTGCTTGCAGCATCGGGGCAGATGTTGGCACAAAACCCCAACGTAGTGGGGGGACAGGTTCTCGACGAGAATGGAGAGCCGGTCATCGGTGCCCAGGTTACGGTAAAGGGAACGAAGACCGGTACCGCAACGGATGTGGACGGCAAGTTCAACTTGCCCAGTGTGAAACGAGGCGACATCATTGTCGTCAAATACCTCGGTATGGAGGCGCAGACCGTGAAGGCCGCCCCCGGCATGAAGGTCATCCTCCGCTCTCAGGACCAGCAGCTCGACGAGATTATCGTCGTGGCTTACGGCGAGCAGAAGAGGTCGTCGTTTACGGGTTCGGCAGGCGTGGTAGACAGCAAGTCGCTCGAAAAGCGTCAGATCAACAACGTGATGGATGCGCTGCAAGGCAATGTGGCCGGTTTGCAGTCCTTCTCGTCCTCCGGTTCTCCCGATGCCAATCCCGAGTTCCGTATTCGCGGTATCAGTTCGCTCAATGCCGGCAACGACCCGCTCATCGTACTGGACGGCGTACCCTATGACGGTCTGTGGAACAGCATCAACCCCAACGATGTGGCCAGCATCACCGTACTCAAGGATGCTGCCAGCAATGCGCTCTATGGTGCGCGTGGTGCTAATGGTGTCATCATCGTCACGACCAAGAAGGGCACTCGGGGCAAGGCTCACGTCACCTTCGATGCCAAGTTAGGATGGAGCAGCCGCAGTTCCAAGCGGTACGAGACCATCGACAGTCCTGCCGAATACCTGGAGACCTACTACAAGGCCCACTACAACTATAATGTAGCCAATGGCCAAAGTCCCTATACGGCACACGTGAATGCGAACAACACGCTCTACAAGTCATCTGGCGATGGGGGTCTGACCTACATTCCCTACGCCGTGCCCGATGGACAATACCTCATCGGCGACAACGGCAAGCTCAACCCCAACGCCACCCTCGGCAACCGCATCTACAACAATGGACAGGTGTACACCCTCTATCCCGACGACTGGATTGACGAGAGCTACCGCACGGCTCCCAGACAGGAATACAACCTGAGCATCAACGGCGGCAATGAGCAGGGGCAGTTTTATGCCTCTTTGGGCTACCTCAACAACGAGGGTATCGTGGTAGGCTCCGACTACGAGCGTTACACGGCTCGCCTGAAGGCCAGCTACAAGGCGGCCAAGTGGCTGACCGTAGGTGGAAACATCAACTTCGCCCACAGCAACACCAACAATGCCGACGAGGACGACACCAGCGCTACCAGCATCTTCTACCAGGCCAGTCTGATGGGACCCGTCTATCCCGTCTACCTGCGCGATGGCGACGGCAACATCCTCACCAACGAATATGGCAAGATGGGAGACTATGGTGACGGAATGTATTTGGGTTCCTCCTACATCCGCCCCTATGAAAAGCAGGTGAACGGAATCACGGATGCTGCACTCAACACCAACAACACCATATCAAAAACGTTCACGCTCAACGGCTTTGCCGATGTTGACATCCTGGATGGCTTGAAGGCCACCGTCAACGGAAGCGTGTATAGCAGCAGCAACCGCATGACCATAACGATCAATCCGTTCTATGGCTATGGTTATATGAGTTACCCCTCAGGATATGTCTACAAGTACGACTACAATTACTACTCGGTCAACTTCCAGGAACTGCTGAAGTACAACAAGAGTTTCGGTAAACACAACGTCTCCTTGCTGGCCGGCCACGAAAACTACTCGCACGACTACGACTACATGACGGGTGACCGCAAGAATATGTTCTCCTACTTCGGAAACCAGGAACTCAATGGTGCTACGACCTACATCAGCAACGGGTCGTACAAGAGTCAATACCAGACCGAGGGATGGATCTTCCGGGGCCTCTACGACTATGATGGCAAATACTTCGGACAGGTGTCCTATCGGCGCGACGCGTCCTCCCGTTTCCATCCCGACCACCGCTGGGGCAACTTCTACTCCTTCGGCGGTGCATGGATACTGACCAAGGAAGACTGGCTGAAAGACAGCTCTTGGCTCAACCTCTTCAAGCTGAAGGCCTCCTTCGGACAAAACGGCAACGACAACATCAGCGACTTCCTCTACACCGACACCTACACCATACAGAAGGGTGACGGCAGCGAGATTGGTCTGATACTGAGCAACGTCGGCAACGAGAACATCACCTGGGAGACGGTAAGTAACTTCAACGCCGGATTTGAGTTCGAGCTGTTCGGCAGTCGTTTGCGCGGTGGTGTCGACTACTTCTACCGCAAGACCACGGATATGCTCTGTACCGTACGTGTGCCGCTCTCGCAGGGTTACGCTGGCTATTCGAGCAATGTGGGTGACATGGTGAACAAGGGCGTGGAGGTTGAACTGGAAGGCGACGCCGTGTCGACCAAGGACATGAAGTGGACCATCGGTGCCAACCTCACGGCCTATAAGAACAAGATAACGCGGCTCAACGAGGACAACCGCTACAACACGCTTGAAGGTGGACATCCCGGTTACACCAGCGGTTCCTACTACTATGGCGAGGGTCTGCCCATGTACACCTGGCGACTGATAAAATATGCTGGTGTGGCCGACGACGGCCAGTCCATGTGGTACATCCACGATGCCGACGGCAACCTCACCACCACCAAGAACCCGACAGACATCTCCAAGGACGAGGACTACTTCAACTGCGGCACGGCACTGCCTGACTTCTACGGCGGATTCAACACGACGCTGTCTGCCTACGGCTTTGACTTCAACATCGCCTTCGCCTACTCCGTTGGCGGCAAGGCTATGGACTGGACCTACATGGATCTCATGAGCAACCCGACTGCCGGTTACACTGGAAGGTCGCTGCACAAAGACCTGCTCAACGCGTGGAGCACCAGCAATGCCGGCTCCAACATCCCGCGCCTGCAGTACGACGACATCTATTCGGCCTCTACCTCAGACCGCTTCCTTACCAATGCCAGCTGGCTGGCCCTGCAAAACGTGTCCTTGGGCTACACCGTCCCCAAGAAATGGCTCTCACGCCTCGGACTGTCCAGCATACGGCTCTATGTGTCGGGTGAGAACCTCACCTACTGGAGCAAGCGCAAGGGCTTCGACCCGCGCATCAGCTATGCAGGCTCGGTGAGCAACGTCAACTATGCCCCGGCGCGCACCATCACCGCAGGACTTACCATACAATACTAAACAGCGAATACGATTATGAAAACATTGTTCAAGAAAACATATCTCCTTCCGATAGCAGCCCTCACGCTGGCCAGTTGTATGGACAATCTGGAACCGCAAAGCTCCATTGCCTCTAAGGGTCAGATCAGTCAGGACAGCGAATCGTTCGAAAAACTGATTACGGGTCTGAAGGCCAAAATGATACAGACCGACACCTATGGCGGTACTGGTAGTGACTATGTGGGAACATGGACAGAGGCCGTGGCCGACTGGGGCTACCCCAACTATATGCTCATGCGCGACGTATGCCTCGACGGAATGCCGACCACTGGCACCGACTTCAACTACCAGTACTCCACCGAAGCCTGCACCAACCTGTCGACATACGGCGGCTACCCGTACTACTATTATTATAGTTTCATCAACAACTGCAACCGCATCCTGGCCGCACGCCAGGAGGCTACATCGCCCACCAGCATCTGCCAGCAGCTGGCCATCGCCCGCACCTACAGGGCTTTGAGTTATCTGCACCTCAGTATGATGTACGAGTTCTACAAGACCGGCATTGACGAGCTTGACCAGAAGGCCGCTTCCAACGGGGTGATGGGACTGACCGTTCCGCTCGTCACGGAGCAGACCACCAACGATGATGCGAAGAACAATCCCCGTGTACCATTCTATACGATGTACCGTTTCATCTACAACGACCTCGCTACGGCTGAGGCCAACATCAGCGACTACGACCGCAGCGACAAGAACGACATCAACATCGACGTGGTCAACGTGCTGCTGGCCCGTTTCTGGATGATACTCGGTTCGCGGTTCAACCTCCATGCTGACGACCTTGCCACACAGCTGAGCCACGAGTCTGACGACGATGGCTACAAGGCACTGGGCATCAGCTCTGCTGACGACTGCTTCCGCAAGGCATCGGCCTACGCCGACAAGGTGATTGCTGCCGGCTACGCTCCGATGACCCAAAGTCAGTGGCAGGATGTCAAGACGGGTTTTAACACCGCCAACCAAGCCTGGATCTGGGACATCAAATACAGTTCCACGGAGAACACGCCGCGCTACTGGATGACCCTCACCGGCAACTACGCCGTAGAACCGACGTGGGCTTTCCCGGCCTACACCAAGGAATATCGGTGTATCAGCAGTGCCCTCTTCGACAAGATGGGCGACGACGACTTCCGCAAGACCTCATGGGTGGCACCGGAGGATGCTGGAGCGCACACCGTGCCGGCTAAGTACAACACCCAACTCAAGGACTCCACTGAGGCCACCACATCCGACAATACCAGCTGGCACCGTCTGCCGGCCTACGCCAGTCTGAAATTCCGTGCGGCTGGCGGCAATATGGATGCCGAGGAAGAAGGTCTGCTCGTGGAGTACCCGCTGATGCGCGTGGAGGAGATGTACTTCATCAAGGCCGAAGCGGCACTCCACACGCAAGGTCTCGCTGCCGCCAAGCAGCTGCTTGAGGACTTCATCAACGGCTACCGCTACACCCAGGCTACTTACCGATGCGAGGCTACCGATGCGGACGCATTTATCGCCGAACTGATTGCACAGAAATACATCGAGTTCTGGGGTGAAGACATCCTGTTCAACGACTACAAGCGGTTGGGCCTCAAGGTCAACCGTACCTATGAGGGCAGCAACTACCTCTCCGCCTATCAGTATAGTTCGAAGGGCGGCGGAACGGTGGCCCCGTGGCTCAACTTCTATATTCCCGAAGCCGAGCGCAGCTTCAATCAGGGCATCCTAATGAACCCCGATGCCACATCCTATGCGAAACAGTATTGTAAATAATCCATGACAACGATGAAAAAGACTATAGCATATCTGTCGGTGCTGTGCTCCGCCTTGCTCTGCCTGTCCTCGTGTGCAGACAGTGCCGACACGGACTACACGCCCGGCCAACCCACAGCCGATGGCTGTATGAAAGTATATTTCGACAGCAGCAACCCTGCGGACTTCATCAACGAACCCGGCACGGTGACCGCTGTTGACGTGAAGGTGTCGCGTGTCGACGCGACCCAAGCCGCCGAGATACCGGTGGTCTGCAACAGTGCCGACGCGGAACTGACCATCCCCTCTTCGGTCAAGTTTGAGGCTGGACAGAAGACCGCCACGCTCTCCATCACCTTCGGCACACTGGAGGCCTCGAAGAAGTACAACTTCTCGCTGACACTCCCCGAGGAGTATGTGGACCACTATGCCAAACTCGATGGAGCATCGGCCTACAGTGCCTACATCATGGATGCCGCGTGGGTGGACTACATCCCCGACGTATCCGTTTATGTCACCTCCTCAGGCAACACTTATTCCTGGACGGTTCCCCTGCAACGACTGGGGCAGACCGACCGCTACCGCGTACAGGACTTCCTTGGCTCTGGCTTGGCCTTCACCTTCACTATCGGCGATGCTGCCTCGAAGGAGGGCTACAACAAGATAGAGCCTACCAGCAACTACTACAACTTTGTTGATACCAACTATGGGGTCACGGGCTTCTACCTTTGGGATTCGGCTGACGACAAGATGGCGGAGTTCGTCCTCGGCAACAAGACCGTCGTTGAGATGGCCTTCATGAGGCAGTACGGCACCACCGACTACAGCTATATCTCGTTCAAGGAAGGATTTGCGCAGCTCGGCACCTACTACACCACCTATGCCGACGACACCTACGAGTATTATAACTATGTGTACATGTATTTCGAACCTCAAAAGTAAGACCGCAATGAAAAGACTATATGATCTGTTATTGTCCATGGTCGCTGTCTGCGTGACGTTCTCCTCCTGCAGCGATGACACCGTGACCAAGACACCACTTCAGGCTCCCGTTGTCAGCGAGGGCGTCAAGACGGTGAGCACCATCGCCTTTAGCTGGGCTTCCGTGGAGGGCGCATCGCAGTATGCCTACGAACTGTATGATGCTGACGACCGGCAGGTGTCGGGATACGGCGGTGTCACCAGTGCCACATCGTATATTGCCACAGGATTGCAGCACAACACGACCTATACGCTCAAGGTGTGGGCGTACTCGCCCGTCGACGGCAACCGCACCACGTCGCCCGTGGCCACACTCACGGCCACAACCAACGCACCGCAGCCATTAGGACAGCCGCAAGAGGCCGAGACTGGCATCAACGGCTCGTCGGTGACGGTGACGTGGCCGCAGGTGGACCACGCTACCGCCTATACCTATACGCTCGTCTCCGGCGGTGAGACCGTCAACGCCGGTACGGTTTCTGACAACAGTGTGACCTTCAACAAGCTTGCACAAGGGGACTATACGCTGACCCTCGTGGCCACGAGCGACGACGAGAACTACGCCGACTCTGAGCCGTTCACCGTCACCTTCAGCGTGGAGATTCAGAAGCAGGAGCTGTGGCGGCATACGGGCACTTATACCAGTGCTGCTTTGGGCATGAGCTTCACCGCCGACATCGTGTCTTACGACGATGGCAGCTACACCATAGAGGCTCCCTTCGGCGAGGAGGGCTACGACATCAGCTTCCGTGTAGACGCAAGCACGGGCATCTTGTCGCCCGTAGACGCTTATGTTGATGAATACAACTATGCGTACTTCTATCCGAGCAGCGAGTACTATTTGGCTTCGTACTTCAACGGAACGGCATACAGCAACTTCTCCGGCGACAAGAACAATGGTGAGGTATGGTTTTCCACCTATCTTTATAAGATGGATGGTACACAGGTAGGCGGCTTTGAATACGATGACTTCACATGGTCTACCGACGCATTGACCATGGATGACCTCTGTGGCACCTATAGCGCACACGTCACCTGTTACGACTATTTCGACTATACGGCGTGGGCTTCCATCGACCGCACCAACGAGGTGACCATCAGCGACAATGGTGATGGCACGGTCAACATCTACAACTTCTATGACTGGGCGGAAAACTTTACCGCCAAGGTAGACCTCGCCGCACGCACGCTCACCATTGACCCTGTGGCCAGCTGGGGCGGCTACTTCACCTTTGCCGATGCCTCAGACCAGACCGCACCCGTGGTGGGCACGGTCAACGCAGACAACACCATTACCTTCTCCGATTTCGGTGCATGGTACAACGACTACAGTTATATCTATGCCGGTTCGGAGTGTGTCATGACCAAGAAGACAGAGAACTGACGAACGAAGAAAGCGCAGAGCGGAGCTTGCTCCGGCTATGCCTTTCGAGGAGGAAGAAAACCGAAGGTTAACGATTAAGTGAGAAGAAGACAAAAGAAAAATTCATTTTTCTTTTGTCTTCTTTGTCTTCTTGAACGAAAGTGTCTTCATTGTCGAAAAAATATGCTATCTTTGCACGCGTCAACCCATATAATATAAGCTATGGCACTGAAACTTTACCCCATAGGGATACAGACATTTTCGGAAATCCGCAAGGAAGACAAACTCTACATTGACAAGACGGAATATATCTACCGCATGGCTCACACCAGCGGCAAGTATTTCTTCCTGGGGCGGCCGCGCCGTTTCGGCAAGTCGCTGCTGGTGTCAACTATGCATAGCTATTTCGAAGGCAAGAAGGAACTGTTCCAAGGACTTGCCATGGAGAAGTTGGAGAAGGAGTGGACGGAATACCCCGTACTGCACTTCGACATGAGTTTGGGAAAGCATATGGAGAAGGAGCAGTTGGAGAGATTCTTGCTCTACATTCTGGCCAACAATGAGCGTAGACACGGAATAACGGAACTGTCGGACGGAGTAGCGGAGTCCCTCGGGCTTGACCCGGTCAAGGGTCTCGGTGCTTTCATTGACCCCAACATCCGCCTTACCAATCTTATACAGACGCTTTACGAAAAGACCGGCAAACAGGTGGTGGTGCTCATCGACGAATACGACGCACCGCTGCTTGACGTAGCACACGAGACGGAACAGCTGGATGCGCTCCGCTACGTCATGCGCAACTTCTACAGTCCGCTGAAAGGCTGTGAAAGGATGCTACGCTTTGTCTTCCTCACTGGCATCACGAAGTTCTCGCAGCTCAGCATCTTCAGCGAACTGAACAACATCACCAACATCTCCATGAACGATGACTACGCGGGCATCTGCGGCATCACCAAGGAGGAACTGCTCACGCAGATGGATGAAGACATCGAAATGCTGGCACAAAAGAGGAAAATAAGCAAGGAAGAAGCCATCGCAAAACTGAAGGAGAACTATGACGGCTATCACTTCGCGGCTTGTTCGCCAGACGTATTCAACCCGTACAGCCTGCTCAACTGCTTTGCCGAACGCAAATTCGGCAAATACTGGTTTACATCGGGCACACCGACGTACCTTATCCGCATGATGCGAAAGTTCAACTTTGTGCCCACCGAACTCGGCAAGATGTACGCAGCGGAATCGGCCTTCGACGCTCCAACGGAAAATATGACTGCCATAACGCCGCTGCTCTACCAAAGCGGCTACATCACCATCAAGGACTACGACGAAATGTCCGAACTATATACGCTCGACCTCCCCAACAAGGAGATTAAAGTAGGGCTTTTCGAAAGTCTGCTACCCAACTACATCGAGGGCATGTACGCACAGAACGGTGGCGTAACCATAGCGCAGATGTCTGTTCTCGTGCGTCAAAAAAACATGGACGGAGCCTTGCAACTGCTGCAGACATTCCTCGGCACCGTGCCCTACTGCAACGTCACCAACTACGAAGGCCACTACCAGCAGATGCTCTTCATCATCTTTTCGCTCCTCACCAACTTTCTTGTGGATGTGGAGGTGCATACGCCCAAAGGCAGAGTGGACATCGTACTGCTCACCCAGACCGACCTTTACCTCATCGAACTGAAGCTCAACCAGTCCGCACAGGCGGCGATGCAGCAAATCAACCTGAAGGACTACCGACAGCGCTTCGCCCTCAGTGGCAAGCCCATCACAAAAGTGGGCATCAACTTCGACGCTACGC
>CAVFBU010000044.1:0-18866 GCA_963620725.1 Vescimonas coprocola
CATAGTAATGTGATATACGGTCTGCACGATGCTGTCGCCCTCATAGGTGGACAACAGACAAACGACTGCATCGCGAGAACCTGTTTCGTAGATATACTCGGAGTTGAATTGGAACATGAAACTGTCGCCCTTATGATAGCTGGTGTCTGCTTTTAGCGTGAAGTCATAACGATTGGCCGTGGGCAACGGCATCAGCAACACCTCCGATGCGCCATTCCATACATTGGCTGTGTCGCCCGTTGTTCCATAGGAAGAAAGCCCGAAAGAACCACTGGTCACACCGAGTGCGGCAGCTTCGTTGTTCAGTCGTTCGCTGACCTTTTCGTAGATATCCTTCAACCTTTCAGCATGCGAATAATAGTAAATCAAAGAAGAGTCGAATTCTGCTTCCGTCACCATATGTTTCTGCAGGACGGCCAGAAAGTAGCCGTTCTCATCGTAGTCCAGACCGTTCCGCTGCCCATCACGCCCCATGGCCTGTGCCACATGATAGTCGTATAGAATCTCTTCCATATCGCCAGGCTGTATATAGTCTGACGGAACGGTAGGCTTGCAGGAGAAGACCAAAGCCACGAGTAAGGCTATCGGAAGGAAACGTCTCATATTCAACTGATTTTACCGCATACTTACCATTTTTCATTCATCAATGTCTTCTAACCTCAATGGCTCCTATCTCACTGCGATAGAACAGCAACAACAGAACGGCTCCCACTGAAATGGCGGCATCCGCAAAGTTAAAAACAGGACTGAAGAAGACAAAAGGATTCCCTCCCACAACAGGCATCCATTCAGGCCACGTAGTGACGATGAGTGGGAAATAGAACATATCCACCACCTTTCCCATAAGAAAAGGAGCATAACCCGTTCCGAAGGGCACGAAATACGAAACATAATGGGCTGACGAGGCGTTGAATATCAACCCGTAAAACATGGAGTCGATAATATTACCCGCTGCTCCTGCGAGCACCATGGACAAGCAGGCGATGTAGCCCCAACGCGCTTTCCGTCTAACCAAACGGATTATATACCACGACAACAAGGCAACGGCAACAATACGAAAAATGGACAGCACAAGCTTGTTTCCAATCTCCATTCCATAGGCCATCCCATTGTTTTCGATAAAAACAATCTTGAACCACGGAAAGATTTCTATCTGCTCATGAAGCGCCATATGGGTCTTGACCGTCACCTTGATGATTTGGTCTATCAAGAGAATAGCCGCAACAATCAACACAGCCATCCATCCGCGCTGCACCTTCAGTCTCCGTGCCATTGCTCTATTTTTTTCCTGCCATTTTCGACTCAACGCTCAAAGTCGCATGGGGAACAGCACGTAGGCGCTCCTTGGGTATGAGTTTCCCGGTTATACGGTCTATACCATAGGTCTTGTTCTCGATACGCACCAATGCAGCCTTCAGACCCTGAATGAACTTCTGCTGACGGGCAGCCAGCGAGATAATTTCCTCTTTCGACTGCGCCGCACTACCCTCTTCAAGAGCCTTGTATGTGGGGGACGTATCGTCAACATCGTTGGAGTCTTGATTCATCAACACACGCATCATCTGATCGTAGTCACGTTTGGCCAGTGCCAGTTTCTCATTGATAATCTGCCGGAACTCTTCCAGTTCCCCGTCAGTGTACCGTGTTTTTTCTGTTGCCATAAGTATTGCAATAATTAGGATTTACGTACTTCAATATTCAGTTTAAAATCATCGAATTCCACTTCCTGTCCGTCATTGGGACTTATTGTGATGTCATCGGCCAAGACTTGTGCCTTGATATAATCACCGAATGTGGCAATGGCCTGTTCGGCCTCTGTGTTCGGCGACACCACGATATGGATGCGGTCTGTGATTTCCAGTCCGCTGTCCTTACGGATATTCTGCACGCGGTTGATAATCTCTCGCGCTGTGCCTTCATTTTTCAGCGCATCAGTCAATGTTACCTCAAGGGCAACGGTCAACGACCCTTCATTGGCGACGAGCCATCCTGGGATGTCCTCACTGATAATCTCCACATCCGCCAGTTCGACACTAAGACGCTGTCCTTCCACCAGAATGTCTACCTTACCTTGACGTTCGAAGTCGGCTATCTGCTCCTGCGAAAGACTGTCCATCTGTGCAGCAACACCTTTCATCAGTTTGCCGAACTTCTTGCCCATCGTCCGATAGTTGCATTTCACCTTCTTGACAAGGATTCCCGCACCGTCCATATAATCCAGTTCCTTGACATTGACCTCATTGAGAATCAAATCCTTCACTGCTTCAATGTGGTGTTTTTGGTCATCGGTAGCCGGAACCATAATACGCTGCAGGGGTTGACGCACCTTGATGTTGACCTTGCGGCGCAGTGCCAATACCATAGAGGTTATCTGCTGTGCCATCTCCATTCGTGCCTCAAGATCGCTGTCAATCAACGACTCGTCAGCATGGGGATAAGTATCCAGATGTACGCTGTCTTTTTTACCGCACAAATCATGGTAAAGCTGATCCGCATAGAAGGGTGCAAAAGGTGCCAACAGGCGACTCACTGTCATCAGACAGGTGTAAAGCGTGTCATAGGCAGAACGTTTGTCGTCACTCATCTCCTTGCCCCAGAAGCGTTTGCGATTCAAGCGCACATACCAGTTGGAAAGGTCGTTGTTCACGAAAGCGTCTATCAGACGACCGGCACGAGTCGGATCATAGTCATCGAGTTCTGCCGTCACCTTCTTGACCAAAGTATTCAGGCACGACAGTATCCAACGGTCAATCTCCGGGCGCTGAGCCGCGTCTATCGGATGCTGCCCAGGTTCAAAACCATCGACATTGGCATATAGCGCAAAAAAGCTGTACGTGTTGTAGAGGGTGCCAAAGAATTTGCGGCGCACCTCATCCACCCCTTCGGGGTCGAACTTGAGGTTGTCCCAGGGTTCAGAGTTCGTCATCATATACAGACGCACGGCATCTGTCCCGTATTTCTCTATCATATCGAAAGGATTCACCACGTTGCCTACGTGTTTGGACATCTTGTTGCCCTTGGCATCCAAGACGAGACCCGAGGAGATGACATTTTTAAAGGCCACCGAGTTGAAAATCATGGTGGCAATGGCATGAAGCGTGAAGAACCAGCCTCGCGTCTGGTCAACACCCTCGTTGATGAAATCGGCGGGGAACGCCTTGTTCTTGTCAATGGCATCACGATTTTCAAAGGGGTAATGAATCTGTGCATAGGGCATCGAACCAGAATCGAACCACACATCAATGAGGTCTGTTTCACGCTTCATCGGCTTACCGGAAGCACTAACAAGAACGATATAGTCTACATAAGGGCGGTGGAGATCTATCTTATCATAATTTTCCTGTGACATATCTCCAGGAACGAAACCTTTGTCCTTCAATGGATTTGACTTCATAAAGCCTACTGTCACCGATTTCTCTATCTCCTGATAGAGTTCCTCCACACTGCCGATACAGATTTCTTCGCCGTCTTCCGACCGCCAGATGGGCAACGGTGTCCCCCAAAAGCGCGAACGTGAGAGATTCCAATCGTTGAGATTGTCAAGCCAGTTACCAAAGCGTCCCGTTCCCGTAGATTCAGGCTTCCAGTTGATGGTTTTGTTAAGTTCGCTCATCCGCTCCTTGCAGGCCGAACTGCGAATGAACCAAGAGTCGAGCGGATAATATAGCACGGGCTTGTCGGTACGCCAACAATGCGGATAGCTGTGTACGTGTTTTTCTATCTTGAACGCTTTCCCTTCCGCTTTCAAGTCCATACAGATACTGATGTCCAGTGTTTCGTCCTTATCGGTAAGCGTTTCATCGTAGGCATTCTTCACGTAGCGTCCACTGTACTTTCCCCATGCTTCCCGGTTGACATACTTCTTGACGAAGTCTTCATCGAGGTCGTCCACGAGGTAATATTTACCCTCAAGATCAACGACAGGACGTTCTGCGCCCTTCTTATCAATGAGGACGATGGCCGGTACGCCCGCTTTCTTGGCCACAAAGGCATCGTCTGCACCAAAGTTTGGAGCGATATGCACGATACCTGTACCATCCTCTGTGGTCACATAATCGCCGGGAATTACGCGGAAGGCACCTTCACCGACAGGAGCTATCATCGGCAGCAATTGTTCATAATGGATGTCTACAAGCTCCGCACCTTTATAGTGTCCGACGATGCGCCAAGGTATAACTTTATCCCCAGAGTTATACGCCTTAAAGTCAGCATCTTTTCCTTCTTGTTTGAAGTATGCATTCAAACGCGCCTCTGCTAAAATCACCGTAACAGGAACACCCGTATAGGGATTGTAAGTCTCTACGGCCACATAGTCAATCTTCGGTCCCACACAGAGTGCTGAGTTGGCAGCGAGTGTCCATGGTGTCGTGGTCCAGGCCAAGAAGTAGAGTTCGCCCCACCCTTTCTTCCGAAGTGTATCCACAATGGCATTTCCATCCGGCTCGTTCACCTTGAACATACAGGTGCAGGTGGTATCCTTCACGTCACGATAGCAACCCGGCTGGTTCAGTTCGTGCGACGAAAGTCCCGTGCCGGCAGCCGGAGAATAGGGTTGTATGGTATATCCCTTGTAGAGCAAACCTTTCCGATAGAACTGCTGAAGCAACCACCAAAGGGTTTCGATGTATTTATTGTCATAGGTGATATAAGGATGATCCAAATCCACGAAATATCCCATGCGTTCGGTGAGTTCCCGCCATTCGGCTGTATACATCATCACGTTCTCGCGACACTTGCGATTATAGTCTTCCGTGGAGATGTACCGCTCACTCTCCTTGTTGTCAATATCAGCCTTAGTGATGCCGAGTTCCTTCTCCACACCAAGCTCCACCGGAAGTCCATGGGTGTCCCATCCTGCCTTGCGGTGTACCTGATAGCCCTGCATGGTCTTGTATCTGTTAAAGGTGTCTTTGATGGAACGGGCAAGCACATGGTGAATCCCCGGATGTCCATTGGCAGATGGAGGTCCCTCGAAGAATACGAATTGTGGGCATCCTTCCCGTTCGTCAATTGACCGCAGGAAAATATTCTTGTCTTTCCACATCTGCAGGACATCATTGTTCACCTGCGTCAAGTTCAAGCCACCATACTCGGTGAATCTCTTTGCCATAGTTATAATCGTGTTTTATTTGTTACCTTTATTAATTAAGGTGCAAAGGTAACTTCTTTTTCTGAAATATCCAAAATAATTCGGCTGCATTACAGCAATTTCGCTAATCTTGCACGTAATTGCTGGGCTTCACTTTTACGGATGGCCAACCGGATTACACAGGTGTTGTCGTAGGTTTGCGAGACAATGCGCGGATTCATATCTTTGACAATGCGCATTACATCGTTCATCTGCGGATAGGAAAATGTGTAGCAGACCTCTTCTTCTACCTGGCGGGTTACTACAGTGGCATGTGCCAGAGCATCGGCTGCTGCTTCACGGTAGGCTACGATGAGACCAGATGTCCCGAGATTGACGCCTCCATAATAACGGACAACGACAACGAGAATGTCTGTCAGTCCGTTAGCGTTGATTTGACCCAAAATGGGTTTTCCGGCTGTGCTGCTCGGTTCTCCATCGTCGTTGGCACGAAAATCGGTACGGTCAACACCGAGCATATAGGCATAACAGACATGACGCGCATCATAGTATGTCTTGCGGTAGTCGGCAAGCAACTGCTTGACCTCTTCCTGTGTTTCCACATGATGTGCGAAAGCGAGGAACTTGCTCCGCTTCTCGGTGTAGTATCCCTCGCTTGTCGCCGTAATAGTATTGAACTCGTCTGTCATGCACGCAGTTGGTGCGTTGAAAGAATCTGCCATTCCTGTCTTTTTATGACAGCTTGTGAATCACAAGTCCCGAACGCAACTTCGGCTCGAACCATGTGGCCTTAGGAGGCATGATTTTCCCGTGGTCCGCAATGTTCATAATCTGCTCCATGGTTACAGGATAAAGTGCCAAGGCAGCACGCATCTCCCCACTATCTACACGACGTTTCAATTCTCCCAATCCACGCAGTCCTCCCACGAAATCAATGCGCTTGGAAGAGCGGAGGTCGCCGATATTGAGAATTTCATCGAGAATCAGTCGACTGGAAATATCCACGTCCAGCACCCCGATAGCGTCATTGTTGTCGTAAGTTCCATCCTTTGCCGTCAGGGCAAACCAGTGCCCGTCAAGATAGAGGGAGAACTCATGCAGGCGTTGCGGCTTGTAAATCTCCGTACCTTTGTCTTCAACCCCGAAATTCACCTGCAGGGCAGCGAGAAATTCTTCCGAGCTCAGTCCATTAAGGTCTTTCACTACCCGGTTGTAGTCAAGAATGGTGAGTTGACTGGCCTGGAAGCATACTGCCATGAAATAGTTGTACTCTTCTGTGCCGTTATGGTGGGGATTCTGCTTCTGTTTCTCGGCCCCCACGAGCGCAGCAGCGGCCGAGCGGTGGTGACCGTCAGCAATATAAAGACTGGGCATCTTGGCAAATTCGGCGGTAATGGTCTGGATGTCGGCCTCATCACTGATTACCCAAAACTGATGACGGAAGCCGTCTATCGGAGCAACGAAGTCATATTCTGGTTCCGTATCGGCGTAACGTGTGAGCAACTTGTCAAGCACTTCATTGTCGGGATAGGCAAAGAATACGGGTTCGATATTGGCATCGTTGACACGCACATGCTTCATACGATCCTCTTCTTTGTCACGACGGGTCAGCTCGTGCTTCTTGATATGGCCACTGATATAGTCGTCCACAAAGGCTCCAACCACAAGACCATACTGCGTTTTTCCATTCATGGTCTGGGCATAGACATAATAGTGCTCATCGTCATCCTGTACCAGCCATCCCTTTTCTTGAAACTTTCTAAAGTTTTCGGCAGCCTTTTCGTACACACGCGGGTCATACTCGGAAGTGCCCTCGGGAAAGTCTATCTCAGGCTTGATGATATGATAAAGGCTTTTCTCGTTGTCACCTGCTTCGCGCCGTGCCTCTTCTGAGTCGAGCACATCGTACGGGCGGCTCTCCACTTGTTCCACTAATTCTCTCGGGGGACGTACACCCCTAAATGGTTTGATTATTGCCATAGTTGTGCGTACGATTATTTGTTCACCTGGAACTTCGTGCAGCCATCCTTAAAGAAAGCATTTATCTGCTTGGCAGCAGCAATACCTGCGTTTATATTGGCTTCTGCTGTCTGTGCTCCCATCTTCTTCGGAGTCGAGAAATAGCGACCTTCAAACTGACGGAAATCAGCGTCTGCCTCCGGCATGATGTCGGTCACGTATTTCAGGTCTTCACGCTCTGCCATAAGCTTCAGCAGTTCTGGCTCGTTGATGACCTCTTTGCGAGCGGTATTGACCAACACACCTCCCTTTTTCATCTTGCTGACCAAGGCATAGTTGATGCTCTGCTTGGTCTCTGGTGTTGCAGGGATATGAAGCGACACGACATCACAGGTTTCAAACAGCACCTCCTGATTGGCTACGGCATGGACACCAGCCTGCTCGATAGTCTCGGCAGGACAGAACGCATCATAGGCATAGACATCCATTCCAAAGCCCTTGGCGATACGTGCCACATTGCGTCCTACGTTTCCGAAGGCCAGAATACCCAGTTTCTTGCCAAGCAGTTCCGAGCCGCTCTTCCCGTTGTAGAAACCGCGAACCGCCATAACCAGCAGTCCGAACACCAGTTCTGCTACGGCATTCGCATTCTGTCCAGGTGTATTTTCCGCCACGACCGTGTGGGCAGTTGCTGCTGCCAAGTCAATGTTGTCGTAACCGGCCCCAGCACGCACCACAATCTTCAGTTGCTTTGCTGCATCAAACACTTCGCCATCTACCTTATCAGAACGGATGATCATGGCATCGGCATCCTTTACGGCATCAAGCAGTTGTGTCTTCTCTGTATATTTCTCCAGCAACACCACTTCGTTGCCAGTAGCCTCCAGTTCGGCTTTGATTCCATTGACAGCGGCAGCTGCAAATGGCTTTTCCGTTGCTATCAGTATTTTCATAACCAGCGAAATATTAGTGATTAGCTTCAAATTCCTTCATGCAAGCCACGAGAGCCTCACATCCTTCGATGGTCTGGGCGTTATAGCAAGAAGCACGGAAGCCACCGACAGAACGATGTCCCTTGATGCCAACCATACCCTTTGAGGTGGCGAAGTCCAAGAAATCCTTTTCCAATTCCTTGTACTCATCGGCCATCACGAAGCAAAGGTTCATGAGCGAGCGGTCTTCTTTGACGGCTGTTCCACGGAACATCTTGTTGCGATCAATCTCTCCGTAGACGATTTCTGCACGCTGTTGTGCCAACTTATCCATAGCTTCCACCCCACCATTTTTCTTAATCCAACGGAGGGTTTCAAGGGCGCAGTAGATAGGCACTACAGGTGGTGTGTTAAACATTGAACCCTTTTCCACGTGTGTCCGATAATCAAGCATGGTAGGAATCTCGCGCGGAGCCTTGCCCAGTTTCTCATCTTTCACAATCACGATGGTAACACCAGCCATGGCCAAGTTCTTTTGGGCACCGGCATAAATGGCATCATACTTCTTGACATCCACAGGACGGCTGAAGATGTCGGACGACATATCGGCAATCATGGGGACATTCACATCCAAGTCCTTGCGAATTTCAGTACCATAGATGGTATTGTTGGAAGTGATATGCAGATAGTCTACATCAGCAGGAACGCTCCATCCCTTGGGAATGAATGTATAGTTGGCATCAGCCGAAGAAGCTACTTCCACCACTTCGCCAAACAATTTTGCCTCCTTCATGGCCTTCTTGGCCCATACGCCAGTGTTGAGATAAGCCGCTTTCTTGTGCAAGAAATTGAAGGGAATCATACAGAATTCCAGCGAAGCACCACCGCCGAGGAAAATCACGGAATAGCCCTCGGGAACCTGTAGCAGTTCCTTGACAAGAGCAACAGCCTCATCCACAACGGGCTGAAAATCTTTAGCACGATGGCTGATCTCCATCAGAGAGAGACCTGAGCCGTTGAAGTCTAAACACTGTTGTGCGGTCTTTTCAATCACCTCACGCGGAAGCATCGACGGACCTGCGTTAAAGTTGTACTTCTTCATTTTGATTGTGAATTTAAGTGTTAGTATTTATTTATTCTTTCTGTCACTATGTTGCTAAGACCCTGCGAAGATACACTTTTTATTTGAGATGAGCAAACATTTATGCAAATTTAAAGTGTTTTTAGTACTTTTCTTACATTTTGCCATCGAAACTCTATCTCACGGTTTCTATGACCGTTTTAATGCCTTTTATCTTCTCCCCCTGTGTCTGTTGCAATACCCGATGCACCTTTTCGCGAACCACGGCCACATAGGTATAACGGTCTTTCACATCTATTCTTCCGATGTCCGATGCCGTCAGTCCGCCTCTTTTGCAGAGGAAACCGACAATATCGCCTCGGCTGACCTTGTCTTTCTTTCCTTTGCCGACATATAGAGTTATCATCCGAGGTTCTGGTACGACATGGCGTTCCGCATCGGGTACAAATGGTTCCACGTCACCGTCAACATAATCCGGCAGATATTCATCTGGTCCGACAATAAAGAAGGCTCGTCCCTGTGCGTCCCAACGTGCCGTGCGCCCCACACGATGTATATAGTCATCGGCATTGTCGGGCAGGTGGTAATGGATGATATTGGCAATATCGGGAATATCGAGTCCACGGGAGGCCAAATCGGTACTTACCAAAACATTGGCAGAACCATTGGAGAAGCGATACAAAGCTGCCTCACGGTCTTTCTGTTCCAAACCACCATGGAAACGACTTGTCACAAATCCCTGCGTCTTCAGATAGTCATCCACACGCTCCACACTGTCACGATAATTGAGGAATACAATACTACTGCTGTCTCCAAGGTTGAGCAACAGTTGACGCAACGTTTCGAGTTTGTCCTTGACAGGACTTTTCACCTCGTAGAGCAACACGCGCTCTGAAGTCGGATGGTTCAGAAAAGTAAGCGTCTGTCCTTTCGTCGGCGACACAAAATGCGGAATCTCCTCCGCTTCTGTGGCAGAAAGCAGCACACGACGATGCAGGCCGGTCAGGGCTGCCAGCAGATGTTGCATCTCGTCCAGGAAACCCATCTGAAGACATTTGTCAAACTCGTCAATGATAAGCCAACGCACGCCAAAGCGAGATATGTTACCTTTGTCAAGATGATCGTTCAGGCGCCCTGGAGTTCCAAAAATCACCTGCGGGCGCATCTCCTTCAACATCCGGTGTTCGTCCATAGTCGCGCGACCACCATAGCAACTGGCAGAACGGATGCCACAGCCCATGCTGCGCAACACCCGGTCAGACTGCGAAGCCAGTTCACGTCCGGGCACCACCACCAGCGCCTGCACCTCATCGGATGCGGCATCCAACAACTGCACCAACGGCAAGAGATAGGCCAACGTCTTTCCAGAACCCGTGGGTGAGAGCACTACCACGTCCGTCTGACCGTGAAGGAGCGCTTCCCCCACCCGTTCCTGCATCTCGTTGAGCGAATCAATATGCAGTCGCTGGAATATTCCCTGTATATCCATTATGCCGGAAACGAAAAAGAGCGTGTCACAAGAAGACACGCTCATTCTCCATATTCTATTATTTCTTCTCGTCTTTTTTGTCCGCCTTCTTGAATGTGGACTTATAGTGCTTGTTCAGACCGTTTATCACATCTTTCGTAATGTCGAAACGTTTGGCAGCATACAGAATATTGTCGCCTTGCTTAGTCAGGATGAGGTCATACTTCTTGTCTTTGTTGTAAGCAGCAAGGAAATGCTGCAGGCTGTCGCGCAGACCGTTGTTGTAGGTCTGGGTCTCGTTGGCCAGTTCATTTTCCAGACGAGCCTGCAACTGCTGCAGGTCATTCTGCTGGCGCTGAATGGCCAACTGCTGGCTTTCTGCCTGCTCCCGACTGGCAAAGCCATTGTTGTTGAGCTTCTGTTGGAAGTTGTTCATGGCATTCTGCAACTGCTGTCCCTTTTGGTTGAGCGTGTTGCGGGCGTTGGTGCTCTTCTTTTGGAGCACGAGCGTAAAGTCCTTGCAGAAATCATACTGTGTCATCAGTGAATCAACCTCAACATAAGCAATCTTGATACCCGATTCACTACCTGTTGCTTCGTTTACAGGTTGCTCGTCCATCTTGGGAGCGGCATTGTTGCAAGAAGTGAGTGCAACGATGGCAGCCATAGCCATAGTGCTAAAAATGTACTTTTTCATTGGTTTTATTTGTTTTGTTTATTATTTCTTTGTACGTTCAGATACCGCATAACGACTCCGGCGGCGCATCTCGCGGTCCTGATCCATCACGCAATGGATGCCACGAGCCCTCATGGCCTTGCTGTCGTGGATGTGCTGCGAACCGAAGCACCCATTCCTCCGAAACACCAGCTTCACACACAAAAAAGTGACGCTGATAGCAATTATTAACGCTGTCAATAGCAGAATCTCAATCATTTTTCTTACTTTTGCGCTTGCAAAGTTAAGCAAATAATTCTGAAATCCACAATAATAAACATTAATAATGAATAAAAGTGAGTTAAAACCAGCTGTTGTCTTTCGCCAATTCGCAAAGATCAACGCGATTCCACGTCCTTCGAAACGTGAAGAGAAAATGATTGAGTACTTGACAGAATGGGGAAAGAGCCACGGTCTAGACACCCATGTAGACGAAACGGGCAACGTCATCATTCGTAAGGAAGCCACCCCCGGCTACGAGAACCGCAAGACGGTCATCCTGCAAAGCCATATGGACATGGTCTGTGACAAGTTGGTGGATGTGGCCTTCGATTTTGACAAGGATGCCATCAAGACCCGCATTGACGGTGAATGGCTGAGAGCGGAAGGGACGACCCTCGGTGCTGACGACGGTATCGGCTGCGCCATCGAACTGGCCATCCTCGAAAGCGACGACATAGAACACGGCCCCATAGAGTGTGTCTTCACCCGTGACGAGGAAACGGGACTGACTGGTGCCCAAGGCATGAAGTCCGGCTTCATGACCGGCGACTACCTCATCAACCTTGACTCGGAAGACGAGGGCGAGATTTTCGTGTCGTGCGCTGGCGGTCGCAATACCACCGCCAAATTCACCTTCAACAGGGAGGAAGCCTCCGAGGGAAGTTTTTTCCTTCGCGGTCAGTTGAAGGGACTGGTGGGAGGCCACTCTGGCGATGACATCAACAAGAAACGCGCCAACGCCATCAAGTTGCTGGGACGTTTCCTGTATGCCGAAATGACTAAATATGAAGGCATCCGTCTGGTTCGGTTCGATTCCGGCAAACTGCACAACGCCATTCCGCGCGATGGTTCGTTTGTAATTGCAGTGCCCCATGCTGTCAAGGAAAACATCCGTGCCGACTGGAATGTGTTTGCCAGCGATGTGGAAGATGAGTTCCATGTGACGGACACCGCCATGGAATGGCTGATGGAGTCTGCCGATTCCGAACCCGTCATCGAGACACGGGTGGCTCGCAATTTCATCTATGCCATACAAGCTGTGGACAACGGCATCTACGCCATCTGTCAAGACGAAGCCCTTGGCGGTATGGTGGAAACGTCCAGCAACCTGGCCAGCGTCGTGACATCAGCCAACGAAATTGACATCGTGACCTCCCAGCGTTCGAATGTCATGTCCAACCTCGACAATATGTGCAACACCATTGGTGCTGCCTTCAAGTTGGCCGGTGCCGAGGTACACACCAGCGACGGCTACCCCGCCTGGAAGATGCGTTCAGACAGCGACCTGCAGAAGATTGTCGTAGCTTCTTACGAGAAGCTCTTCGGCAAGGAGCCCGTGGTTCGCGGCATCCACGCCGGTCTGGAATGTGGTCTCTTCTCCGAGCGCTACCCCAACCTCGACATGGTCAGCTTCGGTCCGACCCTGCGCTTTGTCCACACGCCCGATGAGCGATTGCTCATTCCCACCGTACAGATGGTATGGAACCATTTGCTTGACATCTTGAAGCACATCCCCTCCAAATAAGTCTGGTCTCAATCCCCTGCTTCCTGTCATGCCCTGAAAAACAGCAAGACCTGTGGGAAGCGGGGGATTACTGTGTATTCAGATGCGTTCCACCTGCTTGACACCCTTGACGTTACCCAGTTTTTTTATCAGCGTTTCCAGGCGTGCCGTGTCGTCAATCATCACCGTAAGGTGGCCGCTGAACAGGCCGTCGTGCGAGTCAATGTTGATGCCGCGCAACACGAGTTTTTCATCGCGCGAAATAATATTGGTCAAGTTATTCACGATACCGATGTCATCGTTGCCAATGACGCGCAGCGTGATGCAGTATTGCGATGCCCCCTTTCCACTCCATGCCGCATCGATAATCCGATAGCCGAAACGCCGGTGCATCTCTGGTGCATTGGGACAGTCTACACGGTGAATCTTAATGCCTCCTGTCACGGTCACGAACCCAAAAATCTTGTCGCCATAGATGGGCTGACAGCAACGTGCCAACTGGTAGTCCACCCCTTTCACATTACTATCGATGATGAGCACATCGGTCTTTGCAGTATCGTTCCCCGTCCGGGTGTTGTCCAACACAAAATTGGCCGCCGTCTGCGCCATATTGTTTCCTGTTACCGGCTGTTCCCCGTGTTGCAGCTCTACATATTTGTCTATCACGGCATTGACATCGATCTGTCCTTCCGCAATCTGCCGGTAGAAATCGCTGACCTCCTTGAAACCCAGTTTCTTGATGAGATGCTGCATGGTGGAATCTTCCATCTCCAGTTTGCGGTTCTTGAACTTTCGTTCCAACATCTCCTTGGCGAAGAGTCCATCCTTGGCCTGTGTCTCTTTCAGTGCCAGTCTGATTTTCGACTTGGCTCTGGAGGTCTTGACGATGTTCAGCCATTCCTGTCGGGGTTTCTGGTTGGCCGATGTGATGATTTCTATCTGGTCACCGCTGTGCAACTGTTGCCGGATGGTCACCGCCCGGTTGTTGACGCGTGCCCCGGTACAGGTATTGCCAATCTTGGAGTGGATATGGTAAGCGAAATCGAGCACCGTAGAACCCTTGGGAAATTTATAGAGGTCTCCCTTTGGGGTAAAGACGAACACCTCGTCTTCGTAGAGGTCCATCTTGAACTGATCCATCGCCTCTGCCCCGTCACTGGTCTCCAACATCTTTCTGACGTTGGTCAGCCATTCATCAAGACCACCCTCGCCCTTCACGCCCTTGTAGCGCCAGTGTGCTGCCACACCGCGCTCAGCCACCTCGTCCATACGTTCGGTACGAATCTGCACCTCCACCCATTTCTGCTCTGGTCCGAGCACGGTAATGTGAAGACTCTCATAGCCGTTTGACTTCGGGACACTCAACCAATCACGCAATCGTTTGGGGTTAGGTTGGTACATATCTGTCACTATGGAATAGACTTGCCAGCATTGCATTTTCTCCTTGTCGGGCGGCGAGTCAAGAATGACGCGTATGGCAAAGAGGTCGTAGACTCCCTCAAAGTCGCATTGTTGTTTCTTCATCTTCTGCCAAATGGAATGAATCGACTTCGTGCGTCCTTTGACGTGAAAGTGGAGACCAGCCTCCTGCAGTTTCTCACTGATAGGCTTGATGAAATCGGCGATATAGGCATCGCGCTTTGACTTCGTCTCGTTCAGCTTGTCCTTGATATGGTAATAGGCATCGTGCTCCAAATATTTGAGCGACAGGTCTTCCAGTTCACTTTTCAGTTTGTAAAGACCCAACTTGTGTGCGAGCGGTGCATAGAGATAGATGGCCTCCAGGCTGACCTTGTGTTGTAGTTCCGTGTTCTCCACGTCACGTATTTGCCGCATGAGGTTGACCCTGTCTGCAATCATAATAAGGATGACACGCATATCTTCAGCGAAGGAGAGCAGGAGGTTGCGGAAGTTTTCTGTCTCTACCACCGGCTTTTTCTGGTATAACTCCTTGATGCGCTGCAGGCCGTGGAGGATACGGAACACGGCAGTTCCAAACTCCTTTTTGGTTTCTTCCAGCGTGATGATTTCACACTCCACACACGGATTGAGAAGAACAGCCAGTATGGCATCGCGCTTGAGTCCGGTCTCTTCCACGATGAGTTTAGCGGTTTGGAATGCCAGCACAACGGGGTTCAGTCCAAACACGTCACGACGGAAATGCTCCGACTCCGTCAGCAACTGGATATAGTGCTGCATCTTCTCTTCATCGCCGTCCAAAAACGATGGTGCAACCTCTTCCCGCAGTTGTTTGCGAAGGGTTTGTATTTCCTCCTCCTCTTGCTTGGTAAAGTCGAATGTTCCCTCCATAAGGATTGTTTTTCTACTGGTTCTAACGTTTCTTTTTCTTCCATTTCAAAGCTGGAATCTTGATGGTCTGCCCCTTTTCCAGCTTTTGGTCAGCTTCAAGCCCGTTGTACACCTCCAGATAGCACACCATATCCTCGCTGCCAAACTCTCGCTTTGCAATGCGCAAGAGATTGTCGCCAGTCAGCGCTTTTACCTCGCGTTCCATGCCTACGATTTTGTAAGCACCCAGTCGTACGCGCACGTCCATGGCATTGTATTTTTCCAACGTGTCTATGCTTGCCGTATCCTTTTTTACAGCGGGCGTTTCTACTTTGACCGTATCTCTTTCCAGGGTGTCCGTCTTGACGGAAGCCGTCTGCTCCACGCGATTGGTTTCCTGGGGCATACGCTGGCTTGTGTGTTGACGGATGCCATACAGATAGCCTCCGACAGCCGATGCACCCATCAGCACTACCACCAGAAGTACCAGTCCGGCATTGCGGAGGCTGTGTGTTTCCGTCTCTTCGTCCGTATCGTCCACCGCTTCGGAGGGTTCTTCCACCACCGTTTCAGAGGGTTCTTCCACCACCGCTTCGGAGGGTTCTTCCACCACCGCTTCCTGTTGTTCAACAGGGCGATTCTCTTCATCGGGAACCTCGCTCTTCATATCAGCAAACTCCACATCGTCGTTGAGAACCACCGTTTCAAACTGAGAAAACGGTCTGTTGACCAGTTCCTTCATCACGCTATCCGGCGTAAAAGTAATCTTGTCGTGACTGTTGATTAACACCCGGTCTCCAGTCCTTACGTTGATACTCTCACGCGGCTCAACCTGTATTTTCTTGAAGGTGCCAAGCCCCTTCACCTTCACCAGTCCTTCTGCATTGATGCGCTCTTGTATCAGGTCGAACATGGCTGCGGCAAACTCCGTCGCTGCCTTCTGTTCCACACCGTTCTCCCCGACCAGAACCCGTGCGATATTGTTGAGTGTCAGTTTGTTCATGGCTGGTCTTTTTTCAGTTTTTCTTTCCAGGTCTGCGCAGGCTTGAAGGTCAGCACCAGTTTCGGCGGCACGAGCATACGTGCTCCCGTGGCAGGATTGACGATGATACGTTCCAGTTTCTTCTTCGGTTCAAAGAGTCCGAAGTTCGGTACCGACACGCTATCGGATTCCTCGAAAGCATCGCCCATAGCCATTACCATGCGGTTCACGAGTCTCTGCGTAGTGCGCTGGTCGTAGCCGGTACGTTCCGCCAGCATAGTGATAAATTCCTTGTTGTTCATCGTCGTGTCGTTGCGTATAAGTCAAACTCCTCGGCTCCTGTCACCAAAACCTCGTAGAATGTGCCGATGGTCAGTTCCCCGTCGCTCTTGGGGATAAGCACCTCTGGATCCACTTCTGGCGAACAGAACTCACTCCGTGCCACATACCAGTCGCCCTCCGTCCTGTCGATGATGACGCGGAGCGTCTGCCCCACCTTCTCGGCCTCTATCTCCGCACTGATGTGCTGTTGCAGTCGCATCAGCCGGTCGAGCCTGTTCTGCTTCACTTCTGCCGGCACATCGTCCTTATAATGCTTGGCCGAATAGGTGCCGTCCTCTTCCGAGTAGGCAAAGGCACCCATGCGTTCAAAGCGTGCCCACCGGGTGAAGTCCAGCAGCTGCTGGAAATCGTCATCGGTCTCGCCGGGGAATCCCACCATCAGCGTGGTGCGGAGGTGTATGCCCGGCACTTCCCGTCGCATCCGCCGTATCAGTTCGTAGGTTTCTTCCTTGCTGACGTGGCGGTGCATACGATCCAGCATATGGTCACTGATATGCTGCAGGGCGATGTCAAGGTAGTTGCAGACATTCTTCTTCTCGCGCATCACGCGCAGCAAATCCCACGGGAAATGAGCCGGATAGGCATAGTGCAGCCGAATCCACTCCACGCCCTCGATGTCGGCCATGCGCTCCACGAGTTCCGCGAGGTGTTGTCGTCCATCGATGTCCACACCATAGTAGGTCAGTTCCTGTGCGATGACCTGAAACTCCTTCACGCCCTGTCCCACCAGCCATTCCACCTCGCTGAGGATCTCCTCCATGGGGCGGCTCTTGTGGTGTCCGGTGATGATGGGTATAGCGCAATAGGCGCAATTCCTGTCACACCCTTCGGCAATCTTCAGATAAGCATAGTGTTTCGGGGTGGTCAGGTGGCGGTGTGCATCGATCGGCAGTGTTTCCTCCAAATCGGCGAGCAACTGCTTGTAGTTGAATTTCCCGTACCATCCGTCCACCTCGGGAATCTCTGTCTCCAAGTCTGCCAGATAGCGTTCCGAGAGACACCCCATCACGTAAAGACGCTGCAGGCGGCCTTCGGTCTTGGCCTGCGCCATCTGAAGGATGGTATCGATGCTTTCCTGCTTGGCGTCTTCGATGAAACCGCAGGTATTGACCACGACGATGTCGCCCTGCGGCTGTTCACTGTCGTGTGTCACCCGGTAGCCTTTGGCCTCAAACAGCCCGATGAGGTTCTCGCTGTCCACCAGGTTTTTGGAGCACCCCATCGTGATGAAATCTATGGTTTTCTTCTTATTCATCCTTGAAAAGTGAGTCTACGAACTGCTGTTTGTTAAACAACTGGAGGTCGGTCATCTTCTCACCCAGTCCGATGTATTTCACGGGCACCTTCAACTGGTCGCTGATGCCGATGACGACACCGCCTTTCGCGGTTCCATCGAGTTTGGTGACGGCCAGCGAGGTAATCTGCGTGACGGCCGCAAACTGCTTGGCCTGTTCGAAGGCATTCTGTCCAGTTGAGCCGTCGAGTACGAGCAGCACCTCGTCGGGAGCCTCTGGCACCACCTTCTTGACCACGTCCTTGATTTTCTTCAGTTCGTTCATCAGTCCCACCTTGTTATGCAACCGCCCTGCCGTGTCTATCAGCACCACGTCAGCCCCGTTGGCCTTGGCCGAACTGACGGTGTCAAAGGCCACACTGGCCGGGTCGCTACCCATCTGCTGCTTCACCACCGTTGCACCGGCGCGCTCGCCCCAGATGCAGAGTTGTTCGACGGCAGCGGCACGGAAGGTGTCGGCCGCGCCGAGATACACCTTCTTTCCGGCCTGGGCAAACTGCCAGGCGAGCTTGCCGATGGTGGTGGTCTTACCCACACCATTCACTCCCACCACGAGTATCACATAGGGCTTGTGGTCTGCAGGCAACTCCCAGCTGTCGTTGTCGCCGGTATTGTTTTCGGAGAGCAAAGCGGCGATTTCATCGCGTAGGATGCTGTTTAGCTCACTCGTACCGACATACTTATCACGAGCCACACGCTGCTCAATGCGTCCGATGATTTTCAGTGTCGTGTCAACACCTACGTCGCTGGTGACCAGCACCTCTTCGAGGTCGTCCAACACATCGTCGTCCACCTTAGATTTACCGGCCACGGCGCGTGTCAGTTTGTCAAACACGCTCGTCTTAGTCTTCTGCAACCCCTTGTCCAAGGTCTCCTTTTTTTCTCTATTAAAGATTCCAAATATTCCCATTGTCTTCCTTTTTACACCCTGCAAAGGTACGATTAAGTGAGCAGAATACAAAAGGAAAACTTGTTTTTCTTTTTATTCT
>CAVFBU010000045.1:0-17213 GCA_963620725.1 Vescimonas coprocola
AAGGCCGTGCGGAAGGACTTGAGAAAGGTTTGAAGAAAGGTCGTGCGGAAGGTGAAAAACAGAAGGCTCTAAGCATTGCAAAGGCGATGTTGCAGCGCGGTCTGGACATCCAAATGATAGCCGAACTCTCTGGACTGACGGCAGAGGAAATCCAGTCACTCACGTAAACGCTGCCATAGCGGTCAAACGGTCAAAGCGGTCAAAGTCATTTTCCGAGATGGAAGAGCCGGGTCGTGAAGCGTCTGCTGCGGTAGAAGGCGAACCCTGCAGCCACTACTTCTCGCTGAAAAGCAGTTGCAGGAGCGTTTGTCCTACGGCCTTCAGCGTGTTCCGGTCAATGTGCTGCATATCGTCACTGACCGTGTGCCAGGTCGGGCCGAAGGAGCTTTGCTGGCAGTCAGGATAGTAATTGATGACATCAACGCAGGGGATGCGCGCCACCTCGTTGACCGGGACATGGTCGTCGGTGACGTAGCCGCCCGGCTCCATCGGGAAGAAACTGCTGTAGCCTGCCGCACTCGCCGCACTCCAGAGACGGTCTACCAGACGCTTGGCGTGCTGCAGCGAGAAGCCCTCGTGATAGAAGCGCGCGCCCTGTCCGCCCACCATATCAACCAAGATGGCGTAGCGATAACGGTTGTTGCCACTGGCGGCGTAGGTCTTGGCCCAGTGTTGTGCACCCAAAGCCCACGAGTTGCCATCGTCCGCAGCATCGCTCCATGAAGGAACGCCCCAGTCTTCAGCATCGAAGCAAACGAAGTCAAGGGCAACAGGCAAGGAGTCGTTGTGCTGGAGCAGACGTGCCAGTTCCAGCATAACAGCCACTCCCGAGGCTCCATCGTTGGCCGCCATGACCGGTTTGTGCCAGTTGGCCGAGTCGGGGTCGTTGTCCGCCCACGGGCGGCTGTCCCAGTGAGCACATACCATAATGCGCGTACTGTCCGCACCTCGCCGAGGCATTGACGCGATGATGTTGGTGCTCTTCAGCACCGTACCATCGTATCCCCGGAGGTCGGCCTGTTGCAGTTCGACGGCGCAGCCGTATCTCCGAAACTGTGCAGCAATCCATTCACCGCATTTGTCGTGAGCCTCGCTGTTCATCGTGCGTGGGCCGAAGGCACACTGTGCGGCACAGAACGCATAGGCCGAGTCGGCATTGAAAGCTACGTTGACCGCGGCCTCCTCCGCCACGGACTGCTTGCGGGTTGTCCCACAGGCCGCCACAAGGGCCAGGCAGCCCCATAGTGTCAAGATGGAAAACAGATGATGTCTCGTCATTTTCTGTCTGTATGTTTTCGTATTATTCACGGGCTGCCTGCACCTGCGCCATGACGCGCAGGAAATTGCCGCCCCATATCTTCTGGATGTCGGTCTCGGAATAGTGCCGCGCCATGAGTTGCCGGGTGAAGTTAATCATCTCCGACGAGCAGGAGAGACCACGCACACCGCCGTCGCCGTCGAAATCCGTTCCCAGCCCTACGTGGTCAATGCCCATTACGCTGACGGCATGGTCCAGGTGAGCCAGCGCGTCCACCACGGTGGCCTCCCCGTTCTGACACAGGAAACCACCATAGAGCGTCACCTGCATCACACCGCCCTTGGCAGCCAGTCTGCGCATCTGGTCATCCGTCAAGTTGCGCGGATGGTCGCAGAGTGCTCGGCAACTGGAATGGCTGCACACTATCGGGTGCTGACTGATGTCGAGGGCATCGTAGAAGCTGCTCTCGGCAGCATGGCTCAAGTCCACCATAACGCCCAACCGATTCATCTCCCGAATCACCTGCCTGCCGAAGTCACTCACACCCCCATGCGTACCATCGCCCCGGGCCGAGTCGCAGATGTCGTTGTCGCCGTTGTGGCAGAGCGTCATATACACGATGCCGCGCTGTGCAAAGTGGTACAGGTTGCGCAGTTCACCATGGAGTGCCAACCCGTTTTCTATGCCCAGCATGATGCTCTTGCGCCCAGCGCACTTGTCGGTATAGAGGTCTGTCGGTGTCCGTGCGATGCTGAGATATTCCTTGTTGTCGGCTACCATCGCCTCAATTTTGTCGAAGATAAGATTGGCATATTCCGTCGGTCCGTCTACCGGGAAGTCGACCTTCGAGGGGAACGTCTCACCTGGTTTCGGCTGTGGCAGGTAGGCCACCATGATGACCGCATCCTGCCGCCCTTCCGTCATCTTATGAAGGTCGACACGTATCTTCGCATCGCGGCTACCGAAATCCACGCCCTGCGGAAAGAACATCGGCGTGTCACAATGGGTGTCGAGCGTGACGATGCGTCGGTGCAACCGACAGGCTTCATTGAAATGCGCCGCCTGCTTGACGAGCCACCGAAACAGGGGCTGGCCGTCGTCAAGGCACTCAGGATGCCACTGTACGCCCATAATGCTTTTGTATTCGCGGCTCTCCATGGCTTCGATGATGCCGTCAGCCGACTTAGCCGTGACACGGAAGCGCGGGCCGCAGTCGTCCACGGCCTGATGATGGAACGAGTTGACATAGAGCCGTCCGCCATTGGCCTGCAGCACATCAGCATAGAGGCTCTCCAGGATGGAGTCCGGTTCGACAAAGACGGAGTGAGTGGGTTCCGACCGGTCTGCGTCCTGACTGTGTTTTACCTTGGCACTGCCACTGATGTCCTGTACCGTATGGCCGTCGAGGGCAATGGCCAACGCCTGAATACCCCGGCAGATGCCCAGCATGGGAATCTGGCGGTTGTAGGCCAGCCGGATGGTGAGCAGCTCAAAGCGGTCGCGCTCGGCGTTGATGCCTCCGAGTGTTGTAGCCGGTTCCTCACCAGCGTACAGCGGATTGAAGTCCGCCCCACCACTGATGACGAGTCCGTCAACACGATCCAGTGCATTGATGATGGTGTCGGTATGGGAAGACGGCGGAAGGATGACGGGAACACCGCCCGCCTGCTCCACCGACTTATAATAAGTCTGTGCGAGTTTACAGTTCTGCTCACCATAGTTTCCCGTGATGGCAATGACAGGTTTACGTGCTGCCTCGGGAAACGATGCCTGACATTCCGCCAGTTGTCCCTGCCAGTCGAAATGGTTCATACGCTGCGTTCGTTGAAACGTTTTACAGTCCGACGGGGATTTCGCGCTTGATGCTCTGTTCGAGCGAAATCAGCGTCTCCGTAGCCACCACACCGGGAATATCCTGCAGCTGTCCGTTGAGCAACTGCATGAGCTGTTCGTTGTCGCGCGCATAGAGTTTTACGAGCATGGTGTACGGGCCTGTCGTGAAATGGCACTCCACGATTTCGGGAATGTGCTGAAGCCGTTCCACCACGTCCCTGTACATGGAGCCACGCTCCAGAGTGATACCCACATAGGTGCAGGTGGTGTAGCCCAAGCTCTTCGGATTGACATCGAAGCCGCTGCCCATGATGACCTGTCCCTCGATGAGGTGCTGGACGCGCTGGTGGATGGCCGCGCGTGACACATTACACTCGGCGGCCACGTCCTTAAACGGGATACGGGCGTTCTTGGAAAGGATATTCAGGATTTTCTTGTCAAGAGTATCGATTTTGTCGTTCATTGCCATGTCTGACGGATGTTTTGTTTTAGACCGTTACTATTTGTAAGCAAAAGTAGTCATTTTTATTGGTATGAGCAACACTTTGTTCGTTAATTTATGTTTTTTTAGACAAATTATCGGTATCAAGGTCTTTTTCATCGACCCCGATACCGATATTTGTAACGCTTGACAGGACTGTTCCCGTCAACGCTTATTTCACTTCGAGCAGTTCAATCTTGAAGATAAGCACCGAGAAGGGCTTGATGTCAGCACCCTGCTGACGCTCGCCGTAGGCCTGGTCCTGGGGAATGTAGACCTCCCATACGGAACCGGCAGGCATGTGGGTCAGCGCCGTTGTCCAGCCCTTGATGACCTGGTTGCAACGGAAGTCGGCTGGCGTGTTGCGCTTGTAGGAGCTGTCGAACACCTTGCCGTCGATGGTGCGTCCCTCGTAGTTGACCTTCACCATGGAAGTGTCGGCAGGCACCTTGCCGTTGCCTTCCTTAATGACCTTATACTGTACGCCACCGGGAAGCGTCTTCACACCCTCCTTCTTGGCGTTGGCAGCGAGGAATTTCTCGCCGGCCACCTTGTTCGGACCATAGGTCTTCTCCATAGCCTTAGCCTTCACCTCCTGCATCATCTTCTGTGCCACCATCTGCGCAGAGTCTACGGTCATCAGACCGCCCTTGCCCGTTGTACCACTGACGAATCCGGCCATAAAGTTCTTCAGCGAGATGGTCTGTGTAGAGTCGTCACCGAAGAGTTCGTGGTTGATACCCTTCATCATCTGGTTGGATATCTGCTGTCCAATCTGGAGACCTGCGTAGTACGCGTTCTTCTGCTTGTCGTCACCGGCATTGGCACCCTCGTTCAAACCCTTGATGAACTCGTCCATGTAAGCCGTGTCCACATCAAGACGGTTCACGAGATACTCCTTCAGTCCCTGGGTCTGTGCCATTCCGATGGCATAGCTCAGTGTGTCCACATCACTCTTCAAGTTAGCCTTGGGAGTGGCGTTGCCGCAAGAAAGCATGGTTACTGCGGCTACAGCGAATGCTGCGATGGTAATTTTCTTCATTGTTGTTATGGAATATTTTATGTCTTGTTACTTAGATGACCTTGATAAGCTCCACATCGAAAATCAGTGCGGCGAATGGTGGAATGGTTCCTGCCGCTCCGCTCTCGCCGTAGCCTAACCGATAAGGGATGAAGAAACGGTATTTGGCACCCTCCTGCATCAGCTGCAGTCCTTCAGTCCATCCGGCTATCACCTGCTGGAGGCCGAACTCGGCAGGCTCGCCGCGCTGCACGGACGAGTCGAAGACCGTACCATCGATGAGGAAGCCCTCGTAGTGGCAACGCACCGTGTCCTTGGCCGACGGTTTCTTGCCGTCGCCTTCCTTGAGCACCTGGTACTGCAGTCCACTGGGCAGCGTCACCACCCCGTCCTTCTTGGCGTTCTCCGCCAGATATTTCTCACCGGCCTCCTTGGCAATCTTGCCTTGTGCGGCACGCTGCTCATTGAGTTTCTTCTCCTGTGCCATGAAATAGTCCTGCACTAACTGCTGAGCCTGATGACTCGGCACCTTCAGTTCATGGCCGGCCAGCACGTCCTTGATGGCGGCTGCGAAATCGTCAATATTCATCTCAGAGGCACCCATCTGCTTCAGCTGCATACCGATGCCGATGCCCATTGCGTAGCTTACTTTATCCATTGCTTGCTGTCTTTTTATCGGTCTGACTCAAAAAATCTGCGCAAAGGTACACATATTTTCTGATACCACCTTATTTTTTATGAAAAATTAAAGTGTTTCACAGGGTTTCGGACTTGTCGGACACGCCCGTTCGGCCAAGACGGCCTGTACGCGACCGACAATCTGTTCCGGGGCAATGTCGCGCAGACAAGCGTAGTCGCCGCGCAGACACGGCTTCTGACCGAAGATGCTGCACGGCCGACACGGCAACGGCAGCTGCACCGCATCGTCCATTTTCTGATTCCACCCCATAAAGCCGGCGAGGGGGTGCGTAGCTCCCCATACGCTCACCACGGGTGTGGCCACCAGCGAGGCCAGATGCATATTGGCTGAATCCATAGACACCATCACCTGAAGGTGGCTCATCAGTATGAGTTCTTCGCGGAGGCTGTCCAAATGGCGGCTCACCGCCACACACCGAGGATGGGTCTCGCACCACCGGGGGAAGGTCTCGTCCTCACGCTGCCCTCTCCCAAAGAGAAAGATGCGTGCATCGGGATATTGCTCAAGCAGTTGTGACAACACCTGTTCCATCAGCTGCACGGGGTACACCTTCCCATCATGGGCAGCAAAGGGAGCAATGCCTATCCAAGGCTGTCCGTCTCCAGGGCGCGGGAAGTCTGTCGGCAGCAGACTCATGTCGCCGCCTTCCTCCGGGAAGATGGAACGGAACTGCACATCAACGGGATAGCCAAGACGGGCAAACACGTCGGCATAGTTTTGGAACGAGGTGGGCAGCTGGAACAGTTGCTTGTTGGTCGAGGCCGTGATGCGCCGGCGGTCTTTGCGGTGCTTGTCGATATGTGCCACCTTATAGGCATCGAGGTTGAAGCGCATACGCAGATAGCCCGACCGCAACACGCTGTGGAGGTCGGCAATGGCCGTAAACTGCTTGGCCGCCAAGCGGCGGTAGAGGGAGTTCAGCCCCGTGATTCCTTGGTATTCCCGTTTTAGGTCAGCCTCCATGAAACTGACATTGGGTAGCAGATTCTCGAACAACGGTCGCGCACATTCACGACTCAACACCGTGACGCGCACGGCAGGATACTGACGTGCCAACGCATAGACGACGGGGACGGTCATGGCCACATCGCCCAATGCAGAGAACCGGATGACGAGAATGTGCTCCTTTTTCACCTGTGGACTATTTCTTGTAGAATACGGGGTTGGTTGCCGGGTCGTTGTACATCTTCATCTGGCGGTACACCTTCATATACTTACGCCCCTGTTCGATATCCTCCAGCAACTGGTCGATGGCCGTGCTCAGGTCTGCCTGCTGTTCCAGTAGCACCTGCAACTTCGCTTGGCATTTCTGCACATGAGCGGTGTCGGCGTCCTTCCGTTCCACCTGCTCCTGCATATGCCAGATTTTCAAGGCCAGGATGGAGAGACGGTCAATGGCCCATGCCGGACTCTCCGTATTCAACTGGGCATCGGGCAACGGCTTTACCTCGCTGTATAAATGGCGGAAATACGTGTCGATTTCCTCCACCAGGTCGGTACGATCCTGATTGCTACGGTCAATGCGGCGCTTGAGCGACAAGGCCTCGCCGGGTTCAATGTGTGGGTCGCGAATCAAGTCTTCCAGATGCCACTGGACGGTATCTATCCAACACTTCAGATACAAGCTGTACTCTATGGAGTCGCGGTCGTAAGGATTGGAGATGGACGCATCAATGTCGTCCTTCAAGTGATAGTCGCGAATGGCTTGTCTGAAAATATGGTTAGCTTGTTCTGTAAATGTCATGGTCTATATTTGTTATTTCGCTGCAAAGGTAGTGCAAACCGAGCGAAAAACCAAATTTATTTGAGTTTTTCCGAGCGAAAGTACTACCTTTGCACTCGCTATGAAGATTGTTGTTGACGACAAGATACCCTATATCCGCGAGACGCTCCAGGCGCTGGCCGAACAAGTGACGGCTCTCCCTGGCGCACAGATTTCTCCTGCCGATGTGGCCGATGCCGACGCGCTGATCGTTCGGACACGCACGCGCTGCGACGAGCAGTTACTGGCCGGTTCGCAGGTGCGCTTTGTGGCCACGGCAACCATCGGCTTCGACCACATCGATGCCGACTACCTGCAGCGTGCTGGTATTGCCTGGACCAGTTGTCCGGGGTGCAACGCCGGCTCCGTGGCACAGTATGTAGAATCGTCACTGCTGTTGCTCCAGCAGCAGAAGGGGCTTCGCCTTTCCGGAAGCACCATCGGCATTGTCGGTTGTGGTCATGTCGGACAACGCGTGCTGGCCGTTGCAGCGCACCTCGGTATGCGCGCCCTGGTCTGTGACCCTCCCATCGGACGACCGGACTATGTGCCGCTCGACGTGATTGCACGCGAGTCCGATGTCATCACCTTCCATGTGCCCCTCACCCGACAGGGCGACCACCCCACTTGGCACATGGCCAACGAGGATTTTTTCCATCACCTCGCGCGCGTACCTTATATTATTAATACGAGCCGGGGAGCCGTGGTCGACAACGCCGCCCTGCTGTCCGCCCTGCGCGAACGCCGCGTCCGCGAGGCCGTGATAGATGTCTGGGAAGGCGAACCCGACATCAACCTCCAGCTCCTCCAGCACGTCTTCATCGCCACGCCACATATCGCAGGGTACTCTGCCGACGGCAAGGTCAATGCCGACAACATGGTCATCGAAGCCCTTTGCCGACATTTCCATCTTCCGCAGCCTCAGCCCATCGTGCCGCCATCCCTGCCCGCCGACTTCCCTTACACGGGTTCTCCCTTGCAACTTTATAACCCTTTAGACGACTGTCGCCGCCTCAAAAATGCCCCCGACCAGTTTGAGACATTGCGCAACAATTACCCACTTCGGCGCGAAAAAAGATAACGTGAAAGGGCAGAAAACACGTAAAAAGTGCACAGATAGTATGGAGTTGTGCAAATAAATGCGCATTTTTACCCAAATAATTTGCGTACCTCAATTAAAATTTGTTACTTTGCAACCGCTAAACGCCCTTTTGGTTCGTTGGCACCCCAAGAAAGAGAATATTTATAAACATTTTAAAGAAGATTATTATGTCAGAAATTGAAAGCAAAGTAAAGGAAATCATCGTTGACAAACTCGGTGTTGACGAGTCAGAAGTAAAGCCCGAAGCAAGTTTCACCAACGACCTCGGTGCCGACTCTTTGGATACCGTTGAGCTCATCATGGAATTCGAGAAGGAGTTTGGTGTTTCCATCCCCGATGATACTTCCGAGAAGATTGGCACGGTAGGCGCCGCTATTGCATACATTGAAAAGAACAAGAAATAAATCACTCCTTTGTGATGGACTTGTTGGGTGTTGAGTGTTGGCATACCTTCCGGGGGGCCAATGTTCAACACCCATTCGGTAATAGTCCGTCCCAAAGACTAAACATACGACTATGGAATTAAAAAGAGTAGTAGTGACCGGCCTCGGTGCCGTCACGCCGTTGGGCAACTCTCCCGAAGAGACCTGGCAAAACATGGTGGCAGGCAAGAGCGGAGCAGCTCCCATCACCAGCTTTGACACCACCAATTTCAAGACGAAGTTTGCCTGCGAGGTGAAGAACCTCAACGTCAACGACTACATCGACCGCAAGGAGTCTCGCAAGATGGATCGCTACACGCAGCTGGCTCTCATCGCTGCCAAGCAGGCCGTGGAGGATAGTGCCATGGACCTCGACAAGGAAGACAAGAACCGCATCGGTGTGGTCTTCGGCGTAGGCATCGGCGGCATCAAGACCTTCGAGGACGAAGTGAAATACTATGGTGTCCACGAGGCCGATGGTCCCAAGTTCAACCCCTTCTTCATCCCCAAGATGATTGCCGACATCGCCGCCGGACAGATTTCCATCCAGTATGGTTTCCACGGCCCGAACTACATCACCTCGTCGGCTTGCGCCTCGTCAAGCAACGCGCTGGCCGATGCCTTCAACCTCATCCGTCTGGGCAAGGCCAATGTCATTGTCAGCGGCGGTTCCGAGGCGGCCATCTGCGCCACAGGTGTGGGCGGTTTCAATGCCATGCACGCCCTGTCGACACGCAACGACGAGCCGGAGAAGGCCAGTCGTCCGTTCAGTGCCAGCCGCGACGGTTTCATCATGGCCGAAGGTGCCGGCTGTCTGATTCTCGAAGAGCTTGAGCACGCCAAGGCACGTGGAGCCAAGATATACGCGGAGATGGTCGGTGCCGGTATGAGTGCTGACGCCCACCACATCACGGCCTCCCACCCCGAGGGACTCGGAGCCTGCCTCGTCATGCGCAACGCGCTGGAAGATGCCGGTATGCAGCCAGAGGACATTGACTACATCAATGTACACGGCACATCCACCCACGTTGGTGACATCTCCGAGGCCAAGGCCATCAAGGAGGTGTTCGGTGATGCCGCCTACAAGCTCAACATCAGCAGTACCAAGTCGATGACTGGTCACCTGCTCGGTGCTGCCGGTGCCGTAGAGGCCATGGCCACTGTGTTGGCCGTCAAGAACGACATCGTTCCGCCCACCATCAATCACGAGGAAGGCGACAACGATGAAGAGATCGACTACAACCTCAATTTCACCTTCAACAAGGCCCAGAAGCGCGAGGTGCGTGCCGGACTGAGCAACACCTTCGGTTTTGGTGGGCACAACGCTTGTGTAGTATTCAAGAAATATGCTGAATAACTCCAATATTATAGACCGAATAAGGCTTCCTTTCCGCAAGGAAAAGGAGCTTTATTCTTCTTTATACCACATCCTCGGTTTTTACCCACGCGACATCAAACTCTACAAGCAGGCACTCCTCCACAAGAGTCTGAGGCGGCGCAACGAGAAGGGACGCCCACTGAACAACGAGCGGCTGGAGTTCCTGGGCGATGCCATCCTCGATGCCGTGGTGGGCGACATCGTCTTCCGCCATTTCGAGGGCAAGCGCGAGGGCTTCCTCACCAACACCCGTTCCAAACTCGTGCAGCGCGAGACGCTGGGTCGGCTGGCCAAGGAGATGGGCATCACACGTCTCATCACCACGTCCGACCACTCCACCGTCCACAACAGTTATATGGGCGGCAATGCCTTCGAGGCCTTGGTCGGTGCCATCTATCTGGACCGGGGCTATGAAGCCTGTATGCGTTTCATGCAGAAACGCATCCTCAAGCAGATTATCAATCTGGACAAGGTTGCCTACAAGGAAGTCAACTTCAAGTCGAAGCTGCTGGAATGGAGTCAGAAGAACCGCGTGCGTCTGGAGTTCCGCCAGGTGGAACAGTCGAAGGACGAGAACAGCAGCCCCGTGTTTGTCTACAAAGTGGTGCTGGAAGGCATCGAAGGCTGCGAGGGTAAGGGCTATAGCAAGAAGGAAAGCCAACAGAACGCCTCCAAGGAGACGCTCCAACTGTTGCGCCGCAAGCCGCAGTTCATCGATCGTGTCTTTGCGGCCAAGTCGGAACGCACCAAGATGGAGGAGGAACCGGTGCTCGCCGTGCCCAACCCCGAGATTGATGCTGTCGTCTTGTCGCGGTAAGTCCTCAAGAGTCCTTCCGGTCGCTATCTATCAGTTGAAGCAGGCGTTCCACGGCCTCTTCCTCGGGAATATTCTTGGCCACGCACTCCTTTTGCCGATAGAGTGAAATCTTTCCGCGTCCGGCACCCACATAGCCATAGTCGGCATCGGCCATCTCGCCGGGACCATTGACGATGCATCCCATGATGCCAATCTTCAGTCCCACCAGATGGCCGGTGGCGGCTTTGATGCGTGCAATGGTGTCCTGCAGGTTGTAGAGTGTGCGCCCGCACCCAGGACAGGAGATGTATTCCGTCTTCGTGAACTTGATGCGTGCCGCCTGCAGGATGGCATCGGCCAAAGCCGAGAGACGCTCTGCCGTGAAGTGAGGATGGGAGATGACGAGTCGGTGCGCCTTGCGGTCAATGAGCAGTGCACCCACCGCCATGGCGGCCTTGAGCTGCACGGTCTCCCAGTCGGCATCGTCCAGCGCGAGATGTATCGTGTCGTCCGCGATAGAAGCCTCTGCCTCTTCGCGCAGGCGCGCACATACCCCAATGTTGTCCACCAGCTGCCGCGCCACGGGAATCTCACATTCCGGCTCTTCGCTAAGCGACACGCGTATGGTGTCGCCGATGCCCTCCGTTAGCAATGCACCGATGCCCACGGCACTCTTGATGCGTCCGTCCTCTCCCTCTCCGGCCTCGGTGACTCCGAGGTGTAACGGATAGTGCATCCCTTCCGCGTCCATGGTCTTCACCAGCAGGCGCACCGTGTTGACCATAACCACCGTGTTGCTGGCCTTGATGGAGATGACCACATCGTTGAAATCCTCCCGTTTGCAGATGCGCAGAAACTCCATACAGCTCTCAACGATGCCTTCCGGCGTGTCACCGTAACGCGACATAATGCGGTCGCTCAGCGACCCGTGGTTCACACCGATGCGCACAGCCGTATGGTGCGCCTTGCAGATGTTGAGGAAGGGCACGAGCTTGTCCGCTATCTTCTGCAGTTCACGGGCATACTCCTCCTCCGTATATTCCAGGTGCTTGAAGACGCGACCGGGGTCTACATAGTTGCCAGGGTTGATGCGCACCTTCTCACAGTAACGCGCGGCCACGTCGGCCACATGAGCCGTGAAGTGCACGTCGGCCACCAGCGGTGCCGTATATCCGTCGGCCCTCAACCGCCCGGAGATGTTTTTCATGTTCTCCGCCTCGCGCGTGCCCTGTGTGGTGAAGCGCACCAGTTCCCCTCCGGCATCGATGATACGCTTGGCCTGTGCCACACAGCCCTCCGTGTCATTGGTGTCTCGCGTGGCCATCGACTGGATGCGGATGGGGTTGTTGCCACCGATACCGATCCGTCCGACACGGGTCTCCGACGAAATCCTTCGCTTATAACTCATAGGCTCACACGGCATCAGTTGGTCTTGTATGCATATTTTACCTCGGCCAGGTCGCGGTTGGCCTTCTCTATCTTGGCCTTCAACCCCGCCTTGTAGGCGGCCAGCCGACAGGCGATGGCCTCATCGGAGAGTGCCAACATCTCCACGGCAAGGATGGCAGCGTTCTGTGCACCATTGACCCCCACGGTGGCCACGGGGATTCCCGGCGGCATCTGTATGATGGAGAGCATGGCGTCGAGACCGTCGAGCATACCCTTGATGGGCACACCGATGACGGGCAGTGTGGTAGATGCGGCTATCACGCCGGGCAGGGCTGCCGCCATGCCAGCCGCCGCGATGATGACTTTCAGCCCGCGTTCCTTGGCCCCTGCGGCAAAGGCTTCCACGGCCTCTGGGGTACGGTGTGCCGACAGGGCGTTCACCTCAAAGGGAATCTGCATCTCATCGAGCAGTTTGCAGGCTTTTTCCATGACGGGCAGGTCGCTGGTGCTGCCCATGATAATGCTGACAATTGGTTTCATAACGGTTTGGTGTATTATGGTGTTTACGATAGGAATGTTTTCATACGAAAAGGATGACGATGGCGGCCACGAAGAACCCCGTCCAGAAGCCACCGACAATCTGTCCGAGCGAGTGTTGGCGGAGAATCATACGGCTGGTGCCGACGATGCCACCCACCAAGAATACCAGGCAGAGCCACCACACGGGGTTGAACGCCAGATACTCGGCAAAGGCAAACAGTGCACCGCCCACCGCCCCGATGGCCGCCGAATGGGTGGACACCTTCCATCCGATATTGATAAGGACGCAGACAATCTGTACACAGAGGGCTGCCAGGAGGATGGAGCCGATGAAGTGAGGCATGTGGAGTCGGAGGAGGAGATAGTAGCAGGCGAAATAGCAGATGATGGACAGGGCGTACGGCACCATGCGTCGTTCTCGCCGTCCCAGTTCGAAGCGTGTCCACCCCTGCCATCTCCGGTAGATGTGTATGGCAATGGAGGGCAGGAGTATGGTGAAGAAATAGACCATGAGGAGCACCTCCAGCTTGTAGCGTACCGGAAAGATGCTCAAGAAGCTGAACGTGAAGAGCACAATCATCCCGATGAGGGGCAGGTAGAACGGCGTGAAGAGGAGGCTGACAGCCCGTGCAGCCAATATCAGGCGTTTCTCGGCTTTCATCCTTTCATCTCCTTTCTCAGCCTGGCCACAGGCAGTCCGAGCTGCTCGCGGTATTTTGCCACGGTGCGCCGCGCGATGGGAAATCCCTGTTGCGCCAGCTGTTTGCACAGGGCATCATCGCTCAGCGGCTGGCATTTGTCTTCATGACTGATGAGGTCGCGCAGCCTCATCTTTATCTCGCGTGTGGAGAGCTGGTCACCATCGGTCGTGACGTAGCCGTCGCTGAAGAAGTGGCGCAGGGGGAAGGTGCCCCACCGCGTCTGCGCATACTTGCCGTTGCTGGCGCGGGAGATGGTGGTGAGGTCAAGCCCCGTCTTCTCGGCGATGTCTTTGAGAATCATCGGCCGCAGCAGTGCCTCGTCGCCCTCCTCGAAATAGCGGTGCTGCCACTGTATGATAGCCCGCATAGTCAGCATGAGGGTGCGCCGACGGCTCTTGACGGCTTCGATGAAACCATGGGCGGCATCCACCTTCTTCTTGGTGTAGAGCAGTGCCTCCTTGGTTTGGCGACTCATGTTTCCCTTGTTCGTTTGGTATTCGTGGAGGGTTTCCGCAAACGATGGCGAGACGTGCAGCTCGGGCAGTTCGCCCGTATTGAGTTGGAAGGTCACGGTGCCATCGTCCTGCGTGTCAACGATGAAGTCGGGCGTGACCTGTTGGAGCGACCGTCCGATAGCCTCGCCCATTGACGCGCCGGGTTTGGGGTTCAACTTCCGCATCTCGCCTATGAGCGTCTCTGTCTGCAGCTCGCTCAACTGCAGGGCCTGCCGGATGCTCTGCCAGTGTTTCTTGGTGAACGCATCGAAATGGTTCTCGGCCACCTGTTCCATCAGCCGTGTGAGGCGCGATGGTTCCCTCCTCCTGATCTGTAGGAGCAGGCATTCCTGCAGCGAGCGTGCCCCGATGCCTGCCGGGTCGAAGTCCTGCAACTGCCGCAGGAGCTGTTGCAGTTCGTGTTCGTCCGTACTGATATTGTGATAGATGGCCAGTTCATCGGCGATGCTGTCGAGCGACTTCCGCAGCAGTCCATCGTCATCGAGCGACCCGATGAGATACTCCATCATGTCGCGTTGCCGGTCGTCGAGCGACAGCAGCCCCATCTGCTCCTTGAGCTGGTCGTAGAACGAGAGCGTCTCGCCATAGACCATCTCTCCGCGTTCCTCGCCGCAGGACTGCCCACCGTGGTAGACGGGCAGTTCCTCGTCGTCACGTCCGAGTCCCTCCAGGGCCGCATCGAGTGCGTCGCTGCGCTCCTCGCGTTCGGTGCGCTCCTCGTAGTCTTCGCCGGCATCGGTGTCATCGGTCGTCTGGTCGTCGTCGTGCCAGTCGGCCTCTTCGTCCGCACCAGCGGACTCCAGTGCCGGGTTGTCGTCCATCTCGGTGTGTATGCGTTCCAGCAACTGCGCCATGGGCATCTCTGTGAGCTGCGCCTGGAGCAGTTGTTGCTGGGTGATGCTCTGCGTCTGCCGGAGCGATTGTGCCAGCTGTTGTTCCTGTGTCTGTTCCTGTTTCATCGGTATCCTTGGCAAAGGTACGAATAAGCGAGCGAAACGCAAAAGAAAACCTCGTTTTCTTTTCGTTTCCGAGCGAAAGTACCTTCGACGCGCAGCGTCAAAGGTAGTGCAAACCGAGCGAAAAACCAAATTTATTTGAGTTTTTCCGAGGTGCAGCCTACCTAAGGGCGAAGCCCAAAGGTACGAATAAGCGAAGAGAATACAAAATAAACGCCAGTTTATTTCTCTGGGCAGGGAAAAATATTTTGCAGCAAAGTCAAAGATTGTTCTTTGATTCCTTGGCGGTTTTGGGAACTTTGCTTATATTTGCAATCGCTAAACATAAAGTTTGGAATATGGGCAAATCAGCTGTCATAGAAGCATTACGCCATTATTTCAGTACCCAACCGGTGCTGAAAGTTTGGTTGTTCGGCTCTTTCTCCAGAGGGGAAGAGACGCAAAATAGTGATGTGGACATTCTGGTTTCCTTGGATAAGAGCAAACCGATTGGTTTAAAGTTCTTTGGAATGTGGAGTGACTTGGAAGAGCTCTTAGGCAGAAAAGTCGATTTGGTATCGGAAGGCTCCTTGCTTCCTTTTGCCCGAGAATCGGCAGAACGTGACAAAATATTAGTCTATGAGAGAACAAAGTAGAGACAGAAGCCGCCTTCAAGTGGACAATAACGTTATATGGGATGTTGTTACCAGCGATTTGCCATTGCTGGAGCTACAAGTAACACAATATTTGACGGAATTCCTTGTCCATCCCTCTAATGAATAATGAATTCATCAATAACTTAACTTAACACAATATGCTAATGTCACAAGGCAATCTATTTGTGATAACGGATATAGAAAGGCGTGCAAAAGTTGCACGCCTATTTTTTTTATCTAATTTAATCATTCAATGAAAAAGATTTTTTTCATGGCAGCAATCTGCCTGTTGACTGCAAGTTGCAGCAACGAAAGCGAGTTGAAACAGAGTGACGAACAACAGTACGCACAGGTGTGCGTGAATGTCGGCGGAATCAACATGGCGGTGGAGGAGTTTCCCGACACACGGGTTGTCACGCGAGCGGACGGGACGGCAGCGGCTGACTACAGTAGTGTGGCAGCCATCGACCTAGCGTTCTTCACCTCCGATGGTACGTTGGCCTACAAGTACACCCAGTGGCGCAGTGACGCAACGACGTATGAGACCTTCGGCAAGTTCACGTGTCGGCTGCTCTTCGGCACGTACAACATGGTGATTATTGCCCGTGGTGGAAAAACGTCTGATGTGTTTAATCTGACCAGCCCGACCGAAGCGTCCTACACCAGCGAATTTGCACGCGAGACGTTCACGGCCACCCAAGAGGTCAAAGTCAACTCAACCGATGCGCTCAACATCTCCGCGACGCTCCACCGCATCATGACCAAGCTCAGCATCCGTTCAACGGATAATCTTCCGTCTGCTGCAGCCCAAATCCGCACCACCTATTCCATCGGTAGCAAAAGTTTCAATCCAACCACAGGGGTGGCGCTGGACAACAATGGCTTCACGGTGACAAACACCTCGTATAAAGCAGACGGGAAACTTGCAGTTTCCAACTTCGCCTTCCTCACTGCCGACGAACAGGAGGCGACCATCAAGCTGGAGGTCTTGGATAAAGACGCAAACGTGCTGAACACTAAAACCATTGAGAATGTGCCCTTGAAGTGCAACCGCATCACAACCCTCTCTGGCTCGCTCTTCACAGCCGATGCTTCCACCTTCTCCGTACTGCTGAGCACGGACTGGGAGACGGAAGAGACCGTAACATTCTAACCGAGGAGGGACAACCATGAAGAAAAGAATATTGTTTTGTTGCGCAGTGCTTTTGATGCTCTGCACACTCACCACTTGCGAAAGACAGATTCTGACGGACGAGGCGCAGGTTGACGGCAACTTCATCGTCAGCGTGTTGCAACTGGAGCAGACTCCGTTCAACAGCCGCACCCGCGCGGAAGCGGTGGAAGCCTGCACACGCATGAACTTCGCCGTGTACGACACGGATGGCACACGCCTCAAGCAAGTCAACCAGACGGCCAGTGACAAGAACTTCGGAACGGCCGGCTTCCAACTGGAGGAAGGAACCTATCAGGCAGTGATAGTGGGTCACAGCAGTGGAGGTAATCCCACCATGACCGACCCCACCTGTATCAAGTTCACCAACTCCCAAGGCTTCTCAGACACGTTCCTCTACACCACCACTTTCACCGTTGCCGATGAACCCATCTATCAACCGATTACGCTCAACCGCATCGTGTCCCTCTGCCGTTTCGTCATCACCGATGCCGTTCCTGCGGAGGTCAAGACGATGCGCTTCTACTACACCGGCGGCAGCGGTGCCTTCGAT
>CAVFBU010000046.1:0-17014 GCA_963620725.1 Vescimonas coprocola
CTTCGACGCACGTCGACAGCTTGTTTTAAGTCCAAAAGTGACCTTCGACGCACGTTAACGGCTTGTTTTAAGTCCAAAAGTGACCTTCGACGCACGTCAACGGCTTGTTTTAAGTCCAAAAGTGACCTTCGACGCACGTCGACAGCTTGTTTTAAGTCCAAAAGTGACCTTCGACGCACGTTAACGGCTTGTTTTAAGTCCAAAAGTGACCGTTGATCGCAGTCGACGGCCTGTTTTAAGTCCAAAAGTGACCGTCGACTGCAGTCGACGGTCACTTTTAGGTCTGGATGAGGCTGTCGACGTGCGTCAACGCCCATTTTCTGCCGAGAAGGTCAGGCCCTCCACGTGGTCATTGACGTAGATGTTCGCCATGTCCGCCGTTTTGTACCACGCCGGTTTCTCCTTCATGTCATCCGCGATGATGCGCCCGTTCACGATGAGGTTCTCGAAACGGATGTTCTTCACCATGCGGCTCTGGTCGTAGCCAGCAATGATGCTCAGGTTCGGTTCGCTGCCCGTGTAGGAGATGTTGCGCAGCACGATGTCCTCGATGCCGCGCCCCGGAGCCGTGCAGTATTTCTTGTTGAAGCAGACGCGGATGTTCAGCAGCATCCCCTTGCGGATGCTCTCGATGTGGAAGTTCTCGAAGGTCACGCCCTTCACCAGGATGTCGTCGCCATCGTTGATGCCGATGCAGCCCTGATAGTCCAGTTGGTTTTCGGCGTGCTCCAAGATGTCGATGTCCCGATAGAGGACGTTGGAGATTTCCTCCTGCTCGGGTGTCTCGCTGTGCAGTCCGATCATGATGGGGTGCGCCACGTCCGCCCAGTACACGCAGTCGCGGATGGTGATGTTGCGGCAACCGCCACGATAGCCCTTGCGCGTGCAGTAGATGGTGGAGCAGTCGTCGCTGGTACGGGCGAAGAGGTGCTCCTGCAGGACGTTGTTGCTGGCGAAGATGTTGAAGCCGTCGCCCCAGCCGTACCAGCTCATCACCTTGGCATTCCTCACCGTCACGGAGTCGCTGCCCCCGACGGGTATCTGCGTGGTGAGTGGGCCGTCGATGCACACGTTCCGGGAGTATCTCACCATGATGCCCTCATGGATTCCGGGCATCACGATGCCGTGACCCATGATGCGCACATCGCTGGCCTTGTAGACCGAGAACCAGCCCTTGATGTAGGCACCCTGGTCGATGAACACCGTCTTGCCCGAGGGCACGGCGATGGAGTCGCCCCCGAAGTCGTGTACGCCCGGGCCGAAGTACATCAGGTCCCGCTTCCGCACCTTGGGTTTCTCCATGATGCTGTCGGCGAAGAGTTGGAGGTTCTGATAGATGTTGCCGTTCACCTCCACGGAGAGGTAGCGTGGGCGGTCGAGGGAGAACGTCAGCGTGTTGCCCTCCTGCCGCGCTGCGATGCCGTAGGAGGTAGGGCGCACCCGGTACGAACGGATATTCTGATGGCTCTTTACCTGTATTTCAACCTTTCCTTCAAATTCGAACCGAGCCACCGACGTGACCTCCACGTTGTGCCGAGCCTGGGCCACGCGGTCCACGCGGAAGGCATAGGTGTCCACCGGCTGCCAGTCGCCGCCGTCCGTGCGCACCTGCACCTCGAAGTCGTGCTTCAGTTCGATGCCGGCTGGAGCCTTGGCCGTCACCAGTCGGCTCTTGGCCGACATGGTGACTGCTGCAAAGCTTACAACCAAAACTAACATTATTCTGTTCATGCTGTACAAGTGTGTGTGTTCTTCTGTAATACGGATGAAGTCCGCACATTACTTATACCCTTACCAGCCGGGATTCTGTGTCAGCTGGGGGTTCAGACGAATCTGCTGCAGGGGAACGGCATCCAGATAGTCGCGCTGTGTCCAGTGCAGGTTCTCGGCCAAGACGGCGATGGAGCGTCCGTAGTCCGGGTCACTCTCGCCCCCGCCGGTGTACACGCCATACTGCAGCGGATACTTCTCCGGGTAGTAGCACGGCTCGCCGAAATACTGGTTGTCGTTGCACTTCTCGGTGGTGTAGGCCGTGTTCAGCACGTGGCGACCCAGCTTCTGTCCGCGCAGGTTGATATGGGCGATGCCCCAGCGTTTCAGGTCGTTCAGGCGGAAGCCCTCGCCGAAGAGTTCGCAGGCACGCTCGCGGCGTATCTCGTCGAGCATCGTCATCTTGTGGCAGACGGTCTTGTTGGTCTCGTAGTCCCACCAGCCGGCATCCCACACGCCGTTGATGAGGGCGTTGCTGAGACGGGCCACACGGGCGCGGTCGCGCAACAGGTTGATGGAGAGGTTCAGGTCTTCGTCGGAAATCTGTCCGTTGCCCAGTTCGCAAGTAGCCTCAGCATAGTTCAGATAGACCTCGGCCAGGCGCAGGATGGGCCAGTCGGGCGACTCGGTCTTGTCGGCGCGGTTGCCCTCGGGGTTATACTTACGACTGCCATAGCCATAGTGGTTGGTGTTGTTGCGGAGCTTCGGATGGAACACACCGCGCACACTGGCATAGGCCGGGTCGGAAGAGTCGTACTTGTCGTTGTTCTGCACATACAGGGGTTCGGGATAGGGCTGTCCGTCGACCTCGGTGTGCGGCGTGCAGTATTCTGGGCGGTTGCCCCAGCTCACGCGGTCCGGACACCAGGTGCTACCCACGAAGCGGTAGTCGCGGTTGTGGTACTCGCCGAAGAAGGTGCTCCAACCCTCAAACTGCGGATTGTTCTGTGCGTCGGCCATGTTGCCGGTGTAGCTGATGCGGATGGGCAGACCGTTGCGGCAGAGGAACGACTCGCCAAACTGGGCACTGATGGCCACGCCCTGCCACGTCTGTATGGTATGACCGATGTTCATGCCCACGCGCTTCAGGTCGTAGTCGTACTTGCGGTAGATGATGAACTCCTTGTTGGTGCTCTTTCCTTTGCCCCAGGGGTTGGACACGTTGCCGCCCTTGTCGTCGATGTTGAACAGATAGTAGTAGCTCAGCGAGTCGCACTCGTTCCAGAGCGCGTACGTACCATTGTTCTTAGCTTCGTCCATCACAGCCTTCGACATCTCTTTCGACTCCGTCAGCATCGAGGTGACGGAGGGATAGCCCTCGGGCTTGGCCGTGCCGGCTCCCTCTTCCTGGCCGTCGCCGTCCAGGTTGTAGCTGATGCCAGGAACGTATTTCTCCCACGTGGCCTCGTAGAGCAGCACGCGGCCGAAGAAAGCCTGGGCGGCCTCCTTGCTGATGCGCCCCTTGTCGGCGGCGGCGATGGCCGTCTCCTTGGGCAGCAGATTGATGGCTCGGCGCAGGTCTTCAAACACGAACTGCATCACCTCGTAGCGGCTCTTCCTGGGACCGTAGAGCACCTCGTCGTTCACGTCGGCCACGTGGTCCACGATGGGCACACCACCGAAGTGCTGCACCAGGTTGAAGTAGGCGAAGGCGCGGAAGAAATAGGCCGTGCCCACGGGGCCGCTGATGCCGCTCTGGTCGCCGGTGTACTCGTCGGCCTTCTTCAGCAGGATGTTGTACTGGCGGATGTTGTTGTAGTTGCCGCTCCAGCTTCCGTCACTCTCGGGTGCGGCACCGCCACCGTTGGAGCTGAGTCCCGTGATGTCGGTGTTCTTGTCGAAGCGGTCGTAGTTCCATCCCGGCAGGTGTTCGATGAAGCGGTCGGCAGCCTGCTGGAACTGGGTGGCATTCTTGAATGCGATGGCTTCGGTAGCGTCGGACAGGGGTTCCTTGTCGAGGAAGTCGCTGCAGGCGGTCATGGAAACCATGAGTGCAGAAGCTAAAAACACTTTTGTTATCGTCGTTTTCATATTTGTCTCCTTTATATATTAATAGGGTTATTGGAACATCGTTAGAAAGTCAGGTCGAGACCGAAGGTGATCTGTCGGCTGAAGGGGAAGGTGCTGTTGGAAGCCTCGCCGTATTCCGGGTCGTAGCCGTCCTTCACCTTGGTCCACTCCCAGAGGTCGTCGCCAGAGAAGTAGACCCTCACCTTGTCCAGTCCGGCCTTGCGCGTCCAGGCCTTCGGCAGGGTGTAACCCACGATGAGCGACTTCAGGCGGATGTACTTGTTGTTGGTGACGCTCACGTCCTTGTTCTCGTAGTTCCACTTGTTGAAGTTGGCATCACGGGAGGCGATGGCATATTCCGCATCGGGATTGTCCTCGCTCCACATCTTGCCCATGAACGTGCTGTTCTGACGGGTGTAGTTGCAAATCCAAGGGGCATAGAAGTAGCCGGTGCGGAGAATCTTCTGCTTGCCGATGCCCTGGAAGAAGGCACTGAAGTCGATGCCCTTCCACTCCAGTCCGGCCTTGATGCCGAAGGAGAGACGGGGAGCGGCGTCGCCGGCGTAGTAGATGTCGTCGCGTGTGATGACGCCATCGCCGTTGAGGTCAACGAGCTTGCGGGCACCGGGGCGCAGCGTGTTGGTCTTCTGCTTGCCGGGAGCGGGCAGGATGTTGCCTTCCTTGGGACCGGTGTGGTCGGCGTTCCAATAGTACTTTTCATAGTAGGCATCCACCTCTTCCTGGGTCTGGAACAGGCCGTCGGTCTTGTAGACGTAGATGGCATTGCGCGGCTTGCCCACCAGGCGGTTGGAGTTCAGACCGGCATTGGGCACGGCTTCGTTGTTGGTGAGTTTCTTCACCTCCGAACGGGCATCGGCCAAGTTGAGTCCGAAGTTGTATTGCACATCGCCAATCCGGTCGCGCCAGTTGAGTGCGAACTCCCAACCCTTGGCACCGAACTTACCGTCGTTCACCTTTGGCGCAGTGGCACCGAGCACCTGCGGATATTCCACACTGATGAACATTCCCGTGTTCTCTTTGATGAAGTAGTCGAACGAACCGCTCAACCGGTTGTTGAACAGCGTGAAGTCGAGACCGAAGTTATGGCTGTCGATGGTCTCCCAGCTGCGTTGGTCGCTGGTCATGCCGCCGAGCCACATCGTGGTGTGGGCACTGGGGGTGATGCCGAGGATGGTGCTGCCGGTGGAGAGGGTGGCGTAGCGTTCGTAGTTGCCGATGCCCTCCACGCTGCCCGTCTTACCGTAGTTGTAGCGGAGCTTCAGGTCGTTGAGCCACGTGAAGCGTTTCATCCATTTCTCGCCACTGATGCGCCAGTAGCCGGACACGGAGTAGAAGTTCTTCCAGCGCTGGTTGGTGGCCAACTTGGACGAGCCGTCCCGGCGACCAAGCAACTCGATGGCGTAGCGGTTGTCGTAGTCATAGTTCAGACGGGTGATGTAGGAGAGCAGGCTCCACGACGACTTGCCACCGGAGGCCGCATTGTTGTCGCCGCCCTGGAACATGTTCAGGTCTTCCAGTCCCGAGTTCTCGAAGAGCGGTCCCTTCTTCCTTTCGGCATACAGCGTCTTGGACGTTTCCTGCTCTGCCGTCATACCGAGCATGGCCGACACGTTGTGCATCCCGGCAAAGGTCTTCTTGTAGTTGAGCATGGCACTGAGGTTCATGTTCTCCCAACGCTTGTTGGTCTGGTCCATGCTGCCGGGGCTTTTCTTGTTGCCCGTAGGTGTGCCCACCCAGTCGTAGTACTGCACCTTGTAGTAGGTATGCTGGCTGTTCTCCTCCACCATCTTATAGGCGGCGTTGCCCGTGATGGACAATCCGTCGAGCACCTTGTGGAGGTCGTAGGTGCCTGTCACGTTGCCGCGCAGCGTGGTGAGCCAGTAGCGGTACATGCCGCCGTTGAGCAGACCACCGATGGGGTTGCGGCTGCCGGAGAAGGTGTCATAGGGGTCGCCATTCTCGTTATAGATGGTCCAGAACCACTGGTCCATCCAGCCCTGTCCCAAGTCCTGCGAGGGAGCCTGGCGGTAACGCTTCTCGTAGGCGATGTTGGTGGAGACCTTGAAGTCTTCCGTTGCCTGGTAGTCGGCATTCAGACGGGCACTCCACTTGCGCTGGCCGTCGCGCACGGGCTTCAACTGCGAGCGGGCACTCTCGTAGCCCAGCGACAGGTTGTAGCCGAACTTCTGGTCTGCACCGGAGATGTTGACGTTGTGTTTCTGCGATGTGGCCTGGCCGTACAGCTCGTCCATGATGTCCTGGTTGGTGTCCCAACGCTCAATCTTGCTGCCGTTGCGGAGCGTGAGCACCTTACCGTCGCGGAGCGCGTTGAAGAGCTTCTCGCCCTTGTAGACGGTGGGGTTGCCGGTCTCCGGGTCAATGTCGGTCTCGTCGAGCGTCGGCCCACCGAAGCTGTTGAATATCCACCAGTTGATGTTCTTGTGGATGGTGGCCGGATCGGTCGCGCCGGAGGTCACGGCAGCATCGTTGTACTGCGCCTCGTAGAACATATCAAGCCACTCGCTGGTGGAGGTCATAGGAGCCTTGATACCATTGATGGTGCGGCTGACGGAACCATTGTACGAAATCTTCGCCTTGCCCTCCTTGCCGCGCTTGGTGGTGACGAGGATGACACCGCTCGCGGCACGTGAACCATAGATGGCGGCGGAGGCATCCTTCAGCACGGAGATGTTGTCGATGTCGTTGCCGTTCATCGAGTTCAACTCATCAATGGAGCCAGTCACGCCGTCGATGATAATCAATGGCGAGGAGTCGCCGTTGACGGAGATGTCACCGCGAATCTTGAATGCGGCCTTCTCGGCACCGGGGCGCGTGGAGGTGCGCGTGACGGTCAGACCGGGGATCTCGCCCTGCAAGGCCACAGCCGTGGACGACACGGAGCGGTCTTTGAACACCTCGTCGCCCTTGATCTGGGTGATGGCAGAGGTTAGGGACGCTTTCTTCTGCTGTCCGTAACCCACTACCACCACGTCGTCCAGCAAGCTGGCATCTTCTGAGAGTGTAATCCTGAGATTGTGCCCCTTCACGTTCTTGAGCACTTGTGTCTTGTAGCCGATGTACGACACCTCGATGGGGCCGTTGGCATCCGCGAGGGAGAACTTGCCGTTCAGGTCAGTGACCGTGCCGTGTTTGCTGCCCTTCACGCGGATGGAGGCTCCGATGACGGGTTCGCCGTTCTGATCCACTACTACACCCTGCACGGTGTTGCCCTTCTGCTGTTGGACACTCATGCTGAGCGTCCCGGCGGCAGAAACCTGCAGCGACGGGCTTGCTGCCAAGCACAGCACCGGAATAATCAATAACTTTTTCTTCATTGCTTCATGTTTTTTGTTGGATAATTGTTTTCGGTTTTCTTCTGTTACGAACGAAACGGGAAATACACTTACGCGATAACCTTGTTTTTGGATGTCTGCGTCTTTGCATCTTCCGCAGTCTATTTCAAAGAATAACTCCGCTTCACAGAAATAATGGCGTAAATGTTTGGCAGTTACGATAACAAATCGTAACTTTGCGGACAAATCAAACCATAACTAAGGAGACGAGAAAATGGAAGAATTAAGAGACAGGTGCATACGCTTCGACTGGGCTATCAAACGCTTGTTGCGACAGAAGGCCAACTTCGATGTCCTTGAGGGGTTCCTCACCGTGTTCATTGGTGAACCCATCAAAATCGTTGAGATCCTGGAAAGTGAAAGCAATCAACAGGCTGAAGATGATAAGTTCAACCGCGTGGATATCAAGGCCAAGAACAGCAAGGGCGATATTATCATCGTAGAAATTCAGAACACGAGCGAAGTGCATTATCTGGAACGTGTACTCTACGGCGTGGCAAAGGCCATTACCGAACATATCAACCTCGGAGACTCGTACAAGGAAATCAAGAAAATTTATTCCATCAGCATTCTCTACTTTGACTTAGGCAAGGGTTCTGACTACATTTACGTGGGGCAGAATAATTTTGTGGGTCTGCACACGAAGGACAACCTCATCATCAGCACCAAGGAGAAGGATTCTATCGTCAGGAAGTCGCCTTCCGAGATTTTCCCCACCTATATGTTGGTTAGGGTGAATGAATTTAACCAGGTCGCCAAGTCTCCCATAGAGGAATGGGTGAGTTATCTAAAGAATGGCGTTATCAAGCCCGACGCTACTGCTCCCGGATTACAGGAGGCGCGTGAGAAGTTGAAATACTATTCTATGTCCAATGCGGAGCGCTACGCTTATGATGAACATATCAACGCCATCATGATACAGCATGATGTTTTGGGTAATGCCAAGTTGGAAGGACGTGCGGAAGGACGTGCGGAAGGACGTGCGGAAGGACGTGCAGAAGGACGTGCGGAAGGACGCGCGGAAGGACGTGCGGAGGAAAGGATAGAAAATGCCAAGCGTTTCCTTGCAATGGGACTTTCTCCACAACAAGTTGCGGAGGGCACTATGCTACCCTTGGAGGATGTTGAAAAATTAGTGAAATCAAACAAAATATAAACAGGTCCCCCTTAAGTCCCGACTGCTGTCACAGAAAACATGAAGTTCCTAAGACTCCTCCTGCTCCTATTGACCCTGTCCCTTGGCAGGATGGAAGGCTATGGAAACTATACCTTTCGGCTGATTGACACAACCAACGGACTGCCCGACAACGAGGTGAAGGCTTTCTTCACGCTACCCGACGGGCGATGGGGCGTGCGCTCCACCACGGGGCTGTCGCTCTACGACGGCTGCGGTTTCCGCACCTTCCCTGCGACGCACGATGATGCCTGCCGGATGGACTATGTCAGCTCGCTGCCCTACGTCTATGTCGACGCGCGACAACGGGTGTGGGTGAAGGAGCCGGGGCGACTGCTGGTCTTCGATGTCACCACCGAAACCTACCAGCACGACCTCCCGACACTGCTGTCCGCCATGGACATCAGGGAGCGCATCTGTGATTTCTACATCGACGAGGCCAAGGACTACTGGGTTGTCACGGTCAGCGGTCGCCTGCTGCTGTCACACAACGGGAAGAGCACCTGCATGAAGATGAAGGCCAAGGGACTCCGCGACATCTGTAGGGTCGGCAACCGCGCGTGGCTGGTGTATGGCGACGGTCGACTGGTGTTGCTGGACATCAAGACCAACCGGGCGGTCGCCACGCAGACGCTGTGGCAGGGCAAGGTACTTGACCGCGACTTCGTGCGCTTTGCCAAGTCCGGCAACCACCTGTGGGTGATGTGGAACCACGGGGTGGCCTATTGCCGTCTGCATGACACACAGTGGAAACCGCTCTATGATGCACCAAACCGCACGCTGGTGGCCATTTGCGGCGATACAGACGGAAGGGCGTTTGTCGGTGTGCGCCACGGCGGACTGCTGACGCTGGACAGCCAAGGCAACCACCAGACACAGACCACCTTCCCGACCACGACAGGCGAGCGACTGGTGGACGACATCCAAACGGTGTCCACCATTGACGGCACACTGGTGTTGGGGCTTTACGCCAAAGGGCTGTGCCTGTACAATGCCAGCATGGAGACCTTCCCGTTCGTGCCGCTCAGCAACTACCACATGACAGGTATCGGCAACTATCAGATGACAGACGGCCCTAACGGCAAGTCCCTGATGGCCTGCGCTGACGGAATGTGGCTGTTCAATCCTACTGACCGTTCGTTGACCGCATATACGGAACAGACCAAAGGCAAAGACATCATCCGCTGCTTTCTGGACAGCTGGGGACGCGTGTGGGCAGGCACATTCCGACAGGGGATGTACTGCATTGAACCGCATGGCAACATCACCCATTATATGCAAGGCGAGGAGACAAAGAAGGATGTGAACTACGACATCGTGCGCAGCTTTGCAGAAGACCGACAGCACCGCATCTGGGTGAGCTACCATGGAGGCATCGGACGCGTGGACGAACGGAGGCGGTGCATCGTACCCGTCCGCCACAAGCGACTGGAAGGCATCAAGAACATCAACGTGATAGCCTTCGACCAGCAGCAGAACCTGTGGCTGGCCACCAACGATGGCCTGTTCCGCTATTCGCCCACAAGCAACAAGGTGTGGACTGCCGGCGACCTCGTCAAGGACAGCGAAACGGTGAAACGGCTGCGTGGCATCTGCCGCATGGTCTATGTAGACTCCCGTGGCCTCGTTTGGGTGGGCACGTTCTACGGTTTGTACGCCATTGACCCGAAAACCAAAGAAGCCCGTTCCTACGGCAGGCCGCAAGGTATGCCGAACGAGATGATACAGGGCATCATGGAAGACCGGCTGGGCAACGTGTGGGTGACGACGGCCAACGGCCTGTGTCGCTTCCAGTCCAAGAACCGGGACTTTCACCTAACTGTCTTCGATGCACAGAACAAGTTAGGCGACTCCAAGTTTCTGCCCATGGCACTGGCTCACGGGACTGACGGGCAACTGCTGTTCGGCTGTGCCAATGGTTTCTACACCGTTGACCCGGAGCTGCACGGCATTCCGCGCTACAAAGGCCATCCGATGCTGACTGCCCTTGAAATCAACAACCAACTCGCCGTGACCGGAAAGGAGTACGGCGGTAGGGTGCTACTCCCTACGGCACTGTCCACCACACAGAAGATTGTGTTGCAGCACGACGAGAACTTCCTGTCGTTCCGATTCTCCGGTCTGAACTTCGATATGCCCCATCACACCTATTATAAATACAGGCTAAAGGGAGTGGACGAGCAGTGGATAGAAACCAGTCCGCAGGATGGTGTGGGCAGTGCCACCTACACCAACCTGGCTCCAGGCAACTACGAACTGGAGGTCTTCTCGGCCGGGTTCGACAAGGTGTGGAGCAAGCAGTCCGCCAAGCTGCAGATTGTCGTCAAGCCGCCGCTCTGGGCCACATGGTGGGCGAAGACCTTCTATGTGTTGCTCTTCGCTGGCATCCTCGCATGGGGCCTTCGATGGAAAATGGAGCAGAACCGCAAGCGACTGGAGGACGAGAAGCACCGGGAGCTGGAGGAGATGAAATACCGCTTCTTCACCAACATCAGCCATGAGTTCCGCACGCTGCTGACCCTCATCATCACGCCCGTCGGAAGCCTGCTGCGACGCGCCACCGACGACGAGACACGCCAGCAGTTAGGCAACGTGAGCAAGAGTGCCGGCGACCTACTGCAACTGGTGAACCAACTGCTCGACTTCCGCAAGATGGAGATGAACGGGGAACGGCTGAAACTGGCCAGCGGCAATCTGGACGAGTTCATTCGGTACACCACGATGAAGTTCACACCACTATCGGAGCAGAAAGACATCCGTCTCGCCTTCGAAGACCGGACGGGCGGACTCTTCATGTACTTCGACCGCGACAAGGTGGGGAAGATACTGACCAACCTCCTCTCCAACGCCTTCAAGTTTACGAAGGCTGGGGGCGGCGTATGCGTCACACTGGAAAAACACTTGACAGACAGCCGACGCTACGCCCGCATCACAGTGGCAGACACGGGGTGCGGCATCTCCGCCGAGGCACAAGGCCACGTGTTCGAGCGGTTCTACCGCGCGGAACAGGATTCGGGGTCGCAGCAGGCAGGCTCGGGCATCGGACTGAACATGGTACAGGAGTACGTCAAGTTGCACGGGGGCACCATCGCACTGGAAAGCGAGCCAGGGAAAGGGTCGCGCTTCATGGTAGACCTCCCCACCGACCTGAAGCCAGAGACGCAGCCTCAGCAGGAAGAAACAGCCCACAAGGGCGGACCGTCCGACACTCCGGCAGCGGAGACGCGAGGGAAACAGGAAAAGAGCATCCTCGTGGTGGAGGACAACGACGACTTCCGTCTCTTCCTCGTGCGCGAGCTGGGACGTATATATAATAAGGTCATCACGGCCAGGGACGGCATTGAGGGAGCCGTGCTGGCGGAAAGCGAGATGCCCGACATCGTGGTGAGCGACGTGATGATGCCGCGCATGAGCGGCACAGACCTCTGCCGACGCATCAAGGAGAACATCGCCACCTCCCACATCCCCGTTGTCCTGCTCACGGCATGGAGCACAGACGAGAGCCGCACGGAGGGCTACAAGGCTGGTGCCGATGCCTACATCGCCAAGCCGTTCGACATGGAGGTGCTACTGGCACGCATCGGCAACCTCTTGGAGAAGCAGGAGAAGCGGCAAAAGGACTTCTCCCACAGTCTCTCGCTCGACCCAAAGAGCGTGACCGACTCCACCCCTGACGAACACTTCCTGCAGGAAATCATCGCCTGCATCAAAAAACACCTTGACGACTCGGAATACACCATTGACGCGCTGGCCGACGACGTGGTGATGTCGCGCATGAGCCTCTACCGCAAGATGAAGGCACTGACGGGACAAACCCCCGCCGACTTCATCCGCACGGTACGGCTAAAAACGGCGGCACAGCTGCTGAAGCAGGGACAGTGCAACGTCTCGGAAGCCTGCTACCGCACGGGCTTCGCCTCACCGCAGAACTTCTCGCGCCACTTCAAGGAGATGTTTGGCGTGCTGCCGTCACAATATACGTAGATTGGTACGTTTCACACCTATCGTTGGTACGTTTGATACATCCGCCTCGGTAAAATCCCACTACCTTTGCAGCGGAAACCAAAAACCTACCAACCAACATGAAACAAGAACACAAAGACCAACGACAGATGATTGCCGACTGCTATACGACCTTCCGTGCGGAACTCGTGAACTTCGCTGCAGCCCGACTGGGCAACCCGCAGGAGAGCGAAGACCTCGTGCAGGAGGTATTCCTGAAGATGATGACCTTCGAGGGATTGGTCTGCGAGGCCACCATCAAGGCGTTTGCCTTCACCATCGCCACCAATAAAATCAAGGATTGTCTGCGCCGCCGCATCTTCCGCCACCAGATGGAGGAGAGCCGGAAATACGAGATGGAGCTGCAACACAGTCCTGCGGAGCGCACGGCGGAATACCACGACACGCTGCGCCTCGTCAATGAGCACATCGCACGGCTCTCTCCCACCTGCGGCAAAGTGTACCGCATGAGTCTCTTCGGCGGCATGACGGCTGGCGACATTGCCGAGCAGTTGCAGGTGTCGAAGCGCACCATTGAGTCACAGCTCCTCACCTCACGCAAACAGCTGCGGGCGATGCTGAAGCAGGCCATGTAACAACCGTATGATGCAGTTTGCCGATTCATTTTCCTCGAAATATTAAGTAAGAAAGCTGGTTGGCACGTATTGTTCATAAAAAGATAATGTCGTGATGAAAAAACTATTAAACCACAAGAGGGGCATGATCGTGTTTCTCTCCATGTTGAGCATTGTATCGTATGCCCAGCAGACTGTGCTGTCGCCCGACGGCAAATACAGTTTTGTTTTCGAACAGCAGGACAGTCGGATGACCTACCGCCTCGACTATGGCGGACAGCTGGTGACACGTGGCGAACTGGGGGTTGATGTGGACAACGCGCTGGTGGAGTCCGCCATGGGCATCCCCGAGGACACCGGACGGGTGTGGACGGAGGGCATGGTATTGACTGCCACCGAACGCCGCTCCTGCGATGAGACGTGGAAGCCCGTCTATGGTGAGTATGCCCAACTGCGCGACCACTACAACGAGCTGACCCTCCACTTCAAGAAGGGCGGCCACGAGGGTAATACCGACGACAACGGCTACGACAAGCGCAGACAGTATCTCTTCGACATCATCGTGAGAGCCTACGATGAGGGGGTGGCCGTGCGCTACCATTTCCCCGAGGCTACCAATGGTCTCTTCCTGAACATCACGCGCGACCTGACCAGCTTCGAGTTCGCTCCCGACACCGAGGCCTGGCACTTCGCCTGGGCGCAGGCTTCGCCCCGGAAGGTGAAACTGCTGCAGAGCGAGAAGGCTTGGGAGAAGGAGACAGACCGTCCACTGACACTACGCCTGCCCAACGGACTCTACATGGCCGTTGGCGAGGCGGCACTCCACGACTTCTCACGCGGCAAGCTGCGGCTGGAGGCGGACAACCGGCTCCGCATGTCAACGTTCGACACGGCCTGCGTCATCACCCCTTACGATATGCCGTGGCGCGTGATGATGGTCGGCAAGCGCGCCATTGACCTCATCAACAACAAGCAGCTGTACCTCAACCTCAACGCACCGTGTCAGATGACTGACACGGCGTGGATTCGGCCCGGTAAGGCATTCCGCGTGTGCCGTTTGGACATGAAGACCGCCCTGGAGGCCGTGGACTTCTGCGTGGATCGCGGCCTGCAGTATATCGAACTGGATGCAGGATGGTACGGCCCGGAATGGAAGACTTCCTCTTCGGCACTGCAGGTGGCCGACAACCGCGACATCAATATGCCGGAGCTGTGCCGGAAGGCCAGGGAGAAAGGCATCGGCGTGTGGCTCTACGTCAACCAGCGCGCCCTCTCGCGGCAACTGGACCAGCTGTTGCCGCTCTACGAACAGTGGGGCATCAGCGGCATCAAGTTCGGCTTCGTACAGGTGGGTTCCCAGCAATGGACCACGTGGCTTCACGAGGCCGTCCGCAAGTGTGCCGCCCACCGTATCATGGTGGACATCCACGACGAATACCGCCCCACGGGCTGGAGTCGCACCTACCCCAACCTCCTGACGCAAGAGGGAATCGGTGGCAACGAGGAGATGCCGGATGCGCGTCACAACATCGTGCTGCCGTTCACGCGCTTCCTCTGCGGTCCTGCTGACTACACGCCGTGCTATTTCAACGCGCGGGTGAAGAATACCAAAGCCCACCAGCTGGCCATGCCCGTGGTCTACTACAGTCCCCTCACCTTCCTCTTCTGGTACGACCTTCCGGATGCCTACCAGGGCGAACAGGAGCTGGACTTTTGGAAGCACTGCCCCACCGTGTGGGACGAGAGCCGGGCACTGGAGGGCGAAATCGGCGAGTACATCGTGCAGGCGCGCCGCACTGGGGACGAGTGGTTCGTGGGAGCGATGAACGGTCTGACCGCCCGCGACATCACGCTCAACACCGCCGACTTCCTGCCGAAAGGCCGGAAATACCGCGTGGAAATCTACAACGATGACCCTGCGCTGCAGACGCGCACCAAGGTAGCCACCTCCACAATAACCATCAAGGGCGGCAAGAGCATCACGCTCCACCTGCAACCATCGGGCGGTGCCGCACTGCGCTTCGTGCCAAACCCTATGTCAATGGCTTTGCAAGCCAAGACAACGGAAAGACAGCAACCTTCACAGAAATGCCAACGCTTCCAGATGAGCGAAGTGCATCTTCTGCCTTCCCGTTTCCAGGAGAACATGAAGCGGGACTCGGCCTGGATGATGTCGATACCTGTTGACCGCCTCTTGCATAGCTTCCGCAACACAGCGGGTGTCTTCTCCGGCAAAGAAGGTGGCTATATGACCATGGAAAAACTGGGTGGTTGGGAGTCGCTCGACTGCGACCTGCGCGGACATACGACAGGGCATCTCCTTTCAGCTTACGCCACGCTCTATGCACAGACCGGCTCTGCGGTGGTGAGGGCGAAGGCGGACAGCATCGTCAATGGGTTGAAAGAAGTACAGCTGGCATACGGTAGGGAGGGGTATCTGAGTGCCTTTGCCGAAGGACTCGTTGACCGAAACATACAGGGCAAGAGCGTATGGGCACCGTTCTATACGCTCCACAAAATCGTACAGGGACTGATAGACCAGTATGAACTTTGCGGCAACGGGCAAGCCTTGGAGATAGCCAAGGGCATGGGCAACTGGGCTTTCCACAAACTGAAACCGCTCTCCGAAGAAACACGGAAGAAAATGATCCGCAATGAGTTCGGTGGGTTCAACGAGGCTATGTACGAGCTTTATGCCCTAACCGGGGATGAGAAGTACCTTTGGGTGGCTCGCTATTTCTATCACGACGAGAAGATAGACCCGCTAAAGAAGGGCGACAACAACCTCGGGACGAACCATGCCAACACCTTTATCCCTAAGCTGTTGGGGGAGGCGAGAAACTATGAGATATTTGGCTGTGAAGACAGTCGCAAAGCGACTGAACTCCTGTTTTGGACTTTGGTCAACGACCATACTTTTGTGACGGGGGAACTGTCTGACAAGGAGCATCTCTTCAAGCCTTCGGAACAGAGCCAGCATCTCTCTGGCTATGACGGCGAGAACTGCTGCACCTTCAACCTCCTCAAACTCGCCGACCATCTCTTTTCCTGGAATCCAGACAGCAGGATTGCCGACTATTATGAGCGTGCGCTCTACAACCACATCCTCGGACAGCAAGACCCCGAGACGGGTATGGTGTGCTATTTCACTCCGTTGCAGACCGGGACTTACCGCCTTTATTCCACTAGAGACAGCAGTTTCTGGTGCTGTGTGGGCAGTGGATTCGAGAGCCACGTGAAATACGCTTCAAGCATCTATTTCCATTCCGACAAAGACCTGTATGTCAACCTTTTCATCCCGTCAAAGGTCGACTGGGATGGCACAAGCATCCTGCAGGAGACCACATTCCCGTCCTCCTCTTCCACATCGTTTACCATCCATGGTAAGCAGAAGCACTTCGTCCTCCGTCTCCGCTATCCTTCTTGGGCCACCAAGATGGACATCAAGGTGAACGGCAAGAGGCTGAAGACCACCAAGGACGCAAACGGCTATGTGGCTCTCTCCCGTCTGTGGAAGGCTGGCGACAGGATTGTCGTGAACTTCGGTATGCAGTTAAAGGAAGAGGCCACCAAGGACGATGCCTCCATCGTGGCATTGGTCTACGGCCCTGTCGTGATGGCAGGAAAGCTTGATGCCGTCACCCATCCTTTCAGCGACCCTGCCAAGTACAATGACTATTACAGTTTCGACTTCAAGATTCCTGCTTCAATGGTAGAAAAGGCACAGTATGAAGGATTGAAAACCCGACACGGCGTAGAGCTTGTCCCTTTCTATGATGCCCACCACTGCCGCTATGCGGTATATTGGCAGAAGCCGAAGGCAGTTCTTCGGGAATAAAAAGAAAAGGGCGCAAAAACAGTGCCTTTTTTTATTATAGAACATCTATGTGAAGAAATTATCGGTAGATTTGAACATTTCTTCTTGATATTCTTGATGTTTTGTCGGAATTTGTTTATATTTGCAGAAAAGTTCACGAAAAGTAGAGGGGCTTATGCTGTACGAAAGTCAGAACATAGAATACAAGGAGTCGTGGGGACGTAGCTACAAGAAGACTACCGAAGAGCTTGAGCGTGCCAAGATGCCGTTGCCTACGATAGAGGAAACAGGC
>CAVFBU010000047.1:0-16667 GCA_963620725.1 Vescimonas coprocola
TTTTGCGGTTTTCGGCATTTTCGGGCAAAAAGATTTTGCGGTTTTCGGCAAAAGTCGTACTTTTGCACCTAACAAGTTCGGAAAAGTGTTGTTTTTGGCACAAAACCGAAGTTAATAGCGTGTTTTTATGAAAATCGAAAGAGACATCATCAAAAAGTTGGCTACCGACACTATAAAAACAGGAAACAGCAAACTCCCATATCAGATGAAATCACTCTCCCCCTGAAATCAAATCACTCGAGAGAATCGATCAAATCACCCGAGTGAATCGATCAAATCACTCGGGTGAAGGTTTTTGTCCCCCTCCACTCATTCTATTCCAACATTTTGTGATATGCTCTGTTTTTTTGTGATTGCGATGATATGAGCAATATCACCGACCTAACGTTAAAACTTTGCACATTTCATGGTACAATGCATTGAATTTCATAAAATAGCATTAACTTTGCACCCAGTAATCCATTAAACAAGCAAAGCAATGAATACTTTCCCGAAAATTACGACCGTTGTCCAAGCAGAGCCTTGGGCTGAGGGGCATGTTGCACACATCACTCCTAATCGTGCCATTTCCACCACCTCGCGTCCGCACCATACCATCATATCCAGCGTACTGCCCAAATGAGCGCATTCATAAAGAACTACGGCAAGCGGCAGGATGCCATCATCACCGACTGTTTCGTAGTTATGCCTGACGGTGTGACCGATGGAGAGGGCAACCGCCGCTACTGCAAGATAGAGAATGCCGCATGGGACACGGGAGCCACCAACACCGTCATTACCCCTGAGGTGATACAAGCCTTGGGTCTCAGTGCGAGTGGCAAGCAGGCTGTCTCGACCTTCAGCGGCATTGTGGAGGTCAATACCTATCTTATAGATCTCTGCTTTGAGAACGGCTATAGGATTGCCAATCTGCAAGTACTGAGCGGCGAGGGATACAGCGACTACGATGTCCTTATTGGAATGGATGTCATCACCAATGGCGATTTCTGTGTATCCACTGTCAACGGCGAGACCATATTCTCATTTCGAATGCCAGCGCAGGGAATTATATTAGAATAATGAGATAGCCAGCTCCAACGCGTTGTCCGCAAAATGTTGGATGGTCACAGGATGTTCCGCTGCCGAGCCATTCGCCGCATATTGCGGAGGGCGTAGTGCATTCGCCCCAACGACGTGTTGATGCTGACCTGCGTGATTTCAGCAATGTCCTTGAACTGTAAGCCTTGATAGTAGCGCATCACCACTACCTCGCGCTGCTCTTCCGGCAGCGACTCCATCAGTTGTCGCATACTGCCCCTCATCTCCTCGGCCACCATCAACTCCTCCCGGTTCTTGTGGCGCGGAGCGTAATCAACGAAGGTCAGCAGTTCGCCATCACGGATGGACACTAACAGCCCCTTCCGCTGCTTCCTGACCTCGTCAATCAGCAGGTTGCGTGCGATGCGCATCAGCCAACAAATAAACTTGCCTTGATTGCAATACTGCCCGTCCCTCAATTTCACAATCGCCCGGATAAGGGTCTCCTGAAAGAGGTCCTCTGCTCGGTTCTTATCGTGGGTCAGTGCCACGATGAAATTGAATAACTGCCGCTGGTTGCGCACCAACAACTCGTCGAAAGCCGCGTCCTTGCCCTCTACATAAGCCTGCACCAACACATCGTCGGAACATTCTGTCAGTCGTTTCATGATTCAAATGTCGTTGTTTCTTGAGGGTAGAATCACTTCGATAGGCGCATGAGTTTAAGCGGTTGGTGGCAATATTGCCTTGTGGTTTGCAAAGTTAGGAAAAAAACGCTGTATCACCAAATGATTCCGCAGGAAATCGAAAAAATCGCAAAAGAGTCATGCGTAGCTGTGCATACCGCCGAGGAAACAGTTGACTCCAAAATAAGTCATTAGGACGGCGAAGAAGGCCACGAACATATAACGGTGGTAGGCTGTCGCGTGGCGCGGTGCGCAGAGCGCGTGGCGGTGTAACGGCACGGCGTAGACCAATAGGGTGATGAGTGCCCACACCTCCTTCGGGTCCCAGCTCCAGTATTTCCCCCACGACACGTTGGCCCATACCGCTCCCAAGAAGATGCCGCCCGCCAACAGGAAGACGGCAGGGTAGAGCATCAGCTGCGACAGGATGGTGAGCTGCTCCTCGCGTGCCGACTGGCCGCGTGCGTGCGCCACCAAGGCCACGACGGCACTGAGCATGGTAAAGGCAAAAAGGGCATAGGCCATCATCACCAGGCTGACGTGGATGGAGAGCAGCGGCGACTGGAGTACGGGCATCAAGGCCGTGACCTGCGGATTCTTGTCGACCAGATGCGCCACCAACAGCGTGAAGCCCGACAGCAGTAGGGCAAAGGGCACGACTATCGGGAGGCGGCGGTGGAGCAGCAGTCCCGTGGTCTGCAGGCACAAGGCCAGCAACAACATCGTCTCGTAGCCGTTGCCCATGGGGACGTGCCCGCTGACGTACCAGCGCAGGGCGTAGACGAACGCCAACGTCAGCCACGACAGGAGAGCCAGCAGACAGACCGCCTGCCAGCACCGGTGACGGTGGCGGAACGGCGGAGCGAGCAACAGGGCGAACGCTAACAGCCCCAGTGTGAGACAGCCCATAAACAGCAGGCGGACGAAGGGAACCCTGTTGTAGAAGATTTCGGCAGCGAAGCGGTGATGGTCTATGGTCACGTTGCGAGCCGGACGAAGCAGCGAGCCTTCGGTCAGCATCAAGATGATGCCAACCTTCTCGTCCAGTTCGCGGACGGCCTTCGACTCCTTGCTGTCGGGCGGCAGTTGCAGCAACCGATACTGTCCTGCCGCGTCGAAGAGGTCGGCCAACCGCGCATACCTGCCATCGATGCCCAACTGCTGCCGCAGTCCGCTGTCCTTTATCAACAGCATCGGCTCGTCCTTCCAGGCATCGGGACGTTGCAGCCAGCCGTAGACCACCTGTTCGGGACTCAATCCCTTATAGGTGTCGCGCCCATAGAGTTTCAGTAGGAAGTCGCGTGATAGTGTGTTGAACGGAGTCACGCGACCATTGTAGACCACGGGCATCGCCTCCAATGACGCTGCACGCTCGGCCGAAATAGTCGGTACACTGCGTGCCTGCATCGTCAGTCCGCCCATTGCCAAGAGCATGAACACCATCCCTTGGCGCAGTGCCGGCGATTGCAACAACCGCATGAATGTCTCGCGGCGGTTGACTAACAGCAACACCATCGACAACGCCAGCAGCACATAGCCGCAGTAGGTCACCGGTGTGCCCCAAGGGTCGTAGTACACCATTAGGACAGAACCCCTGTTGTCGGGGTCGAAGGAGGTCTGATAGAAGCGGTAGCCGTCCACCTCTAAGATATGGTTCATCGCGATGACGGCCTTGTGGGTCTGCCCATTGCTGGCGGTATAGTGTACGTGGCTCTGGAAATCCTGTGGCGTCTGCGTGCCCGGGTAGCAGACGACGGAGAAGCGGTCGAGCGTCATCTGTCGGAACGGCAACGGGGCAGACCATGGTGCGCCTTTGGCTTCGTAGTGGCTGACCGGCTGTCCTTGTCGCAGATGGAGCGTGCCCTCCCTGCTGGTCATCCACGAGGTGGCTGCTCCCACTAATATCAGCAGCAGCGACACGTGGAGCAGCAATACACCGAGCCTGCGCCAGAGTCGCGTGCGCCAGATGGCCACCACACCGCCCACAGCCAGCAGCACCCATAGGGCGAAGAACCACCATGTGTGGTAGATGTGGGAGGTCGCATACGCCGCACCCTGCCGTTGTTCCACGAAGGTGGCCACGGCCATGGTGACAACGAGCAACACCAAGAGGGCGGTGAGGGCGATGCGGAGGTGCTTCATGGATTAGCGCGTGGGCGTTTGTCCTGCAAAGGAGAAGTCAGAACGGCTTGTACTGTGGGTTGCTGGCTGGTCGCACCGCCATGCACTCCATCTCGATGAGCCATCCCGGACGACACACCGGGGCGTGAACAATCACGTAGGGACGACCCGGGAAACGCTCGGCATACATCTGGCTCACCACCGCGTAGTCGGAGCTGTCGCGCAGGTAGATTACCATCATACCCACATCGTCCATCGTGCAGTCGGCCTCGGCCAGCAGTGCCTCCACGTTCTCCCACATCCGGAGCGTCTGGCGGCGGATATCCTTGGGGTAGACAATCTGTCCCTTGTTGTCGATGCTGGCCGTGCCCGAGATGAACACCTGGCGGCGGTCACCATAGTCCACCGCCGTGCCGCGCTCGAAGCTCACCCCGTAGTCGCTCGTACGATTCAGATGGGTCGGGGCGTAGAGGAACGACACCTGTCCCTCCTCGATGCCGTCCACGGCGTAGTTGTCCAACTGCGACAGCACATTGGGGTCAGCCTGCCTGCCACCGATGCCCGTCGAGGCGATGAAGTGGGTGTTGACGGTGAGTCCCTGCGTGAAGAAGAACTGGTTGCGGGCACGCACCACACCACCATAGTTCAGATCCACATCGTTGACGAAGAACCAGGTGCGTATGCAGTTGTCCTTCAGCGTGCAGCCCTCTTCGATGAGTTGCATGTTGTATTCGTTGAAGAGCAGGCGCGTCTGGTATTCCGAGTTGGCTGCCAGGTTGTGCGCACTGCCGTTCCACAGGTGGCGGTAGCCGCCGTGGCTCACCTCGTAGAGTCCGCTCCTGCCGAGTCCCGTCTGTACGCCCGTCATCAGATACACCCACACGGCCACCTTCGTGCCGTCCAGTGGCGGTTGCTGGATGATGCTCTTGGCGCAGTCCGTCATGTCGGCAGCCGCCACCTCGTCCTCCTGGTTGGCGGAGTCGCTGAGGAAGTAGCGTTTGAAGACGCAGCGCGCCCCCGGCAGTTCGTGCTCCACCAGCGAGGAATAAAGCTCCATGACGGCCTGCAACTGCTGGGTGAAACTCATGGTAGCATCATCGGCGTGAATCAGGACGTGGTATTCCGTCACTTCCGTGCCGTTGTCGAAGCGGAAGATGTCGGCGTGTGCCTTTTCTTGTCTTATCGTATTCAGTTTGTTCATAGTCTTCTTTAGTCGTTATTCCTTGGCACCAGCATCAATCCAGCTGTCGATGAGAGGCAGGATGTACTGCGCCGTCTTTTCCGACACGAGGTCGAAGTGGTTCATGGCGATGCCCTCCACGTGCTCTTCGTTCAGCACCATGTGGAGCACGCTGCCGGTGGCGTTGCCCGGCTCCACCAGTTGATGGCCGTCCACCCTCTGGGAGGCTTGTCCCACCAGTGCCGCGTAGGCCTTTCCGGCGGTGAGGTCAAGACCGGCTGCGGCATAGTTGCTGGCACCGTGACAACTGGCGCAGGTGGTGTTGAGAAATCCCTGCTGGATGGCATTGAACATACTGGCATCCACCGTTCCCGGTGCTATGCGGATGGTGTCGCGCACCCCTTCTGCCGACACCTCGCAGAACGTCAGCACGTGGCGGCGCAGGCGGTCGAGCACACAGAGGCGCACGCTGGTCACCTCGTCCGGGATGTTGTTCATCGTCATCGTCACCCGTCCATCGCTGTCCGTCTGCACGGCTTTCGCGATGCTGGCATAGTCATCGTCAGCGGCAAACCCCGCCAGTGCCACGGTGTAGCTGTCCGGCCAGCGGTCCAGTCCCGTGACGGTGGCCGTCAGCCGCGCCGAGCGTCCGTTGCTGTCCACCTCCACCTCGTTGTAGATGCGCCCATCGTCGCAGGCGACCAACAGCAGCGCGGCGGCGAGCGCGAAGATACGGATTTTCTTCGTAATACACAAATTTTCCATCGTCAAAAAGCAAATTGCATCATCAGACAGGCCGTATGGGTGGCAATGCCGAGGTCGTCCAGGTCGCGGTCCAACTGCGTGGCGTGACCTGTGCGCCCGATGTACTGATACATGGCCGAGAGTTTCAGGTTCGTGTTGGGCACGAAGTAGTTGACCACCGCTGCAGGCATGTTGAGCAGGCCGTCCTTCGACGAGCCGTTGCGGTCCATGAAGTCGTAGCGCACGCCGACCTGCCACTGCGGAGCGACGAAATAACCCACCTGGGCGTATGCGCCCCAGAAGTCGTAGGTCTCGTCAATCTTCTGCCGCTCGGTGAACCCCACGTGCATATAGTAGGCTTCGGCGGCCAGGTACCATTTGTTCTTCAGCCAGGCAAACTCCACGCCGGCGCGGAAGTCGTTGGTGCTCTCGCTCTCCGCCTCGTTGTTGTAGTTGGCACTGATGCCGATGAGCATCTTGTCGAGGTGTTGCATCTTGGCGTTGCCCTGCGTCATGGGCATCGGACCGTTGGGCATGTAGGTCAGCCGTCCGGCATAGAGCAGGGAGGGCAGGTGGTTGTCGTCGCTGAAGCCCTTGGTGGCACTGTTCACCGACGCGCCGGTGCCGTTGAAGATGCCAGCCTCGTAGCCGAACTTGTTGTTGATGACGCCGTGCATCTCGACCCCTAAGTCGAAGCCCGTGCCGATACTCGGCGTGACGGCGTTGAGCGAGTAGGGCAGGATGCTGCTGGCCGTCAGCGAGACGGGCATCTGCGGAAACAGCGTCTCGCCGAGGGTGGTCAGATAGGCGTGGGCGAAGGGTGTCTTGAACTTTCCTGCGCGGAAGCGGAGTGCCGGGCTGACGGCATAGTCAATCCACGCCTGCTGCAGCACGTTGCCACCGGAAGCCGCCGCGTTGATGCTGACGTTATAGTCGATTTTTCCGAACGCCTTTCCCGTGAAGCCGATGATGGCATAGGGAACGGCAAAACCGCTGTTGGCGATGTTGTCCTGGTTGTAGGCTTTGTCCAGTCCCTCGTCGTCGTAGTATTTCAGGTTCAGCGTGCTCTGCATATACAGGTACGGCTTGAACACGAAGTTGCCGTCCTTCGACTGGAGCGTGAAGCCCCGGTCGTCGGCAATGGGCAGCACGCCGTTCTCCATGTCCATCTTGCCGCCGTCGTCAGCGGCCATGCTGTCAGCGGTTCTGTCGTCAGCGGTCATACTGTCAGCGGCGTTTGCCGGTTCTGTTCCGGCAAAGGCGCCGACAGCGAACATGACAGTTGTAAGAAGGACTGTGATTCTATGGTGTTTCATGAGTTGCATAGTGGTTTGTCGTTTGAACTGTTCTTGTTGTTTCTTGTGGGTTATAGCGACCAGAGGAACTGGATGAGCTTGTTGCGCTGTTCCCGGGTCATGTTCTTGAATTTGTTCTTCGAGGCCTCGCCCTCGCCGCCGTGCCACATGATGGCTTCGGTGAAGTTGCGGGCGCGCCCGTCGTGCAGGAAATACGTGTGTCCGTTCACCTTCTTCTGCAGGCCGACACCCCAGAGCGGCGTGGTGCGCCATTCGTTGCCACGCGCCAGTCCGCTGACGAAGTTGTCGTTCAGTCCCACACCCATGATTTCCGAACCCATGTCGTGGAGCAGGAAGTCGGAGTAGGGGTGGATGGTCTGTCTGCCGAGCCAGGGCAGGGTGGTGCCTGCCAACAGGGTCGTGCCGCGCTGCCGCGTGTGCAGCGTGGTGACGTGGCACAGGTGGCATCCGGCCTGGAAGAAGAGCTGCTGACCCTCGACGACATCGGGGTCGTTGACGTTGCGGCGTGCGGGCACGGCCAGTGCCTGCATGTAGAGGTCCACGTCCTCCATCTGTTCGGTGGTGCAGTCGAGCTGTTGGTAGGAGAGTCCCATCATCGAGCCGTCCTTCATCTGCGACTGTCCCTCGCAGATCTCCTCCGGGTAGCGGCTGTTGGTCATTCCCATGTCACTGGAGAAACCCAGCTCCACCGTCAGGTCGGCGTGTTGCGCCTTGTTGCCCGAGAGTCCCAACTGGCGCATACCGCGCTCCGTGATGTAGTTGCAGCGTCCGCTGATGCCCCATTCCGGGTAGTTGCTCTTGCTGGCCAGTGCCTCAATCTCGTTGGGGTCGACGGCCATCATCTGTCCCATGCCCACGTGGCGCAGGGGGACGCGCACGGTGCAGAAGAGGTCGTCGGGGCTGATGCTGTCAGCATACCATTCCGTGATGCGCCATTTCGGTACGCAGAGCGTGTATTTCTCGCCATCGGGGAAGGCAAACGTCATGGAGTCGATCTGCACCTTCAACTTACCCTCCGGCTTCACGCCGTAGATGGCCTGGTCATGGATGACGCGTCCGTAGTTGGGGAAGAAGGATCCGTTGCGCCGCGTGATGTAGATGAGTGAGGAGGTGAAGCCGTACTGTCCCGATCCGTCGTCGCTGCCGTTCTTGAAGTTGGTCCAGTAGGTTGGCTCCGTGCGCCCGGCGTTGCGGTGGCAGCTGCCGCAGGAGTAGCCGGCATAGACGGGGCCCAGCCCTCCGCCACTGCCGTTGTCGTTGGCCGACTTGGCATTGTCGTAGAGCTGGTCGCCGGAGTTGAAGCGCGCCTTGTACGTCCCTGACAGCCACCGCGCCCCCTGGTCGTAGGCCACCGATGAGTTGAAGAAGCCCGTGGCGGTGCCTGCCGACAGTGCATAGCCGTCAGGCACCTCGATGTCCGTCACGTCCAGCTTCTCGTCATCGGTGCAGCCGCCGAGCAGGGCGAGCAGGGTCAGCAGCGGGATGCTTGTCCATTGCTTTCTCGTCATTTCACCGTGCGGGCCTTGCCGTCTTTGAAGATGAGGAATTCCAGGGTGTGGAAGCCGCGCAGGCTCTGTGCCGACTCAATCTTGTCATCGCTCTCGCCCTCTTTCCAGTTGAGGTTGGAGAAGTCCTGCGATTTCAGGATTTGCACAATCTGCGACTGGTCCAGTGGCCAGCTGTCCATGTTGGGGTCGAGACCCAACTCATCAACAGGACCGAAGAGGAAGGCTTCGCTCTGTTCCCACGGTGCGCGTGCGTCGAGCCAGGCCTGTGCGCAGGCAGCGAAGTTGTTGTTGGAGGGGTTTTCCTTGAAGGCGCGCACGGCACTGTCAAGGGTGGCGTTCCTTTCTGCCAGTTCCTTGTAGGTGGGCAGCACCACCGCGTCAACATACTGCCGCACGATGGGGTCGAGCGTGGCATCGTCATTGATGTACTTGTCAAAATAGGCTTCCAACTCCTGTTCGATGAAGTCGCCCAGTTCGGCGCAGGCGTTCATGGCAGCCACGGTCTCCGTGGTGTTGATGTTGTTGCGGAAGGGCTGTGGGATGGCGTAGATGGCAGCAGCAGCGGCGGCAATCTTCTCCTTGGCCTCGGCATCGAGATCGGGGTTCTTGCTGGCCAGCACGGCAGAGAGCGAGTTGGCGTGGATGCTGCCATCGCGCGAGCCGTAGTAGGCATTGCGGATGGAGTAGATGTTGTTGCGGTAGTCGTCGCGCGAGTGCCAGCTGTACCAAGACTCCACGGCATAGAGGGCCTCGGTCTTGTTGCCGGCGGTGTATTTGCTGTAGGGGTCGCCAATCTTGGTGTCGCCCACCTCGCCGGCAATGTCGACGCAGCCTTCAAGTATCTGTTCCACGCAGTCGATGGCCGACTTGTATTCCGGGGAGTTGTGGTTCTTGAAGAGGGCGGCGTAGCTGTTGTTCCACTGGTCGTAGAGCGTCTGGGCGTCGGTCTTCAGCAGTCCGGAGACGGTCACCATGTAGTTGGACCACTGCTCGGCGTAGGCGGCACTGTAGTCCAGGTCGGCGGCCTTGTTGTCATCGATGTCCGGGGTGTCCTTGTCGTCGCCGCAGGCGGTGAGTCCGAGGGAGAGGGTGCTGGCTGCCAAGAGCAGCAGTGCGTAGTTGAAAATCTTCTTCATGTTGTTCTATGTGGTTTGATGGTTTATATTTTCGGGTTTGTTGCTTGGGATTTATTTCTTGGCGAACCAGAGCATGTAGGCCACGCCGAGGCGCAGCTCGTTCTCGCTGTTGTAGGGACCGGTGCCGAACAGCTTCGCCGTGCCGATCTGCCGGGTGGTGTAGTCGGCCTTGACCACGAGGTTGGGCAGGGGTCGCCAGTTGGCACCGATGCTCCACATGCTGACCTGGCAACGCTTGTCGGCCACGAGTCCCGTCTCACACTGCTCCTGCGGATTGTAGTAGTTGTAGTGGACGAAGGGATAGACCACCGGGAAATGCTTCACGCCGGGGAAGAACGCCTGCAGGTTGACACCCACCTCCGCGCTCCAGTCCAGGGCGCGCTTGGCCACGGGTCCCATGCGACTGTACGGCGACTTGTTGGAGTAGTATTTGTTGGCGGCGGTCAGTCCGGCGGTCTCCGTGATGTTGCCGGAGAGGATGTTGGCGCGTGCCGTCACATAGCGGTTGACATACTGTGCGTCCAGCGAGTAGAGCAGCACGTCGATGTCGCCGATGTTGGCGTAGGTGATGAGCTTGTCGGCATTCTTGCCGGCCTTGGGGTTGTAGAGCACGGAAGCACCGACGCGCAGCCCCTTCACGCCGCGCCAGTCGAGGCGCAGGGTGTAGGCCGGTGCGGTGAAGTTGTCCGTTTCGAGCAGTCCCTGCCGTCCGCCCTGTATCCAGTTGTAGCAGTCGAAGCCGTTGGGGTTGAGTCCTGCCGTCACCATGGCCTGGTAGTCGAAGGTGGCTGCGCCGCGCCCGAGGGTGCCGAAGAACTCCAGTCCCGTCTCGTGCCACGTGGAGGCCATGATGGTGGTGGCTCCCTCGGGGCGTGCGGCGGTGAAGAAGTTGAGGGGCTCGTGGTGGGCGTTGGTCAGTCCCACGGGGATGATGAGGTGTCCCACGCGCACGTTGAACTGCGGTGCGATGAGGCGCGTGAGGTGGAACTGTTCGAGGGCCACCTCGCCGCCCTTCTCGGCCTCGGTCTCGTATTCGCCGTTCTCGCTGCCCGACTGGGCTTCCATCTCGATGGCCGAACCCGTGCCGCCGGCCTCGAACTCGATCTCGGCGGACAGGATCCACTTCGGCGTAATCTTGTATTCACCCTGGAGGATGAAGCGCGGGATGGAAATCTCGTTGTGGTTGACCTTGGTGTTGCCGGTGCTGCCACCGTAGAAGCGGTTCAGCCCGTAGTCTTTGAAGGTGGCCAGCATCTCGCCATAGCTGCCGATGCGCCACTTGTCGTAGTCGTTGCCTGCCGTGGCGGTGCTGTCGGCTGCGCCAGTGGCCGCTGTGGCAGGACTGCCGATGGCGAGCAGTCCTGCGGTCATCATGAGGAAAAAGGGTCTGTTGTTTATCATTTAATACTTGAAATGGTTTGTTTTCCGGGTGCAAAGGTACGCAGGGTTTCCGGCTCCTGCAATACTCAAAAAATGTGAAATGGGGTGAAGGAAGGTTGTCGCTCTCTACCAAAATGTAGTGATTTCCGTGTCTTTTTCCTGCGTTTCCTTGGCTTCGTGCGTGGTTTTTGATACCTTTGCAGGCGGAAACCATATATTAAAAGAGGAGCAGACACATGAAGACCCTGAAGATGTACGAGGCTGGCGACAAGATGGTGACGCTGATGCGCGACAACTACCACCTCCTGCAGGTGTTGGAGAGTTTCGGCATCCACCTCGGCTTCGGCGACAAGAGCGTCCGGGAGATGTGCGAGGCCAACGCCGTGGATACCTATACCTTCCTGGCCGTGGTCAACTATACCATCAACGGCCATTACGACTACGACGACGACCCGCAGCTGGACGTGCCCACGCTGCTGCACTACCTGGAGGCCAGCCACACCTATTTCCTGGACTTCCAACTGCCGTCCATCCGCCAGAAGTTGGGCGACTGCCTGGCCAAGGACGATGCCCTCGGCCACCTGATCATGAAGTCCTACGACGACTATGCGCGCGAGGTGCAACGCCACATGCGCTACGAGGAGAAGACGCTCTTCCCCTACGTGGAGTCGCTGCTCCAGGGCGTGGCGAAGACGGACTACAACGTCGACACGTTCTCGCGCCACCACGAGGCCACAGACCGCGCCTTGGCGGAAATCAAACTGATGATCATCAAGTACCTGCCCTCCGATGGCAAGACCAACAACCGGCTCATGGCTGCCCTCTACGACATCTACAACAACGAGGAATGGCTGCGCAACCACGCCCACGTGGAGGACCGCATCTTCACGCCTGCCATCCGCCGCCTGGAACGGCAGCTGAAGCAGGACAGGGTGACGCGCAACCTCACCACCATGGTCAGCAAGGGCAACGGCGACAGCGGCGAGACGCTCTCAGACCGCGAGCGCGAGGTCATCGTCTCCCTGGTGCAGGGCATGGCCAACAAAGAGATTGCCGACCACCTCTGCATCTCGGTCAACACCGTCATCACCCATCGCCGCAACATCGCGCGCAAGTTGCAGATTCATTCCCCCGCCGGTCTCACCGTCTATGCCATCGTCAACGGCTTGGTCGACATCTCCAGCGTGAAGCTGTAACTCATCCCTCTGCAAAGAAAAAGGCCGGCACCTCATCGGATGCCGACCTCCTTTTTTTAGCTGCCAAAGGCAGATGCCTACTACTCCAAAAGATGTTTGAAGACAGACTGCAAGACCTTGCCAGCTTGTTTTTTTCTGTTGGCTTTCTTTTCCTGCTTTGATTTTTGGGTCTGCTTTTCCTCAGCCTCTTTGACCTGTTTGCTCTGCTTGCCTGAAGACTTTCCGAACATCTGGCCTATTATGCTTGACGATTTGTCAACCGAGAAGACATAAGGTCTTACCGGGCGGAACCATTCCGATTTGGCGTAAACGGTCTGACCCGAATACGAGTCTCGGGTAGGAAGGTATCCCCAAAGTGCCTCCCCTATTCTTGGAGCCACCACCCAGATTCTTTCGCCGGGAGAGATGAAATGGTTTCCTCCAATACCGACCCCGCTGTTCAGCGTTCCTTGATAATCCCTTCCTTGGTTCTCGCCCCAGCTTCGAGCCTGATACCAGCCCAGTTGTTGCGCGAGGGTGCTTCGTTCGGCCATGTCGACGGCCTGTTCGATGGTTATCGCACCTTTTGGAGCGAGCATGTCTTTCGAAAGGGGTTTGAAGAGACCCAGCGCCTCCATAAATGCCAGGGCTTCGGTGGCCCAAGGGGAGACTTGCGACTGGTCCTTATACGTTGAAAGATTCGATTCATACTCCGAATAAGAATAAATCTTCTGGCTCTCAATGTATCTGAGCACCTTGTATAGGAGCGTTGCCGTCTGCTCTCTCGTTGTGGGCGACGCGGATTCTAAGGACGAAAAGTGCTCATCCAGAATGCCCATCGCCGAGGCTTTCGCACGGTACGCATCATCGCCTGCAACGGAAACCTTTATCTCTTTTCCCATCAGCTCCTCGGCCAGGCGCACCGCAAGGGACAGCAGTTGGTTTCCTTTAAGCGGAAGCGTGTAGTCTTTTCCTAAGACGGCATCGTCCAGGAGATGGTCGTTAAGGGCAAAATTCACGCTGCTTTCATACGCTTTGGAAGTCTTTGCATCAGACTTGAGTGGAAGGATGAACGTTCCGGGGTAGGCCGTTGTGAGGAGAAGGGCCTCTTGCTCTGCGTTTTCCACCGCATTTTTCATGGCCTTGGCAAAGTATTCGTAGGAGGCTCCTGTCCCGCTGTTTTTCCACTCGCCTTTGGTGATGTGCCTTTGGTCGTATCCATAGTTGTGGTCGCACCAGATGCAACTCTTCCACCAAACATGGTGTCCTGCGGCATTCACACCCACGTAAGCCTGGGCATTGGCCTGGTCGCTTTGGTAGTCATGAACCGTTACAGCCATCTTGTATGATGCAAAGGTGTGGTTGACGTTGTGTTCATTCCGTCCGCAGACTTTGCAGGAGTAGAAATAGCGGCTTGGCGTCTTGCAGTCTCCATACTTATAAATCTTGTCGGCTCCGGCCACCTTGTCCGTGAAGACGTGGTTCACGCAGAACGGTTGGGCGGCATCTGCTCCTGCCTTTTGTGCCGTATAGACATCACCCTTGTAGGTCTTGATGGAAAAGAGTGGCCGATGACTCCATGTCGGACGGGAGAAGAGCTGTTTGACCGCTGCCGCCGACGACTCGGGCAGAAACAGCGTCGCCCTTTGAGAGTGCATCATCATGCTGTATTGCGGAACATAGATGGTGCGGTCATGCATGGATGCTCCTCCCCTCATTTGCGAATAGATGGCTTTTATAAACTCCACGGCATCCACCTTGCTGCTGATCCAGACCTCGCGGATGTTGTAAAATCCCCGAATCGTGTTGTTGACGGAGATGCCCAACTTTCTGTTAGTCTCGGGATCACTGTTGTCCACAATGAGCTTTGTGACGAGCATCGCCTTCTGGCCGGGAAACTCGCCTTCCCCCGCACTAAGGCTCGAATTATAATCGTCGTTTCTCGTCACCACATCGTAGGGATTGGTGTCGGGACAATACTCGTCGGCTTCTGTTGTCGAATAGGCTTTAAGCGAACTCCTTTGGGCCGATTTGTTCTGTTCATAGTCCGACTGCTGGTCTAAAGATGTTTTTGCTCTTTCGCCCGTTTCGTCCTCCACGAACTTGACCTCCGGCTTACTCTTCGCCGAAACATGCTGCGGCAGTAAGAGCGCTGCCGCGAAGAGCATTAATAAGATTTTTCTGCACATATTCTTTATTTTTTCTTTACGGAACAAAGATGAAGCCTCCCTCAGGATAGACATATTGATTGTTGACCCATTTCACCTCCAGTAGCGGACAACCCATAAAGGCATCGTATGTCTCAGTCAGGAAATTCTCCTTCAAGGAAGCGTTGAGCTTTACGCTCTTCAGGCTCTTGCAGTTCATGAAACACAAAGCGTCTATCTCTGTCGCACTGGAAATGTCGACGGAAACGATGCCGCTGCCGGCAAAGGCCTGGTCTCCTATCTTTTTGACACTCGACGGAATCGTTACCGATTTGAGATTCTTACACCCGTTGAAGGTGGAACGGGGAAGGGTCGTGAGGTTCTCGGGCAATACAACTTCGGAAAGAAGGGTGCAGCCGGAGAACATGTCGTAGCTCATGAAGCCGGTAAGGTTGCGGGGGAACTTGACACTTTTCAGAGAGACGCAGTTTTGGAAACTTCCGCTCAACTCATGGATGGACTCTCCCTCAAAAACGACTTTTGCAAGCTTGGTGCAATTCTGGAATACGGAACCTTGGAGCTTTGTCACCGAAGCTGGGATGACAATCTCGGTGATGGCAGTCCCACGGAATGTGGCGTTTCGAATCTCTTTCAGTGTGGCCGGCAGTTTGATCGATTTTATTTTCGTTTCGGCAAACACGGCTCCTCTCATCGCTGTCACGGGATATTTCTTCCCCTTGTAAGGAATGTAGTCGGGAATCACAACGTCTTTTCCTGCAACGGCAGTGCCTTCCACCTTGGTAAGGAAGGCGTAGCCTTGTCCGCGACTGCTGGTGTGCAAGACATAGACAACTCCACCGATGTCGACCGTTGCCCCGGCCTCGTTTTCGTCTGTGATGACCGCTTGCTGCCCTCCGACAGCCACCTCTTGCTTGTCAGGACGGGGGTTCCACGAGGTGAGATTTTGTTTTGTCGCATTTTGATAACCTCCGTGCTTGGCGAAATACGCTTTCGTGTCCTCGTTGATGAAGTTCTCTTTCAATGTGAAAAGCGGAGCGATAGAGGATTTGATCAGTGTCTTGTAGACTCGTCCGCTCAATACACTTGCTATCCTGTCGTGAATGCCGTTCAGCACCCAGTTGTGAATTTCGGAGTACTGATAATTGCTAATCGCTTCGTTATATTGCTCGACCAGCTCGTTGAGTTCGTTCGCTCTTCCTCCGACCTCGTCTTCCACATTGCCCAGACGACTGCCGGCAGGCGACAGATAGGCGATGGTGCCGCCCTCAAGACACTCCTTCAAAAGGAGGTATTCATCCACAAGACTTTGATTGTCGAGACAGGCGACGGAAGGTCTTTTCTCAACCCAGGCAACCTGTTTCGAAGCCTCTGTCGGAGGCATGGATGGCTTGACGGTCTTGACTCCCAGTTCTGCCTCGACAGGGTAGCCGAGCGGAGCAAAAAGTGCGGTGTGCTCCTTCGGAAGCCTTACCGTCGGAGTCTCGTCTTCCATGTTCCCGTCTTTCAGCCCCATCATCGACCTGTATTGTTCTTCGAGCTGTGCGTTTCTGCTGTCGGATGAGGAGCGTTTCTGTTGTTTTGAAGTTTTCCCCAACCCCTTTTGAAGCACTTGGTTCGTAATCTGCTCCGTCGCTGTGTCTACTGCTTTGTCGGGTATCTGTTTCACGGTCTCCTTTACGGCTTTCCCGAGATTCTTCAGTCTGCCCATCAGAGATTGGCCAGACGCTATGGGAGCCGTGAAAAGAAGCATCAGGCAAAGAATGGAAATGGTTTTTGCTTTCATATAAATGGTCATTAAAAAGTCTTGAGTCGTTGTATTCGTCGGGCGCATACGCGCAAGCCCCGTTGCAAAGGTACGATTAAGTGAGGGAAAAACCAAATTTATTTGAGTTTTTCCGAGCGTGAGTACCTTCGACGCGAAGCGTCAGAGGTACGATTAAGTGAGGGAAATGCCAAATGAAAACACAAAAAAGCGGCCAACGGTGTTTATCCGCCAGTCGCTTTTTGAATGTTGAGGGTCAATTCTTAATTCTTAATTAAAAATTAATCGCTTGCCATTCCAGGCGGTTCACGCCGTCTTTCAGCGAGAAGTTCATGCCGACCTTCACTACGGGCTTGTTCTTCATCTTGAACGCATCGGCGTAGTGGCGAGACTCAATCTGTGCTAAGGCTTCCTCCACACTGCCGTTAATCTTCAGCTCCATCACGTAGATGGTGGTCTGCGTTTCGAGGGTGA
>CAVFBU010000048.1:0-16657 GCA_963620725.1 Vescimonas coprocola
GGAAAAGCGAGCTTTCCCTCTACATTCGCTGCTCCAAAATTTGGTTTTTCTCTCGGTTTGCACTACCTTTGCAGACGAAACCAACACAAAGATAAAAACGAGGAGAAAAGATTATGTGCGGAATAGTAGGATATATCGGCACTCAGCAGGCATACCCCATACTGATAAAGGGGTTGCGCCGACTGGAATACCGCGGCTATGATTCGGCCGGGGTAGCTCTGATTAATGCTGACGGCAACATGAACGTCTGCAAGACGAAGGGTAAGGTGGACAACTTGGTGGAGTACTGCAAAGACAAGGATGTGACGGGAACGGTGGGCATCGCCCACACGCGGTGGGCCACACACGGAGAGCCTTCGGCGGTCAACGCCCATCCGCACTATTCCGAGTCGAAGAACCTCGCCATCATCCACAATGGCATCATTGAGAACTATGCCGACCTGAAGCAGAAATTGCAGGCCAGGGGCGTGGAGTTCCGCTCCGACACGGACACGGAGGTGCTGGTGCAGTTAGTGGAATACATCATGGTGCATAAGTCGGTGGACCTGCTCACGGCAGTGCAGGTGGCCCTGTTCCAGGTTATCGGAGCCTACGCCATCGCCATCATCGACAAGCGCGACCCGAACCAAATCATCGCGGCGCGCAAGCAGAGTCCCCTCGTGGTGGGCATCGGTAAGGATGAGTTCTTCTTGGGTTCTGACGCGACACCATTGGTGGAATATACCGACCGAGTGGTCTACCTGGAGGATGGCAACATTGCCGTGATACGGCGCGGCGAGGAGCTGAAGATTGTCAGCATCCTCGGCGAGGAACAGGAGTTGAAGGTCAAGAAGGTGGACATCAACCTCGGACAGTTAGAGAAGGGCGGCTTCCCACACTTCATGCTGAAAGAGATATTCGAGCAACCCGACTGCCTGGACAACTGCATGAGGGGGCGCGTCAATGTGGACACCGACAACGTGGTGCTCTCCGCCGTCATCGACTATAAGGCGCAGCTGCTCGCGGCAAAAAGGTTCATCATCGTGGCCTGTGGCACCTCGTGGCACGCAGGACTCATCGGTAAGCAGATGATTGAGCAGCTCTGCCGCATACCCGTCGAGGTGGAGTACGCCTCGGAGTTCCGCTACCGCAACCCCGTCATCACCGACAGCGATGTGGTCATCGCCATCTCGCAGAGCGGAGAGACCGCCGACACGCTGGCTGCCGTACAACTGGCCAAGGAGCACGGTGCGTTCATCTACGGCATCTGCAACGCCATCGGCTCCAGCATCCCACGCGCCACCGACACCGGCTCCTACATCCACGTGGGACCGGAGATTGGTGTGGCCTCGACGAAGGCTTTCACGGGACAGGTCACCGTGCTCACCATGCTGGCACTGGCACTGGCCAAGGAGAAGGGCACCATCGGTCGCGACGACTATATGCACGTGGTGAGGGAGCTGCACGAGATTCCCCACAAGATAAAGGACGTGTTGAAGCTCAACGACCGCATCGCCGACCTCAGCCGCACGTTCACCTACGCACGCAACTTCCTCTACCTCGGGCGCGGCTACAGCTACCCTGTGGCCCTGGAGGGTGCGCTGAAGCTCAAGGAAATATCCTACATCCACGCCGAGGGCTATCCGGCAGCGGAGATGAAGCACGGGCCCATCGCACTGATAGACTCCGACATGCCCGTGGTGGTCATCGCCACCCACAACACCATGTACGAGAAGGTGGTCTCCAACATACAGGAGGTGAAGGCGCGGAAGGGAAAGGTCATCGCACTGGTCAGCCGCGACGACAGCACCATACGCAGCATTGCCGACGAGGTGATAGAGCTGCCGGACACCATCGAATGTCTGGAACCGCTGCTGGCCACCATACCCCTGCAGTTGCTGGCCTACCACGTGGCCGTCTGCAAGGGACTCAATGTGGACCAGCCCAGAAACCTTGCCAAATCCGTGACCGTGGAATGATTACAGCAAAATAACAAGCATACGAAGAGACCATAAACTAAAGAGACAATATATAATAAGGTGGAAGAACTAAAACACGAATGTGGCGTGGCCATGATACGGCTGCTCAAGCCGCTGGACTACTATGAGAAGAAGTACGGCACGTGGGCCTACGGCTTCAACAAGCTCTATCTGATGATGGAGAAACAACACAACCGGGGACAGGAGGGAGCTGGCTTTGCTACCGTGAAGCTCCACACCGAGCCGGGCCACGAGTATATGTTCCGAGAGAAGGCGGAGGGCAAGGACGCCATCACGGAGATTTTCGCGCGCGTGAAACCCGACATGAAGGGGGAACTCTACATGGGACACCTGCGCTATTCCACCACGGGGAAGAGCGGACTGACCTACGTACACCCCTTCCTGCGACGCAACAACTGGAAGGCCAAGAACCTCTGTCTCTGCGGCAACTTCAACATGACGAACATCGAACAGGTGTTCCAGAAAATCACAGCGCAGGGACAGTGTCCGCGCATCTACTCCGACTCCTACATCATGCTGGAATGGATGGGACACCGACTGGATCGCGAGGTGGAGCGCAACTATGCCGAGGCGCGGAAACGCGGACTGACAGGCTGCGACATCACTCAGTATATTGACAAGAACATGGAGATAGCCAACGTGCTGCGGACCACCATGCCCGACTTCGATGGCGGCTACGTGGTGTGCGGACTGACGGGCAGCGGCGAGATGTTCGCCATGAGAGACCCGTGGGGCATACGACCGGCTTTCTACTACCGCGACGACGAAATCGTGGCACTCGCCAGTGAACGCCCCGTGCTGCAGACCACCTTCGATGTCTCGTCGGACGAGGTCTGCGAGCTGCAGCCCGGCCAGTCGCTGTTGGTGTCGGGCAGCGGCGAGGTGTCGCTCCAGCAAATCATACCCCAACAGGGCGACAGTGCCTGCTCCTTTGAGCGCATCTATTTCAGCCGAGGCAACGACGAGGACATCTACCGCGAGCGCCGACAACTGGGCGAACAGCTGACGGACAGCATCCTCAAGGCCATCGACAACGACGTGGAACACACCGTCTTCTCCTTCATCCCCAACACCGCCGAGGTGGCCTACTACGGGATGCTGGGCGGCTTCAAACGCTACATCAACCAGCAAAAGATAGAACGCATCGCAGGACTCGGTCATCAGCCCACCCGACAAGAACTGGAGGAAATCTTGGGCTACTACGTGCGCTCGGAGAAGGCAGCGTGGAAGGACATCAAGCTGCGCACCTTCATCACCGAGGGCAACTCGCGCAACGACCTCGCCTCCCACGTCTATGATGTCACCTACGGCGTGTTGGAACCAGGGCGCGACAACCTCGTCATCATCGACGACTCCATCGTGCGCGGCACAACGCTGAAGGAGAGCATCATCAAAATCCTCGACCGCCTGCACCCCAAGAAAATCGTCATCGTCAGCAGTGCACCGCAGATACGCTACCCGGACTACTACGGCATTGATATGGCCAGGATGGAGGAGTTCTGCGTGTTCCGCGCCTGCATCCAACTGCTGAAAGACCGGGGCATGGAGGCACTCATCCAGGACACGTACCGCAGGTGTCTGGACGAGCTGCAGAAGCCGGACGGGGAGATGCAGTGTGCCGTCAAAGAAATCTACCGCCCCTTCTCGGTGGACGAACTCAACGCGAAGTTGGTAGAGATGCTCTGTCCGACAGACGTGAAGACACCCGTGGAACTCGTGTTCCAAAGCATCGAAGGACTGCACCGCGCCTGTCCCAACCACCACGGCGACTGGTACTTCACCGGCAACTACCCGACACCGGGCGGCACACGACTCTGTCTCAAGGCCTTCGTGAACTATATAGACCATGTGTATAATACGGAAACAAATCAATAATCAATGAAAGACATAACACTCGTTCTGGAAGACGGAACGCAATTCAAAGGGAAATCCTTCGGCTACGATGCGCCCGTGGCCGGCGAGGTGGTGTTCAACACGGCAATGACGGGCTACCCCGAGTCGCTGACAGACCCCTCGTATGCCGGACAGCTCATGACGCTGACCTATCCGCTGGTGGGCAACTACGGGGTGCCCCAGTTCTCCATCGAAAGCAACGGACTGCCCACCTTCATGGAGAGCGACCGCATCTATGCTTCGGCCATCATCGTCAGCGACTACAGCGAGCAGTACTGCCACTGGAACGCCCACGAGAGTCTGGCAGACTGGCTGAAACGCGAGAAGGTGCCTGGAGTGACGGGCATTGACACCCGGGAACTGACCAAGGTGCTGCGTGAACATGGCGTGATGATGGGAAAAATACTGCTGGACGACGAGCCGGACAACATCCCGGAGGCCAAGTATGAGGGTGTGAACTTCGTGGACATCGTGTCCTGCAAGGACATCATACGCTACAACGAAGGCGCAGGGCGCAAGGTGGTGCTCGTGGACTGCGGTGTGAAGGCTAACATCATACGCTGCCTCGTCAACAGGGGCGTGGAGGTCATCCGCGTGCCGTGGAACTACGACTACACGGCAATGGACTTCGACGGGCTTTTCCTGGCCAACGGTCCCGGCGACCCGGACGTGTGCGGTGCAGCGGTGGACATCATCCGCAAGCAGATGTCTGCCAGCCGTAAACCCATCTGTGGCATCTGTATGGGCAACCAATTGCTGGCCAAGGCCGGAGGGGCAACCATCTACAAACTGAAATACGGCCACCGCAGCCACAATCAGCCCGTGCGCGAGGTGGGCACCAACCACTGCTACGTGACGAGTCAGAACCACGGCTACGCCGTTGATGCTTCGACGCTGGGCAAGGAGTGGCGCGAACTCTTCGTCAACATGAACGACGGCTCGAACGAGGGCATCCGACACCAGACGAACCCTTGGTTCAGCAGCCAGTTCCACCCCGAAGCCTGCTCCGGACCGGTCGACACGGAGTTTATGTTCGACCGCTTCGTAGAGTCCCTGTAAATCCATCTGTACACCATAAGCAATCAAAAAAAACACAATGAAATACGACAATATAAAGAAAGTGCTGCTCCTGGGAAGTGGAGCACTGAAAATCGGAGAAGCCGGTGAGTTTGACTATTCGGGGTCGCAGGCACTGAAAGCACTGCGCGAAGAGGGCGTGAAAACCGTGCTCATCAACCCGAACATCGCTACGGTGCAGACCTCGGAGGGTGTGGCAGACGAGATTTATTTCCTGCCCGTACAGCCCTATTTCGTGGAACGCGTCATCGAGAAGGAACGCCCCGACGGCATCCTGCTCTCCTTCGGTGGACAGACGGCGCTGAACTGCGGCGTGGAACTCTACCAGAGCGGTGTGCTCGACAAGTATGGCGTGCGCGTGTTGGGAACGCCCGTACAGGCCATCATCGACACGGAAGATCGCGAACGCTTCGTGGAGAAGCTTGACGAGATTGAGGTGAAGACCATCAAGAGCGAAGCCTGCGAGAACATCGAACAAACGCGAAAAGCTGCCGCAGCACTGGGCTACCCGGTCATCATCCGCGCGGCCTACGCCCTCGGTGGACTGGGTTCGGGATTCGCTGACAACGAGGAGGAACTCAACAAACTGGCCGAGAAGGCCTTCTCCTTCTCACCGCAGGTGCTGGTGGAGAAGTCGCTGAAGGGCTGGAAGGAAATAGAATACGAGGTGGTGCGCGACCGCTACGACAACTGCATCACGGTCTGCAACATGGAGAATTTCGACCCACTGGGCATCCATACCGGCGAGTCCATCGTGATTGCGCCCTCGCAGACGCTGACCAACTCGGAATACCATAAGCTGCGCGCATTGGCCATCAAGATTATTCGACACATCGGTATCGTGGGTGAGTGTAACGTGCAGTACGCCTTCGACCCCCAGTCGGAAGACTACCGCGTCATTGAGGTCAACGCCCGTCTGAGCCGTTCCTCTGCACTGGCTTCCAAGGCTACAGGCTATCCCTTGGCTTTCGTGGCCGCCAAACTCGGTATGGGCTACGGACTCTTCGAACTCAACAACTCCGTGACGAAGACCACCAGTGCCTTTTTCGAACCAGCACTCGACTATGTGGTCTGCAAAATACCGCGCTGGGACCTCTCTAAGTTCCGGGGCGTGGACAAAGAACTGGGTTCATCGATGAAGTCGGTGGGCGAGGTGATGGCTATCGGACGCACCTTTGAGGAAGCACTCCAGAAGGGACTGCGCATGATAGGGCAGGGGATGCACGGCTTCGTGGAGAACAAGGAACTGGAGATAGACGATGTGGACGCTGCGCTCCGCGAACCAACGGACAAGCGTATCTTTGTCATTTCCAAAGCGATGCACCTGCCGCAGTATGATATTGACCGCATCCACGAACTGACGAAAATCGACAAGTGGTTCCTCTACAAGCTCAAGCACATCATCGACATTGACGAGGCGTTGAAGCAACTGCGCGGCAAGGACGGCAAGGCGTGCGAACGACTTGAAGCGGCACTGCTGCGCGAGGCAAAGGTCTATGGATTTACGGACTTCCAGGTGGCACGTGCCATCGGACTGGAAGAGACGGCCAACAATATGCACGAGGCCGTACTGGCCGTGCGCAACCTGCGGAAGTCAATGGGTATCGTGCCCGTTGTCAAGCAGATAGACACGCTTGCCGCTGAATATCCGGCACAGACCAACTATCTCTACGTGACCTACAGCGGCGTGAAGAGTGACATCCAGTTTGAACACGACGGGAAGAGTATCGTCGTGCTCGGCTCGGGGGCTTACCGCATCGGTTCGAGTGTGGAGTTCGACTGGTGCGGTGTGCAGGCACTGAACACCATCCGCCAGCAGGGTTGGCGCAGCGTGATGATCAACTACAACCCGGAAACGGTGTCCACGGACTACGATATGTGCGACCGGCTCTATTTTGACGAGCTGACCTTCGAGCGCGTCATGGACATCATCGACCTGGAACAGCCGCACGGTGTCATCGTGTCTACTGGTGGACAGATTCCAAACAATCTGGCCATGCCTCTGGCTGAGCAACACGTGCCGATACTGGGCACGTCGGCCATCGACATTGACGGAGCGGAAGACCGCGCCAAGTTCTCGCAGATGCTCAACGAAATCGGGGTGAACCAGCCCGAATGGAGTGCGCTGACCTCCATGGAGGACATCGACCGCTTTGTGGAGCGCGTAGGGTTCCCCGTACTGGTGCGTCCCTCATACGTGCTGAGTGGTGCGGCCATGAACGTCTGCTCGAACCGCGAGGAGCTGGAACGCTTCCTGCAGTTGGCAGCCAACGTCAGCGAAGACCACCCTGTCGTGGTGTCGAAATTCATCGAACACGCCAAGGAGATTGAGATGGATGCTGTGGCTAAGGATGGGGAGATTTTCGCTTATGCCATCTCGGAACACATTGAGTTTGCCGGGGTACACTCGGGCGACGCTACCATTCAGTTCCCACCGCAGAAACTCTACGTTGAGACCGTGCGCCGCATCAAGCGCATCAGTCGGCAGATTGCCAAGGCACTGCACATCAACGGACCGTTTAACATCCAGTTTATGGCTCGCGACAACGACATCCTCGTCATTGAATGTAACCTGCGTGCCTCACGCTCCTTCCCGTTTGTGTCGAAGGTGCTGAAAATCAATCTGATTGACCTTGCCACTAAAGTGATGCTCGGAATGCCTGTGGAGAAGCCGCACAAGAACCTCTTCGACCTGGACTACGTGGGCATCAAGGCCAGCCAGTTCTCTTTCAACCGCCTGCAGAAGGCCGACCCGGTGCTCGGCGTGGATATGGCTTCCACGGGCGAGGTGGGCTGTCTGGGCGACAATACGTCGTCGGCACTGCTGAAGTCAATGCTGAGTGTCGGCCACCGCATCCCGAAGAAAACGGTGCTGCTCTCCACGGGAACACCCAAGCAGAAGGCGGAAATGCTGGATGCGGCGCGGATGCTGGTGGACCACGGCTACGAACTCTATGCCACAGGCGGCACATCGCGCTATCTGACGGAGAACGGTATTCAGAACACAATGGTGTACTGGCCCAGTGAGACGGACAAGCAGCCGCAGGCACTCTCGCTGCTCCACGAACACAAGGTGGACATGGTGGTCAACATCCCGAAGAACCTGACCGAGGGCGAGTTGAGCAATGGTTATCTTATCCGTCGCGCAGCCATCGACCTCAACGTGCCACTCATCACCAACAGCCGTCTGGCATCGGCCTTCATACAGGCGTTCTGCACGGTGAAACTGGACGATATTGGCATCAAGTCGTGGAGGGAATATTAATTTTTTCTAAAATTTTCTTGCATATTATAAAAAAACGCGTTATCTTTGCCAATGGAAACATCAATAACCGTAATAATAAACAAACATCAAAGCTAACTTATGAACCAAAAAAGAGTTTATACCTTTGGTAATGGTAAAGCTGAAGGAAATGCGAAAATGCGTGAACAACTGGGTGGTAAGGGTGCAAACCTTGCTGAAATGAACTTGATTGGGGTTCCCGTGCCTCCTGGTTTCACCATTACTACTGACTGCTGTAATGAGTACTATCAGGTAGGGCAGGAGAAAATCATGCAGTTGCTCAACGATGACGTGATGGCTGCCGTGAAACACATCGAGGAACTGATGAATTCCAAGTTCGGCGACAAGCAGAATCCACTGCTCGTGTCGGTGCGCTCTGGCGCACGTGCTTCTATGCCGGGCATGATGGACACGATCCTCAACCTGGGTCTCAACGACGAGGTAGCAGAGGGTATGGTGAAGAAGACCGACAATCCGCACTTCGTCTACGACTCGTACCGCCGCTTCGTGCAGATGTATGGTGACGTGGTGCTGGAGATGAAACCCGTGAACAAAGAGGACATCGACCCCTTTGAGGAGATTATCGAGAAGGTGAAGGCCGAGCGTGGCGTGAAGCTGGACAAGGACCTCTCTGTGGAGGAACTGAAAAAGCTTGTACAGCTGTTTAAGTCTGCCATCAAAGAACGCACGGGCAAGGACTTCCCGGACAATCCCATCGAACAGCTTTGGGGAGCCATCTGCGCCGTGTTCCGCTCCTGGATGAACGAGCGCGCTATCCTCTATCGTAAGATGGAGGGAATCCCCGACGAGTGGGGAACGGCCGTTTCTGTCATGGCGATGGTGTTCGGCAATATGGGTGACACGTCGGCTACGGGCGTTTGCTTCAGTCGCGACGCTGCCAACGGTGAGAATGTGTTCAACGGCGAATATCTCGTCAACGCACAGGGTGAGGACGTGGTGGCTGGCATCCGCACACCCCAGCAAATCACCAAGCTCGGCTCGCAGCGCTGGGCAGAGCGTGCCGGTGTTTCGGAAGCGGAGCGTGTGGCCAAGTATCCTTCTATGGAGGAAGCCATGCCTGAAATCTATGCACAGCTCAACGGCATCCAGGAGAAACTGGAAGAGCACTACCGCGATATGCAGGATATGGAGTTCACGGTGCAGGAAGGGAAGCTGTGGTTCCTCCAGACGCGCAACGGAAAGCGCACGGGTGCGGCCATGGTGAAGATTGCTGTGGACCTGCTGCATGAGGGTAAGATTGACGAGAAGACGGCCATCCTGCGCTGCGAACCGCAGAAACTGGACGAGCTGCTCCACCCCGTATTCGACAAGAAAGCACTGACCACCGCCAAGGTTATTGCACAGGGACTGCCGGCTTCTCCCGGTGCTGCCTGCGGACAGATTGTGTTCCATGCGGACGATGCACAGGAGTGGCACGCTGACGGACACAAGGTGGTGCTGGTGCGCATTGAGACTTCCCCGGAAGACCTTGCCGGAATGTCGGCAGCAGAGGGCATCTTGACAGCGCGCGGCGGAATGACCTCCCACGCTGCCGTGGTGGCTCGTGGTATGGGTAAGTGCTGCGTGTCGGGTGTTGGCTCGCTGAATGTGGACTATCATGCCAAGACGGTAGAGATTGACGGTACTGTATATAAGGAGGGCGACTACATCTCGCTCAACGGTACGACGGGACAGGTCTATGCTGGAAAGGTGACGACGAAGGCGGCTGAACTCAGCGGCGACTTCAAGGAACTGATGGATCTCTGCGACAAGTACACCAAGTTGCAGGTGCGCACCAATGCGGACACGCCCCACGATGCACAGGTGGCGCGCGAGTTCGGTGCCAAAGGTATCGGTCTCACCCGTACGGAGCATATGTTCTTCGAGGACAAGAAGATTGTGGCCATGCGTGAGATGATTCTCGCCGACAGCGTGGCTGGACGTGAGAAGGCGCTCGCCAAACTGCTGCCTTACCAGAAGGCCGACTTCAAGGGCATCCTGGAGGCTATGGATGGTCTGCCCGTAAACATCCGTCTGCTTGACCCGCCCCTCCACGAGTTCGTTCCCCACGACACGGCTGGCCAGCAGGTGATGGCTGACGAGATGGGTGTAGACCTTGCTACCATCAAGCGCCGCGTGGATTCGCTCGCAGAGAACAACCCGATGTTGGGTCATCGTGGTTGCCGTCTGGGCATTACCTTCCCCGAAATCACGGCTATGCAGACCCGCGCCATCCTCAGTGCTGCCTGCGAGTTGAAGCAGGAGGGCAAGAACCCCATGCCGGAAATCATGGTTCCGCTGATTGGCACCATCAAGGAGCTGAAGCAGCAGAAGGACGTGATTCAGTATGCGGCCAAGGAGGTGTTTGCCGAATACGGCATCGAGGTGGAATTTGAGATTGGCACCATGATAGAGATTCCACGTGCAGCCCTCACCGCCGGCATCATTGCCAGTGAGGCGCAGTATTTCTCCTTCGGTACCAACGACCTGACGCAGATGACGTTTGGCTACAGCCGCGACGACATCGCCTCCTTCCTCCCCGTTTATCTGGAGAAGAAGATACTGAAGGTAGACCCGTTCCAGGTGCTTGACCAAGAGGGTGTCGGTCGCCTCATCAAGTTTGCCGTGAAGGAAGGCCGCGAGACGCGTCCCGACCTCCGCTGCGGCATCTGCGGTGAGCACGGTGGCGAGCCCAGCTCAGTGAAGTTCTGTGCCAAGATAGGCATGAACTACGCTTCCTGCTCTCCGTTCCGCGTGCCCATTGCCCGCCTCGCTGCGGCACAGGCTGCTGTCGAGGAATAGACAAAAGATTTTGAAAATGAGTAAGTTGGGTGTAACTATCTGGTTGACAGAGTGGTTACACCCACTTAAAAATATCAGTCAACTATGAAGAAGCAATTAGCAATGAAAGTTTTCGCCATGAGCGTCATGTTGCTCACGGTAACGACAGCCGGCGCACAGACGGTCAACGACGTGTTAAACAGTGTTTTGGGACAAACGGGACAGAGCAGTAGCTCCAGTCTGCTGTCTGGTATCACCTCCCTGTTCTCCAGCCAGAAACAAGCCTCTACGCAGAACATCGTTGGCACATGGATGTATAGCGAACCGGCCATTGTTCTTCAGTCGAACAATGTGCTGACCAGTGCTGCCGCCAAGATTGCCGCCAATAAGGCGGAGAGCGTGCTGCAGAACAAGCTCGCAACGGTCGGCATCAAGTCTGGCTCGCCCACTATGACCTTCAACGCGGACGGCACCTTCTCCACCACCTTCAAGGGGAAGACCTACAAGGGCAAGTGGACCGTCAAGGACTCGAAGCTCCAGCTGACCGCCCTGGGGGTCAAGGCTGTCAGCGTCACTACGCAACTGGACGGCAAGGAGATGAAATTCGTGGCCAACTCCACCAAGCTCCTCAACCTCATCAAGGTCATCGGTGCCAAGTCGGGAAACGCCAAACTACAGACCGTAGTCAGTCTGATGAAAAACGTGAACGGTATGGAAGCCGGTGTGACCATGGTCAAGAAGTGACGGGCCGCAAAATGTGTTAAAAAACCGAAAGTAAGAGAAGAAAATGCACGGAAGATGCAGATTCTCAGAAAAAAGCAGTACCTTTGCAGCCGCTATTACGAGATAGTAGCACGAAATTCAATTATTTAATAAAAAAAGTAATCAAAAAATGGCAACAAAAATCAGACTGCAGCGTCACGGCCGTAAGCACTACGCTTTCTACAGCATCGTGATTGCTGACGCAAGAGCACCACGTGATGGTAAATTTACTGAGAAGATTGGTACGTACAACCCCAACACCAATCCAGCCACAGTAGACCTGAATTTCAACCGCGCACTCTACTGGGTGGAAGTCGGCGCACAGCCCACTAACACCGTACGCAACATCCTCAGCGGAGAGGGCGTCTATCTGATGAAGCACCTCCGTGGAGGCGTGAAGAAGGGCGCATTCGATGAGGCTGCCGCACAGAAGAAGTTCGATGCATGGAAGGCCGACAAGCAGAAGGGTCTCGACAAGGTTCGCGACGAAGAGGCTAAGGCCAAGAAGGCTGCCGCAGAACAGGAACTCGCACAGGAGAAGAAACTGAACGAGGAAATGGCCAAGAAGGTGGCTGAGAAAAAGGCCGCTGAACTGAAGGCCGCAGAAGAAGCAAAGGCCGCTGAAGAGGCTGCTAAGGCCGCTGAAGAGGCTGCTAAGGCTGCTGAAGCTGCAGAGGCAGAGGCTGCTGCAGCTCCTGCTGAAGAAGCACCTGCTGAGGCTCCTGCAGAAGCACCTGCTGAAGCATAATTCCTGTAACAGAAAGAAAAACGGGAGGGAACGGATGACTATGATTCCGTTCTCTCTTTTTTATTTGAACGGATGCACATTCTCGAAATACCGTCGTTTTTTCCGCCATACGGTGGGGAGTTCTGTTTGGAACAAGCCAAAGCCTTGCAATGTCTGGGTCACGAGGTTCGGATTTTGAGCTGTCTACAACTGGGCATCAGCAAAGGGTGGCGCGACTATCTGTTGCGCCCGTACACGACTGCTGTTGAATGGATGGATGGCGTGGAGGTGTGGCGCGACTATCAGCGCGGCATCCCCAAAGTGATTCGTCCCAACGTGGAGCGGTGGTTGGAGGGCGTGCAGCGGTTGGCGGAGGACTATCGTCTGCGATACGGTCGTCCGGACTTGATACATGCTCACTGCGTGAAATGGGCGGGACGTGCCGCCATGAAACTATCGAAGAGATGGAGTGTTCCCTACGTCGTCACCGAGCACCTCTCGTCTATGATCTATGCCCGGGAATTAGGTGACGGCACCGTGCCCACTTGGCAGACACCGCTTCTGCGCGAAGCCTTGGAGCGGGCAGATAGGGTAGTGGTGGTTTCCGATGAGTTGGTCGATGACCTCGCTCCGTACTTCGGAACGAACTATGCTCATCAGACCCTCTCCAATGTGGTGGACACCGACTTCTTCCACCCCGTAGCGCGGCAACGCTCAGACACGTTCCGCTATTGTGCCATTGGAAATTTCGTTCCGAGAAAGGGTTACGACCTCTTGGCAGAAGCCTTCCGTATGGTGCTGCAACAGGGGATGAAGGCCCGTTTGACGCTGGTAGGGCAGGGGACGGACTCTCCATCCTGCCGCCGTCTCTTTGTCGGTGTTCCCGATGTGCATTTTTATGGGGCTACCGACAAAGGTGGTGTGCGCGAGGTGCTGTATGGCAGTGATGCACTGGTACTTCCCACTCGGAGCGAGGCGCAGGGACTGGTGTTGTTGGAGGCTATGAGCACGGGTGTTCCCGTAATCACCACGGAGGCCGTGCCATTGCGTGTACGACAATACAGTGGTTGTCTGACTGTTCCAAAGGAGCAGGTGGCGCTGTTGGTTGATGCCATGCAGCGTGTGACACAGGAACATTTTTCTGCCCGACAGATGGCAACAGAAATTGCTCGCAACTGTTCGCCCTCTGTCATAGGCAAACAATTGGAGCAACTCTTCCTTAGTCTCGTATAGCGTACGCCGCTTGGTGTGGTGCGGTTCGCGTCTTTACTGTGCGCGGAGCGCAGCCAGCGACTCCTTCAGTGCGGCAATCTTCTCCTCCGAGTCGTGCTGCTTCTTGCGCTCCATGGCCACGACGGTCTCGGGGGCATTGGCCACGAAACGCTCGTTGGAGAGCTTCTTTATCACACCAGCCAGGAAGCCTTCCAGATGTTTCAGCTGTGCTTCCTGCTTCTCTATCTCGGCAGCAAGATCAATCTTATTGCCTAAGGGCACGGCAAACTCGTCGGTGCCCACCATGAAGGAGGCCGCCGTTGCGTCTTTCTCAGCCACCACTTGTATCTCGTTGATGTTGGCCATCTTGGCAATCACGTCGGTGTAGGCTTCGTAGCGGTTGCTGCCCACCACCTGGAGCGTGAGTGCTTCCTTCTGTGCGATGTTACGCTGGTTGCGCACCATGCGCACGCCAGATACCACGGCCTTCACCTGCTCGATATTCCCAGAGAGGACTTTCTCCTCAGCAGTGGGGGCGTCCAGATGCAGGCTTTCGCGCATGATGCTTTCGCCGTCCTTGCGCTCGTAGAGAGCCTGCCAGAGTTCCTCGGTGATGAAGGGCATGAAGGGATGCAGCATCTTCAGCAGCACGTCGAAGAAACGCAGGGTGGCCTCATAGGTCGTGCGGTCGATGGGCTGTTGCTCACCATTGACATAGGCGGGCTTCACCATCTCCAAATACCAACTGGAGAACTCGTCCCAGAAGAGCTTGTAGACGGCCATCAGGGCTTCGGAGATGCGGTATTTCCCGAAGAGGTCCTGCAGTTCCCCGTTCACCTCCTTCAGCTTCGCCTCAAACCAGGCTGTGGCGATGCGGCAAGCCTCCGGCTGCACCGTGTCACCTACTTGCCAGCCCTTGACCAGGCGGAAGGCGTTCCATATCTTGTTGTTGAAGTTACGTCCCTGCTCGCAGAGTGCATCATCGAAGAGGATGTCGTTGCCGGCCGGTGCAGAGAGCATCATACCCATGCGCACCCCGTCGGCACCATATTTCTCAATCAGCTCGATGGGGTCGGGGCTGTTGCCGAGCGATTTCGACATCTTCCGTCCCAGTTTGTCGCGCACGATGCCAGTGAAGTAGACGTGCTTGAATGGCATCTTCCCCACGTATTCGTAGCCGGCCATAATCATACGAGCCACCCAGAAGAAGATGATGTCGGGACCAGTCACGAGGTCGCTGGTGGGGTAGTAGTAGTTCATTTCTTCGTTGCCCGGACGATTGATGCCGTCGAACAGCGAGATGGGCCACAGCCACGATGAGAACCACGTGTCAAGTGCATCCTCGTCCTGGTGCAGGTCGGCATCGGTCACTGCCGGATTCTTCTCCTTGGCCAGTGCTAATGCCTTCTCGCGTGTCTCGGCCACCACGAAGTCGCCGGCCTCGTTGTAGTAGTAGGCCGGGATGCGGTGTCCCCACCAGAGCTGACGCGAGATGCACCAGTCCTGAATGTTTTCCAGCCAGTTCTTGTAGGTGTTCTTGTATTTCTCTGGATAGAACTTGATGTCGTCGTCCATAACGGGAGCCAGTGCCAGGTCGGCAAAATGCTGCATACGCAGGAACCACTGCAGGGAGAGGCGCGGCTCAATGGCTGTGTCGGGATTGCGCTCCGAATAGCCCACCTTATTGGTGTAGTCCTCGATGCGCTCCATCAGTCCGGCTTCCTGCAAATCCTTGGCAATCTGCTTGCGGCAGTCAAAGCGATCCATGCCCACGTAGAGCGGCGACTGCTCCGAGATGGTGCCGTCGGCATTGAAGATGTCAATGGTTTCGAGGTTGTGGGTTTTTCCTAACATATAGTCGTTGGTGTCGTGGGCGGGTGTCACCTTGAGGCAACCCGTACCGAACTCAATGTCCACGTAGCGGTCTTCGATGACGGGAATCACCCTGCCTACCAAAGGCACGATGACCTTACGGCCTTTCAGCCACTGGTTCTTCGGGTCTTTCGGATTGATGCACATGGCGGTGTCGCCCATGATGGTCTCCGGGCGCGTGGTGGCCACTACGGCATAGTAGCCCTTGCTGTCCTTGTGGATGATATTTCCGGCCTCCGTGAGTGCCTTTTCGTCCTCCAGGGCGGACAGCCCGTCAACGTAGTATTTCAGATGGAACAGGTGGCTCTGCTCTTCCCGGTAGATGACCTCTTCGGTGGAGAGGGCGGTGAGTGCCTTCGGGTCCCAATTGACCATACGGAGTCCCCGGTAGATGAGTCCTTTGTTATACAGGTCTACAAACACCTTGATGACGCTTTCCGAACGCGTCTCGTCCATGGTGAACGCCGTACGATCCCAGTCGCACGAGGCACCCAGCCTGCGCAGCTGTTTGAGGATAATGCCGCCGTGCTCGTCCGTCCAGTCCCAGGCGTGCTTCAGAAACTCCTCGCGCGTCAGGTCGTGCTTCTTGATGCCCTGTTCCGCCAGTTTCTTCACCACCTTGGCCTCGGTGGCGATGGAGGCATGGTCGGTGCCGGGCACCCAGCAGGCATTCTTTCCTTCCATGCGTGCGCGGCGCACCAGGATGTCCTGAATGGTGTTGTTCAACATATGTCCCATGTGGAGCACCCCCGTCACGTTAGGCGGCGGAATGACGATGGTGTAGGGTTCGCGCCCATCGGGCTTTGAAGCGAACAACTTATGGTCCAGCCAGTACTGGTACCATTTGGACTCGACTGCTTTTGGGTCGTATTTGCTTGCTAATTCCATATGTAATTTGATAAGTCTTATTATAATTAAGGTGCAAAGGTACGGAATTTTTTCGTAATAGGTGTAATTCGATGCTGAAAGAATAAAAAATAGTTGTATAATACCCCTGATTTTTCGAACCAGTGAATAAAATGCCGAGATAATTTGCATATTCCGCAAAATCCTCGTAACTTAGCGGCGCAA
>CAVFBU010000049.1:0-16019 GCA_963620725.1 Vescimonas coprocola
GAATGGCGGCACTCCCAGTGCGCAGGATCTAAAGAACGGAGGCGTTAAGGCGGCGGCTAAAAACGTGGGCGATGCGGCCAAGAGCACCTTTGGCAAGGTGAAGGGGATGTTCAACAAGAAGAAGGACAAAAAATAACAGAGAGTTTTCAACTTTCGTATTCAACGCTCTCTCGGCAGAGAAAAAATTTTTTCTGCCGAGAGCGTTTTTTTTTGCGAGAATGTTTGGAAATAAAAAAAAAGTTTTTATCTTTGCAGGCAGATACCAACAACTAATATTACAAACCAACCTAAAAGTAAATTATGAGAAAAGCATCTCTAAATTTCTTGCGGAGCAGTCTGCTCCGTAAAGTTGCCTTGGTAGCCCTCGTGCTCGCCATACAGGCAATCACAGGAATCGGAGCAGGTGTCCTCAATGCTCAGAACGTCACTGGACAGGTGACTTCCGCTACAGACCAGGAGCCCCTTATCGGAGCCAGCGTCTTGGTGGACGGAACCTCACAGGGCGGCGTGACTGACATCGATGGAAACTTCTCCGTGGCAGCCAAGAGCGGACAGACGCTCGTCATCTCTTATCTGGGCTTCATCACGCAGAAAGTGGCCGTCCCGGCCAACGGCGCGAAGCTCAACGTCGTGCTCCAGGAAGACCGCCAGTCGTTGGACGAGGTGGTCGTGGTGGGCTATGGTGTGCAGAAGAAGAAACTCGTCACCGGTGCCACCCTTCAGGTGAAGGGCGACGATGTGGCCAGGCTCAACACCTCCAACCCACTGCAGGCCCTGCAGGGACAGACACCCGGTATGACCATCATCTCCCAGTCGGGACAGCCCGGCGAGGGTCTTAAAGTAAACATCCGCGGTCTCGGTACGACAGGCTCGTCCGGTCCGCTCTACATCATTGACGGCGTGCGCGGCGACATTGCCACCGTCAATCCCGCCGACATCGAGAGCATCGACGTGCTGAAGGATGCTGCCTCAGCCGCCATCTATGGTTCGCAATCGGCCAACGGCGTGGTGCTCGTCACCACCAAGAACGGCAAGGAAGGCCGCTCGGTGGTGAGCTTCGACGCTTACTACGGCTGGCAGAGCGCACCCCGCAAGGTGGATATGCTCAATGCCGAGCAGTATATGACCATCATGGACGAACAGAACGTGAACTCCGGCAACGCTGCCTACAACTGGGACAACTACAAGAGCATCTGGAACTACGATGCGGACGGCAACAAGCTCGGCGTTATTGACACCGACTGGGTGGACGCGATGTTCAAGGACAACGCCGAGACCTACAGTGCCAACCTCAGCGTCAGCGGTGGCAGCCAGAAGGGCAACTACGCCCTCTCTATGGGCTACATGAACCAGGAAGGTATCGTGGGCGGACGCGACGTGTCCAACTACTCGCGCTACAACTTCCGCGTCAACTCCGAATACCAGGTCATTGACAACTTCCTCAAAGTCGGTGAACAGGCTTCGTTCATCTACTACAAGAAGAACGGCATCAGCGTGGGCAATGCCTACAACAACACACTGCGCGCAGCCTTCGGCACCTCGCCCCTGTCGCCCATCTACAGCGACAACGGCAAGTACAACCTGCCCTACAACGACACGTCGGACAGCGACTGGGCCAACGGCGACGGCAACCCCTACGGAGCCATGATGACGCAGAACAACAACCGGACGCAGAACGTCACCGTGACGGCCAACGCGTTTGCCGAGATGGAGTTCATCAAGAACCTCAAGTTCCGCTCCACCATCGGTGTGAAATACGACAGCAACAACTACCGCAGCTACTCGCCGCTCTACCATTTCTCCATCTACAGCTACAACGACACCCGTACCAAGGCTTCGCAGAGTGCCAGCGATGGTTTCGGAATCACCTGGACCAACACCCTCAACTACGTCTTCGACGTGAAGGAACACCACTTCGACGCCATGCTCGGCTACGAGGTGTACCGCACCGAGGGACAGAGCATCTACGCTGCCAACGGTTCCCTGCGCGACGGCTTCGACACCTGGAAATACGCCTACCTCAGCAATGGTACGGCCACCAACCAGGAACAGGGACTCTCCGTCAGCGGCGCACCGTGGGACGAGGAGCGCATGGTCAGCTACTTCGGACGTGTGGGCTGGAACTACAAGGAGACGTACATGGCCACCGCCACGGTGCGCCGCGACGGTTCTTCGCGCTTCGCCAAGGGTCACCGCTTCGGTACCTTCCCCTCCATCTCCGCTGGCTGGGTAGTCACCAACGAGAAATTCATGGAACCCGTCCTCAACGTCATGGACTACTTCAAGCTCCGCGCCAGCTGGGGACAGGTGGGCAACCAGAACATCGGCAACTATATGTACCTTGCACCGGTGACCTTCTCCAACCACTACTACAACTTCGGTACGACGCTCGGCTCCGAAGCTGATGTGTGGGGAGCCGTTCCCACCCGTTTGGGTAACGACGAGATTACGTGGGAAACCTCGGAACAGTTTGACCTCGGCTTCGACGCACGCTTGCTGAACCAGCGACTCAACGTCAACTTCGACTTCTACATCAAGACCACCAAGGACTGGCTCGTGCAGCCGCCCGTACTGGCCACTGTCGGCACTGGCGCACCCTACATCAACGGCGGCGACGTGAAGAACACCGGTGTGGAACTGGCACTCAGCTGGAACGACCGCATCGGCAAGGACTTCAGCTATCATGTCAATGTCAATGGTGCCTACAACAAGAACAAGGTGGGCAACATCCCCAATGAGGACGGCATCATCCATGGTGCTTCCGGCTCGGTGCTCTACGACAGCTCGGGCGAGTTCTACCGCGCCTCGAACGGTGAGCCTATCGGCTACTTCTGGGGCTACAAGACCGCCGGCATCTTCCAGAACCAACAGGAGATTGACGACTGGATTGCTGCCGGAAATGGTGTGCTGCAGTCCAGTCCGCAGCCCGGTGACGTGAAGTACTACGATGTCAACCACGACGGCCAGATCAACGATAGCGACAAGGTGAACCTCGGCGACGGAATGCCCGACTTCAACTTCGGCTTCTCGCTCGGCTTCGACTACAAGGGACTTGACTTCTCGATGACCGCCAACGCACAGACCGGCAACCAGATTGTGCAGACCTACCGTAACATGACCACTACCACGGCCAACTACACCACGAAGATTCTCGGACGCTGGACTGGCGAGGGCACGAGCAACACCATTCCCCGTGTCACCAACACCAACATCAACTACCAGTTCTCCGACCTCTTCATCCAGGACGGCGACTTCCTCCGTATCTCGAACATCACGCTCGGCTACGACTTCGCCAAGCTCCTCAACTGCAAGCACATCAGCCAGTGCCGTCTCTACGCGCAGGTGCAGAATGCCTTCACCTTCACCAAGTACGATGGTATGGACCCGGAAATCGGCTATGGTAACGACGGTTGGGTGTCGGGCATTGACTACGGATACTATCCGCGCCCACGCACCTTCCTCTTCGGTGTCAACTTGAAATTCTAACCTATGAAGACTAAGAATATGAAAACAAAGATATTATCTATGGCCGCTGTCGGACTGCTTTCCGCAGGTCTGGCTTCGTGCGGCGAAGGATTCCTGGAGACCCAGTCGAAGACCGAGGGAACCACGGGAAACTACTATACCAACGAGTCTGCGGCAAGTCGCGCACTCATCGGCTGCTACGACGGATGGCAGTGTACCGTCTCCAACGGGCCTACCTTCGCCTTCCACTACCTCTCGGAACTCCTGTCCGACGAGTGCTTCGGCGGTACGGGCAATGCCGACCCCCGCAACACACAGGTGGTCGACCGCTTTGACATCGGTGAGGATAACTCGCAGCTCAACCTGCACAACACGCTGTGGACGAGCTACTATGCTGCCATCTATCTCACCAACCAGCTCATCACGGAGGAGAACAACATCGCATGGAACAGCGACGCGTCGCACGGAAGAATCATCGGTGAGGCACGCGCCATGCGCGGCATTCTCTACTTCGACCTGGCTCGTGTGTTCGAGAATGTGCCCCTGCTCACCGTGCCTACCACGGACAACGTGCCGCAGGCTCCCGTGGATTCCGTCTATGCGCAGATCTTCTCCGACTTGAAATATGCAGCAGAGAACATTCCTGCCGACGCTTATCCGAAGTCGGCTGCCGCCACCAACGACGGACGCATCACCTGCTACGCTGCCAAAGCCATGATGGCGCGCGCCTACCTCTTCTATACGGGTGTGTACGGCAAGAACCCCGTGTTCACCGACAACACCGAGGTGACCAAGGCTTACATCCTGCAAGGCTTGGAAGACATCATTGCCAGTGGGGAGTACGACCTCGTGCCGCTCTACAAGAACCTGTGGTACTGTGCCAGCACCACGTGGAAGGAGACCAGCGGAACATGGGAGGAAGTCAGCACGTATGCCGGCGAGGGCAACGTGGAGAACATCCTGACCATGAAGTTCAACTACACGTCCGACTATAACGGCAACGCTGGTGGCAACAACGCCATCCAGATGTTCTCCGTGCGCGGTGGCACCTTCAAGGCTCCCTACGGACAGGGATGGGGCGGTGCTACCGTTCCTCAGAACTTCTACGACTCGTTCGCCGCTGATGACCAGCGCCGCGACGCTTCCATCATCGACATGGCCGGCGAGGGAATCTCCACCATGGATACCTACCAGTCGAAGCTCACCGACCAGCGCGAGTACACGGGCTATTTCAACAAGAAATACACGGCACGCTCGGGCTACATCAAGGACAGTGATGGAAACTGGAACCTGACCCACTACTACGACGGACTCATGGCCGGCGACTTCCAGATTTCGCAGCCCATCGGCTACACACTGATGCGCTACGCCGATGTGCTCCTTATGGCCGCCGAGCTGGGCAGCACCAACGCCGACGCTTACCTCAGCAAGGTACACAACCGCGCCTACGCCACGGAGGATGCTGATGGCAACGTCGTGACTCCGCGCAACAGCATCTCGGCCACCAAGGCCAACATCATGGAAGAGCGCCGCTGCGAGTTTGCCTTCGAGGGCATCCGCTACTGGGACCTCCTCCGCCAGGGCGTTGACGTGGCCGCCGAAGCCATTGTCAACTCTGGAGAAAGCGTGCTCAATGGTGGCAATGAAGGCACGGTTAGCTACAAGAAGGAGAACATCGTCTCCAAGCGTGGCTTCCAGCAGATTCCGCAGGACCAGATCAATCTCTCCAATGGTGTGCTCAAGCAGAACGCCGGATGGTAAACCGCTCCTGTAATCATGTAACACAAAAGAACAAGAAGTTATGAAACTAAGAAATATCATCAATACGTGCATGGTTGGAGCAGCACTGCTGTTCGCAGCCTGTACTCCCGACGAATACAGTCTGGCCAAGCCCGACCTGCAGCCTGCCGACCTGGTGGAGGGTGTAGCCTTCAGCGTCACGGTGGACGAATCCAATACGATAACGCTCAAGAGCCTCCTGCCAGAGAACTATAACTGCTTCTGGACGCAGCCCAACGGACGCAGCCAGGGTAACGAAGTGAAGATCCAGCTGCCGTTTGCTGGCACCTACGAAGTGACGTTCGGCGTGGACACGCGCGGCGGCATCGTCTACAGCGAGCCTTACCAGTTCCAGCTCACCACGAACAATATGTCGCTGCTCGAAGACCCGCTGTACGAATACCTGACCGGCGGCGTGGGCAAGAGCAAGACGTGGGTGCCTGTGGACAAAGACTATGGCGTAGGCAGCTGCACTGGTCCTGTGATGTACTGTAACCCAGCTGATGTGCTCAACGATGGCTCGGCTTCCGCCGACATCGGCATCAACCACATGAATCCCAACTGGGATCCGGGCTTCCAGCCGTGGCTGATTCCTGCCGACGCAGCCTACATGGACTCCTATATGACCTTCACACTTGACGACGTGAACGGCTGTTCCATCACGGAATACCGGGGAGAGACTGGCGCGAAGGGCTCTTCCACCGGAACGACCCTCTCGGGCAAGTTCAACCTCAACCTGAGCGACAAAAACCATCCGTTGCTCTCGTTCACTGACACGTATCTGATGCACAACACCGGCTTTGACGGTGTCTGCGAGAACTACACCACCGACCTCTATATCACGGCACTGACCCCGTATCTGCTTCAGGTGGCCGCGATGCGTACCAACAGTGAGGGTGCGTGGTGGATTATCTGGAACTTCATCGCCAAGGACGTGCAGGATGGCAAGGTGACCATTCCTACGGATGATCCCGGATATGTGAATCCGGCAAAGCCCGCACTGCCGGAAATCAATGACCTGGAGACCAAGATTTTCACGACAGACATCAATGGTGTCAGCTTCCAGGGCGAGGCCATGACCTTCCTGATGAGTGATGAGGCTGCCTACGACTGGTGGTGGTGGAACGGCGGTTCGAGTGCGTGGGAGTCTGTGGCCAACGGAGACTACACCACCGGCTGGGCTCCGATGTGGGGCGACGAAGTGGCCGACATCGAGGTGACCTTTGCCAAGAAAGGCACCGGCTACACGTACACCATCGGCGATGACTCCGGCACGATGGAGATTACCGACGGCAAGCTCGTCTTCGACAAGGCCGTGACACTCTTCACGGTTAATGGCAACGAACGCACCGTGGCACTCACCGGCAAGGAATGGCAGGTGATGAAGTGTGACCCGGGAGCGGAACTCGTCATCGGTGTGCCTGATGCCACGGACGGCGACGGCAACGTATGCACGTATCTGGTGGCCAATATGACCTACAAGGCTGTGGGCGGTGGAGAGACCGGTCCTGTGACCGTTCCGTTCGATGCTTCGAAGGTGAACAACTATATTGAGGCGGAGAAGTATTTCCGTTGTCAGCTCTACAACCCGTGGGGTGGCGGCAATGATGCCGTGGATCCAGCCAGCATCAAGCTGAAGAAGAACCAGAAGATCAACGTCACCGTGAAGCTCTCTGGCTTCACCTTCGAGAAGGAGGCCAAGATGGTGCTCTGCTGCAACCGTGGCAACGAGCAGGACTGGGAGACGGGATGTTTCGACTACGCCCGTGCCATCACGGTCAACGGTGACGGCACCTACACCGTGTCGTGGACCAACGACACTGGCTCCACCGTGAAGTGGGACGACGCCACCTCTGCGTTGATTATCACCATGCAGTATGCGGGCTATTGTTCCGTTGAACCGGGTGCTGATGCAGAGAAGCCCTATGCCGGTGCCTGCACCGTGGAAAGCATTACCATTGAATAACGCTAAATGATTATAAGTATGAAAATGACAAAGATATTTTCCGGAATAATGGCGTTGGTCATGGGCGCAACCGTCCTGACGGCGTGTAGCGATTCTGACGACTATGCTGCAAACAAGACTCCGCTGCTGACAGACGGCTCTGTGGTGACCGGTTCTTCCGATGTCACCGCCACGACGGCCACGCTGTATGGAACGGTGACAGGACTGGAGGAGATGAGTACTGCCTCCTATACCACAGGATTCTATTACGGAACCGCTGAGAACGCATTGACCGAGACGCTCGCTGCGCAGTCGACAGGGGAGTTCTCCGGTTCGCTGACGGGACTGATGAACAATCAGGTCATCTACTATCAAGCCTATGTGACCCTTCAGGGACGACTCACCTACAAGGGTGAAGTAAAGTCGCTCGTCACGACGAATGCTACGGTCACCACAGGTGCTGCCACGAATGTCGACTTTGCCGATGCCACCATGGCCGGTAGTGTCAGCAAGTATCCTGCCGATGCAAAGGCTGGTATCATCGTGGCCGCTGTCAACGACCAGGAGCAGGTGCGTGCCGGACTGCGCATTGACGCTGCTGAACTGGCAGACAACTTCTCGGTCACCAAGCAGGGACTCGCTCCCAACACGGCCTACTACTATGCGGCCTTCCTGGACCTCGGAGCCGGCATCATCTATGGTGACGTGAAGGAGTTCAAGACCGCCGAAGGAGGCTTCGATGTGGACAACGACTTCGTGGATTTGGGACTTTCCGTAAAGTGGGCCAAGCGTAATGTGGGTGCCAAGAAAGCTACGGATTTCGGCGGCTATTTCGGCTTTGGCGACATGGCTGGTGTTAACCCCAGCATCCTTGCCGCAGACTATGCAGCCGCAGATACCTATAAGACCACCAGCGACATTGCCTATCTGGCAACCGGCGGCAAGGGCACACTGCCCACGGCCGACCTCTTTGAGGAGCTGTTCCGCCTCTGCACCGTGACGTGGACCGAGCAGGATGGTGTCAGCGGTTATCTGGTGACGGCCAAGAACGGCAACAGCATCTTCCTGCCCGCAGCCGGCAAGCGTGTGGAGAGCACCGTATCTGAGACGGGACTCCACGGCTATTACCTCACGGGTTCTTCCAACAAGGGCAATACGGCATTTGCAGTGGACTACGAGTTTACCGCTTCCACGGGTGTGCGTGCCACACGTGCCGTGTACGAGGCCCTTTCCGTGCGCCCCGTAACCGTGGCTCGCAATGTGACTTTCGACAAGGAGAAACTCTTCACGACCTGGTATCTGGACAACGGTGCTCCCGACAAGAAGCAACACGTCTTTGACGGACCATTCACCCAGTGGGGCGCACACGACAACTGGGGCACCATCACTAACAACGAGCCGAACCCCTATGAGACCATTCACTGGGAAATGGGAACGGACAACGGATGGATTGGTTATACCTACAATGAGGATTATGGTTCCATGACCTTCAAACATGGTGACGACGGCAAGGACTATGTCATCGTGAAGCGCATTGCCAGTGACGGCACCGTGACCGAGGACAAGGGCGTAATCACCATTGACGAGGTGAACAAGACCGTCGATATGGGTAATGTAAAGATTCTCTGTGCCAACACCTGGCTGGCCAACACCAGTGGCGTGCGCAACATCCTAACGCTGACGGACGACGGACTTCAGATCGGTGTGGTGGCTGACGGCACTTACCAGTATTCGCTCAACTATTACAGTCAGGCCAAGGCCGACAAGGATGCAACCATCAAGGTTAGCCTCATCTGTGTGGGCAACGACTGGGGCGGCACGTGGGGCACAGAAGTAGATGCCATCGCACCAGAAGCATTGGACGGACAGCACTCCTTCAAATATGACGGAGCGTGCAACGGACTGAAGGTGAATACCATTGATTTCGTGGGACTGAAGCAGCGCTTCCCCAACGCGTTTGTACGCATCGATGCCATCAAACTGGACGGACAGGACATCAAGTTCAATGCCAACAACTTCTGCTATGGTGACATTGGGGACAATGGCAACTTCCGTGTGGAAATGGCTAATGTATGGGGCAAGACCGCCAGGAACGAGAAGATTGTCGCCTCGCCCTTCAGCAGTCTTACCGATACCGACAACGACCCGGCCTTCACGTTCAGCAGCAGTATGGAGGTGTTCTATACCATCTTCATCAACGGCCCGGAGGGTACTTACTTGCCGACGCTGCTCAACGTCAACGCCAGCTGGGGCACTGCTTCTTGGGATGGACTCAATCAGGGAGAGACCTTCGATGTGGTGCTGAACAAGGAGACCGCCAAGTATGAGGTGACGAAGAAGCTGTTTGACATAGTCTATCAGGATGCCGCCAACGACTATTCGGGTGGAACCATCATGACGTTCATACAGATTGCCGACATCTACGGATTCTTCCCGGGGATGCACTGTACACTGGATGCCTTGAAGTTGGACGGCACGGCCGTGACCTACGACAAGAGCAAGGTGCTGGACAGCAACGAGAGTCCGAAGTATCGTTTAGAGCTGTGGAACACGTATGGCGCGACCGCCAATGCAGGCTGTGCTTTCGGCACTCCTGTTGACGGATGTGTGGCAGGGTTGGGCTTCTCCAGTAAGATGGAGCTGAGCTTCACCATCCACAGTCTCTTCGCCGTGCCGGAGTTCTGACCATGAGACATGACGGAAATCACTCCTGATTATTACGGACGGTGTACTGCAACGTGCACCGTCCGTATCACTACAACACAACATAACTTAATAACGGAATAGAGAATGATGAAAAGACTTATCAACAACTTGTTGGTCATCGGGCTGTCATCGATAGCCTCGCTGACCTTCGCCGCCTGCGGCGGTGGCGACGACCCGTCCGGGGAACAGGAGATTACGGGGCTCACGGTGACACCGACCACGCTGACGTTCACCAAGGATGGTGGCGAAAAAACGGTCAGCGCACGAGCCGGACAGACCGTCAGTGCCTCCAGTGACGCTACGTGGTGTGTGGTGATGGTGGGCGAGACGACACCCACGCTGAAGGTGACCCCCATTACTGTGATGGTTGAGGCCAACAGTACCACAGAACAGCGCACGGCCACGATTACCGTGAAGGCAGGTACGGAGCAACAGATGGTGAGCGTGACCCAGGAGAAGGGTGAGGCCACGCCTGACCCGACCCCCGACCCATCGGGCGACATCAAGTACAACGCCAAGGAACTGGCCAAGCTGATGTATCCCGGTTGGAACCTCGGCAACACCATGGAGGCCGGCGACTATGCCAATTCGTGGAAGAGTGTCGGTATCAGCACCGAGACCTTGTGGCAGAGCACCAAGACCACCAAGGCACTGATAGACTTTGTCAAGGTGCAGGGCTTTAAGAGTGTGCGCATTCCCTGTGCGTGGGTGATGGGACACATCACCGATGCTGCCAACTGCACCATCGACCCACAGTGGATGGCACGCGTCAAGGAGGTGGTCAACTACTGTGTGGAGGCCGACCTCTATGTGGTGCTGAACCAACACTGGGACGGCGGCTGGCTGGAACACGATGGGTTTACGTCCAGTGCCGATGTCTCGCTGAAGAAGCAACAGCTGACCAAGATATGGACACAGATTGCCGAGGCTTTCAAGAGCTACGACGACCATGTGGTCTTAGCCGGTCTCAACGAGCCTGGCGTGGGAGGTGCCTATCAAGACCAGGGCGCGAATATCGCCGACAGCCAGTTTGCCAGTCGATTGGCAGAATACGAACAGACGTTCATTGACGCTGTCCGAGCCACGGGCGGTAACAATGCGTACCGTGTGCTGGTGGTGCAAGGCCCAGAGACCAATGTCGACAAGACGGTGGCAAACAACTATGTGTCCAAGCTCAGCGACCAAAACGCTGGTCGACTCATGATGGAAGTCCACTTCTACGACCCCTACCAGTTCACCCAGATGAAAGAGGATGCCAGCTGGGGCAAGATGTGGTACTACTGGGGCAAGGGCAACACCGGCTCGGAGTCCATCCGAAACGCCAACAGCAACGCTACGGAGAGCTATGTCAGTGGGCAGATGGCGAAGATGAAGACCGCCTTTGTGGACAAGGGCATCCCCGTCATTGTCGGAGAGTACGGTGCCGAGCAGCGCTTCTCGATTGGAACGGATGCCGTCCACGATGCCTCGATCAAGGCGTGGTATGCTGCTGTGACGCGCTATGCCATTGACAACGGCTGCGTTCCCTTTGTGTGGGACATCAACAGCAATAGCGGCATGAGCATCATCGACCGCGCTGCCGTCAAGGTCTACAACACCAATATGATGCAGGGCATCACAGAGGGCGCAGCCGCTGGGCAGTGGCCCTACTGACGCGCCTTGGTGTAGTAGATGTTGTTCACGTCACTGCGCATCAGCACCTGTCTGTTGTTGACGAACCGCACAAAGTCGGTGGACGACTGCTGGCCGGGGAACGGCGCGAAGAAATGCTGCGGCTTGTCGTAGGCATTGCGCCACACCAACACGTAGCAGACGGGATGCTTGTCCAGCACAGGCTGCAGCGTCTTGGTCCACCAGTCGGGTGTTTTCAGTCCTTCGTAGCCGGTCTCGGTCAGTGCGGCAGCCTTATGATGTTTTCTGGCAACGGTGCATACCGTTGCCAGATTTTTGTCTAACTGGCTGGCAAAGGTGGCAATCTTCACCGTGTCGGCATCGGGTGCAAAGCAGTAGCTGTCCAGTCCCATCACGTCGATGATGTCGTCACCGGGGTAGCGTTCCATATACTTCGCCTCGTCGCCGTCCGGCTCCGTGCCGGGCGAATAGGCATACAGGGCGTTCGTCACCCCTTTCTCCTTCAGTCGGCTGACGGTCATCTGCCACAGTGTCTTATACTGCTGGGCGGTGCAGTGCTCCTGTCCCCACCAGAACCACGAGCCAGTATGCTCATGCCAAGGACGGAAGATGACAGGCACCTTCACGCCGTATGGGGTCTCCAGACTGTTGAGGAAGTTGGCCACCCGGTCCATCCATCCCAAGAACACCTCGTGTTTCTCTCCACCTTCCAGCACGGCCACTACGGTCTTGGTCTCTATCGCCTTCAACGAGTCGGCCACCCAGGCGGTGCCTCCCGACAGCGGATTGTCCAGATGCCATGACAGCGTGACCACGCCGCCACGGTTGAAATGGTTGAAAATCTCCTGCCGTATGCGGTCGAACGGCACACCGTCGAGGTTGACCGAGTCTCCTAACTCGATGTGTCCGAGGTCGAAACTCAATAGGGCAGGGTAGTCGTTGCATACGCTGTGTACGTCAGAGCGGGCCGAGTCGCCCTTCCATCCGATGCCGTAGACGGTGTCGTCGTGGTGGCCGAACAGGTAGATGCCGCTGTCGCCGTAGGCTTTGAGGTTGGTCAGCAGGTTTTCCGTGCGTTGGGTACGTCCCGACTCCGCCAGCGGGTCATTGGCCTTCTTGGGGCCGCACGCCGTGAGAGCCAGTGCGGCCACCATCGTTGTGATGGACAGATAGTGTTTCATCTTCGTATCGTTTTTTTGATTGCAGGGTCAAAGGTACGCATAATCTTCCGATTGGCCAAGCAACGGGTGTAAAAAAAGTATTATATATAAGGTGTTGGCTTGTACTTTCTTTAAAATGGCAAAATAGTATTATAGATGGGCATCAAAACATTATCGTTTTTCGTCCGTTTGTGCTAACTTTGCACCGTGGTTCAGTGTGACCGCGACCAAAACTATGTTTATTACATTATTTATTAATACCTAAAGTATGAACCAAAGAATCAGAAAGACTGCCCTGTTGATGGGTACGTGTTCGCTGTTGTGGGGGGTTGCCCCGATGACGGCCGCACACGCCGAAGCATCGGTACAGGCAGTTCAACAGTCCAAGAAGATTACGGGTACCGTCAGCGACGCGATGGGTCCCGTGATTGGTGCAAGTGTAGTGGTGAAAGGTACAACGAACGGTGTGGCCACCGACTTCGACGGTAAGTTCACCCTGAACGTCAACCCGGGACAGACCATTGTCATTTCCTACATCGGTTACGTCACCAAGGAAGTGAAGGTTGACAGCAAAACCTCTTACGACATCACGATTGAGGAAGACAAGAAGATGCTCGACGAAGTCGTGGTTGTCGGTTATGGTACGATGAAGAAGAGCGACTTGGCCGGTGCCTCCGCCTCCATGGACGAGAAGACACTGAGGTCGGCTCCTATCACCAATGTCGACCAAGCGTTCCAGGGACGTATCTCGGGTGTGTCAGCCACACAGACCTCAGGTCAGCCAGGCTCGGCCGTATCGGTGAACGTGCGTGGTATTGCCACCATCAATGCCAATACCGAGCCTCTCTACGTTGTCGACGGTGTCATCTACAACTCTCAGAGCAACAGCGGCCACTCGCTCGGACTCGGCGATGCGCTCGGCAACGGCTCTCACTCGGCAGTGTCGCCTCTCTCGCTCATCAACCCTTCTGATATTGTGAGCATGGAAGTGCTCAAGGACGCATCGGCTACGGCCATCTATGGTTCTCAGGGTGCCAATGGTGTCGTGCTCATCACCACCAAGAAGGGTAAGTCCGGCGAGGCCAAGTTCTCTTATAGTGGTTCTGTCACTTCAAGCCGTCAGAACAAGCGTCTCGACATGCTCAATCTGCGCGAGTTCGCACAATTCTACAACACACTGGCTGCGCAAGGTGAGATCTCCCAGCCCGACAAGACGTTCAGCGACCCCTCCATCCTTGGTGTGGGTACCAACTGGCAGGATGCCGTGTTCCGTACAGCATGGCAGCACTCCCACCAGGCTTCTGCAGAGGGAGGTACTGACAAGGTGAATTACTATGTGTCAGGAAGCTATGCCGACCAAGACGGTACGATCCTTGGTAGTGACTTCAATCGTTTCTCGGTGCGCGTCAACCTCACCGCACAACTCAAGAAGTGGCTTAAACTGGGTGTGAACACCACCTTTGCAAAGACAGACGAGAGTCTGAAACTGGCCGATGGTGATGAAGGTCTTATCAGCTACTCGCTCACCACAACGCCTGATATACCTATTTACAATATCGACGGAAGCTACTCCAGCGTATCCAAGGAAGGTTATACCAACCCCAACCCCATTGCCATGGCTCTCATGGACGACATTTTGCTCGGACGCCAGACTTTGAACGGTAGCATCTTCGCCGACATCACCCCCATCAAGAACCTCACGTGGCACGTCCAGCTCGGTTACGATATCAACTCATCGAAGGCCGAGACCTACAAGCCGAAGGTGAACCTCGGTACTTGGACTCGCGACAACAACCAAAGCCGCATACAGAAGAACAGTGCCAACTACTGGTCGCTCAACAACTACCTTACCTACAACTTCAGTATCGACAAGCACAGCGTGTCGGCCATGCTCGGTCAGGAGTGTTGGGAGTCCAAGTATGACTATGCAGCAGTCTACAACACCAACCTTCCCAGCGACATCGTACACAATCCGGCTCTCGGTACGGGCGACCCACAGATTAACTCAGGATGGGGAAGCTCTTCCATGGCTTCATTCTTCACCCGTGAGACCTACAACTACGACGACCGCTATCTGGCCACCTATACCTATCGTTACGATGGTTCTTCCAACTTCGGTCCCAACAAGCGTTGGGCAGGTTTCCACTCCGTAGCCCTCGCATGGCGCTTCTCCAACGAGAATTTCATCCAGAAGGTTGCAGGTTCATGGCTCACCAATGGTAAGCTCCGTTTGGGTTGGGGTCAGACCGGTAACGCAGGTATCGGCGGCTACAAGTGGGGTTCGTCAATGGGTGTTATGGAGACCGGTCTTGGCACCAGTTACAAGCCCTCCAACCTCAAGAACCTTGACATCAAGTGGGAAACCCAGGAGCAGTTCAATGTAGGTCTCGACCTCGGCTTCCTCAACAACCGTATCAACTTCACCTTCGATTGGTATCGCAAGGAGTCGAAGGATATGTTGATGCAACTCGTTCTGCCCTCTATCATGGGTACCAGCGGAAACGCATCGTCTGCACTTGCTGCTCCTTACGGCAACTATGGTACTATCTTGAACTCCGGTGTGGAAATGGCACTCAATGTGAAACCCGTTATGACGGCGAACTTCGACTGGTCATCAGAGGTGACATTCTCCATCAACCGCAACAAACTGAAGAGCCTCTCTGGCAGTACTGCCATCTTGGGCTATGGTCAGTGGACCGACGTCGTGTCGCGTTCTACTCCTGGTGAGTCGCTCTACAATTTCTACGGCTATGAGGTGGAAGGTGTCTATCAGTCGTTTGAGGACATCATCAATTCTCCCGTGAACACGCTGCAGAAGAACAACCCCATCGAAACCGACGAGAACGGCAAGAAGGTATGGAGTACCGATCCTACCAAGTATAGCCGCACCAACACCACCTACGTGGGTGACGTGAAATACAAGGATGTCAACGGTGATGGTATCATCGACGAGAACGACAAGACCAACATCGGTTCTCCGCTGCCCAAGTTCACCTTCGGTTGGAACAATACCTTCCGCTACAAGAACTTTGACCTCAACATATTCATCAATGGTAGCGTTGGTGGCAAGGTGGGCAACTATATGAAGAAAAAGCTTACCCATATGAACTCGGCATGGACCAACCAACTCGCCGATGTGAACAACCGCGCCATACTCAGTCCTAAGGACGGAAACACCACGGGCAACTGGTATGACAACATCGCCACCGTATTCGTGAGCAATCCTGCCGCTTCCATGCCGCGCGCCTCTATCAACGACCCGAACGACAACGACGCATGGAGCAGCCGCTACATTGAGGACGGATCTTACGTGCGCTTGAAGAGCATCACCC
>CAVFBU010000050.1:0-15909 GCA_963620725.1 Vescimonas coprocola
CGACTCAAGGTTTTTACCCCTCCTTTAACTTTTCTCACCCGAAACGGCCACTACGCCTGACTTTGACAAGATTCTTTTTCTGCGTATTCCGGTCGATACCCGTTGTGGCACCTAACCTTCGATTTTCTTTGGCATTTCCCTCGCTTAATCGTACCTCTGACGCTACGCGTCGAAGGTACTCACGCTCGGAAACGAAAAGAAAACGAGGTTTTCTTTTGCGTTTCGCTCGCTTAATCGTACCTTTGCACACGAAATGGGATATATAAGGGTACTGTGGATGGGGATGGCTGCACTGGTGCTGTGCGGTTGCTCCGAGACTAAATATGTGCCGGAAGGCGAATACCTGCTCCACCGCGTGAAGGTGGAGTGCGAGGGGAAATATCCGGATGTGAACGCCTCCGACCTTAAGTCGTATGTGCGACAGAGGGGCAACACGCGGTGGTTCTCCTCCGTGAAGCTGCCCCTGGCCACCTATTCGCTGGCCGGACGCGACTCGTCGCGCTGGATCAACCGCACGCTGAAGAATATCGGTGAGGCTCCCGTTGTCTACGACACGCTGAGCACGCGACGCTCGGTGGGCGACCTGCGGATGCGGTTGCAGAACATGGGCTACCTGCGTGCTGCCGTTGATACGGTGGTGAAGGAAAAGGGGCGCAAGGTCAGCGTGACCTACCGCGTCCGTCCCGGACAGCCCTATCGCATCGGGAAGGTGGACTATGAGGTGCGGGACACCGCCGTGGCGCGGCTGCTGCGGCTGGACCTGCCGGAGAACAGGGGACTGCGGGAGCGTATGCGCTTCAGTGTGGAGAACCTCGACAGGGAGCGCAACAGACTGGTGGAGGTGCTGACCAACCAGGGCTATTTCCGCTTCCACAAGGACTTCATCACCTTCCGCGCCGACTCCGTGGCTGGGGAGCGGGACATCGCGCTGACGCTGGTGGTTCACGCCAACACCGACCACGACGGACAGGAGGTGCCGCACCAGTGCTACCGCATCGGGAAGGTGACGCATCTGAGTGGCGACAGCGAAGACTCCATCATCCACCTCCGCCGAGGCGTGCTGTGGCGCAACACGCTCATCCGCCCGGGAGAACCCTATTCCGCACAAAATCTACAAGACACCTACACCCGTTTCGGACGGCTCGGCAGTGTCAGATACACCAGTGTCGCGTGGGACGAGCACCCCCAGGAGAACCTGTTAGACTGCAACATATACGTGAGCACCAACAAGCCATCGGTCATCTCGTTCCAGCCCGAAGGCACCAATACCGCCGGCGACCTCGGTGCGGCCGCGACGCTGGCCTACCAGAACCGTAACCTGTTCCGTGGCGCGGAGAACCTGACGGTGGAGCTGCGCGGAGCCTTCGAGGCCATCAAGGGACTGGAGGGCTACGGCAATGACAACTTCGAGGAGTACAGCGTGGAGACGCGCCTCACCTTCCCCCGGTTTATTGCCCCCGGACTGTCCAGCCCTTTCCGCCAGCGCGTCAACGCCACCAGCGAGGTGTCAATGCTCTACGACTTGCAGAACCGCCCGGAGTTCCACCGCCGCGTCTTTTCCGTGGCGTGGAAATACAAATGGAACGACAGCCGCCACCACGACCGCTACCGCATCGACCTGCTGGACCTCAACTACGTCTCCATGCCGTGGATTAGTGAGACGTTCCGCAACGAGTATCTCAACGACACGGGGAGCAAGAACGCCATCCTCCGCTACAACTACGAGAACCTCTTCATCATGAAGTTTGGGGTGGGGTACACGTACAACAACGGACGCATCGCCATCAAGGCCAATGCTGAGACGGCCGGCAACCTGCTCCACGGACTGGCACACGGCCTGCATTTCCACAAGAACGCGGACGGACAGTACACGCTGGTTGACATTGCCTATGCGCAGTATGTGAAGGGCGACCTCGACTTCACGCGTAACATCCAGCTGGACTACAACGACCAACTCGTGTTCCACGCCGGACTGGGTGTGGCCTATCCCTACGGCAACAGCAACATCCTGCCCTTCGAGAAACGCTATTTCTCGGGCGGTGCCAACAGTGTGCGCGGATGGAGCGTGCGCGGACTGGGTCCCGGTGGCTACGTCAGCAAGGACGGACGCATCGACTTCATCAACCAGACGGGCGACATGAAGCTGGACCTCAACGTGGAATACCGCACCCACCTGTTCTGGAAAATCGGTGGTGCATTGTTTGTGGATGCTGGAAACATCTGGACGCTCCGTGCCTACGACGACCAACCCGGCGGACAGTTCAAGCTCGACGCGTTCTGGAAACAGCTGGCCGTGAGCTACGGTATGGGCTTCCGCTTGAACTTCGGCTATTTCATCCTGCGCTTCGACATGGGTATGAAGGCCGTCAATCCGGCCTACACCACCTCGAAGGAACACTATCCCTTGCTCCATCCAGACTTCGGGCGCGACTTCGCCTTCCATTTCGCCGTGGGACTGCCGTTCTGACCCTATGGCCCGTCCATGGGTCACTCCGGCAGATGCTTAAAATATCCAAAAATCAAGGCCGGGATGGGAAGGATGTGATTTCTTTTTTGTACTTTTGCACGCAAAATAACAACAAAAATGCTTAGATTTATATCCTTTGGCAGCGGCAGCAGCGGAAATTGCTATTTGTTGACCACACCGACGGATGGACTTTTGATAGATATCGGAGTAGGACTTAGGGGACTGAAGAAAAGCTTCAGAGAGTATGGGATGAGTTTCTCGCAGGTACACCACGTGCTTGTGACCCACGACCACGCCGACCACGTCAAGTCGGTGGGAGCCTTCAGCAAGGAATGTCTGGTGCCGGTGTACGCGACGAAGGCGGTGCATGAGGGCATCGGCAAGAACTATTGTGTCCTGCAGAAAGTGCCGATGGACCACAAGCGGTATATAGAAAAGGGTGTGACCTTCACCATCGGCGACTTCACGGTGACACCCTTCGGTGTGCCGCACGACAGCACGGACAACGTGGGCTACATGATAGAGGCGGAGGGTGTGACCTTCTGCATGATGACCGATGTGGGGCACGTGACGGACGAGATGAAAGCGTACATCACCAAGGCCGACTACCTGGTGATAGAAGCCAACCACGACGTGGAGATGGTGAAGAACGGGCCGTATCCGCCCCACCTCAAGCGGCGCATCCTCTCGCCGACCGGCCACCTAAGCAACAAGGAGTGTGGCGAGGCCCTGGTGGAGAACATGAGCGAGCACCTGAAACACGTGTGGCTCTGCCACCTCAGCCAGGAGAACAACCACCCGGAACTGGCTCGCAAGACGGTGGAGAGCATCCTGCGCAGCCACGGCATTATCGCGGGAGTGGATGTCCAGTTGGAGGTGCTCAAGCGCAAGAGTCCGACCGGCGTTTTCGATTTGGTCTAAACATCTCGCAAGTTTGCAGACAAAATGTTACGAGATGAAAAAGTTTCTTAAATTGTAAGATGGTGAAAACCTTTTTAATATTATTTAGAAACTCAGACGCGCACTTTCCACTTGGAATTGATTACTTTTGCAAACCGAAAAAACAGAAACAAATAAATCGAACATAACTATTATGGCAGAATCAATCGACATCCGCGAACTCAACATCCGGATAGAACAGCAAAGCGGCTTCGTCACCAATCTCGTGACGGGCATGGACCAGGTAATCGTAGGCCAGAGGCATCTGGTGGACTCGTTGCTCATCGGACTCCTCAGCGACGGCAACATCCTGTTGGAGGGTGTGCCGGGACTGGCCAAGACACTGGCCATCAAGACCCTTTCACAGTTGATTGACGCATCGTACAGCCGCATACAGTTCACACCGGACTTGTTGCCGGCTGACGTGACGGGTACGATGATCTACTCGCAGAAGGACGAGCGGTTCCAGGTGAAGCAGGGACCGGTGTTTGCCAACTTCGTGCTGGCCGACGAAATCAACCGCGCACCGGCCAAGGTGCAGAGTGCGCTGTTGGAGGCCATGCAGGAGAAGCAGGTGACCATCGGCAAGGACACCTTCGACCTGCCCACGCCGTTCCTGGTGATGGCCACGCAGAACCCCATCGAGCAGGAGGGCACCTATCCGCTGCCCGAGGCACAGATGGACCGTTTCATGCTGAAGGTGGTCATCAGCTATCCCACGCTGGAGGAGGAGAAGCGCATCATCCGCGAGAACATCGCCGGGAAGTTGCCCGAGGTGAAGCCCGTGACGACCGCGAGAGAGATTCTCGCCGCCCGTGACGTGGTGCGCGAGGTGTATATCGATGAGAAAATCGAACAGTATATCGCCGACATCGTGTTTGCCACACGCTATCCCGACCGCTACGGACTGAAGGAGCTGAAAGACTTCGTGGCCTACGGCGGCAGTCCGCGTGCGTCCATCAACCTGGCCAAGGCCGCCCGTGCCTACGCCTTCATCAAGCGCCGTGGCTACGTAGTGCCCGAGGATGTCCGCGCCGTGGCTCACGATGTGCTGCGCCACCGCATCGGACTGACCTACGAGGCCGAGGCCAGCAACGTGACCAGCGAGGAAATCGTTTCGAAGATTATCAATAAAGTGGAAGTGCCTTAATGGAAACCGCTGAGATACTGAAAAAGGTAAGGAAGATTGAAATCAAAGCCCGTGGACTGAGCACCAACGTCTTTGCGGGGCAATACCATTCCGCCTTCAAGGGGCGCGGTATGGCCTTCAGCGAGGTGCGCGAGTACCAGTACGGCGACGACGTGCGCGACATTGACTGGAATGTGACGGCACGTTTCCACCGTCCCTACGTCAAGGTCTTTGAGGAAGAGCGCGAGCTGACCGTCATGTTGCTCATTGACGTCAGCGGTTCGCTTGACTTCGGCACGCAGGGACAGCTGAAGCGCGAGATGGTGACGGAGATAGCCGCCACCATCGCTTTCAGTGCCATTCAGAACAACGACAAAATCGGGGTGATGTTCTTCTCCGACAAGATAGAGAAATACATTCCGCCCAAGAAGGGGCGCAAGCACATCCTGTACATCATCCGTGAGATGCTGGACTTCCATCCCGAGAGTCGGCGCACGGACATGGAGGTGCCCCTGCAGCTCCTGACGAGTGTGGTGAAACACCGCTGCACTGCCTTTATCCTCAGCGATTTCTACGACAGGAAGGATTTCCTGCGCCCCCTGCAGATCTGCAATCGGAAACACGATGTCGTGGCCGTGCAAGTCTACGACCGCTTTGCGCGGACGCTGCCCGATGTGGGACTGATGCGCGTGGTGGACGCAGAGACGGGCTATGAGCAGTATATCGACACCAGCAGCAAGCGGTTGCGCCGCGCTCACGAGCAATATTGGAACGGCACGCAGCAGCGTCTGCGCGAGACGATGAACAAGAGTAATGTCGACATGGTCAGCATCTCGACGGGCGAGGACTTCGTGAAGCACCTTTTATTGTTGTTCAAAAAGAGGAGTTGACGGCTATGAGACAGTTTATACTATATCTGTTGCTTTGCCTGCCCGTGCCGCTCTTGGCACAGGTTGACGTGGAGGCTCGCATCGACTCGCTGGAGATGCTGATTGGCGAGCAGGTACACGTGACGGTGACGGCCACCGTGCCCCAGCAGTCCAAGGTCACGATGCCCACGTTCAAGCCGCGCCAGAACATCGTGCCCGGTGTGGAGGTGCTGGCCACCGGGGAGGAACAGACCGAGGAGGCTGCGGACGGACGGCAGCGCGTCAGCCGCGTCTATACCCTGACCTCCTTCGATGGGAAGCTCTACTACCTGCCGCCGTTTCGCGTCAAGGTGAACGGCAAGACGTATTCGACCAAGAACCTGGCACTGAAGGTGCTGGAGATGGAGGTTGACACGACGAAGCTGGACAAGTTCTTCGGACCGAAAGACGTGCAAGACAACCCGTTCTCATGGAGCGAGTGGGCACTGCCTTTCTGGTTGAGCGTCTTCTCACTGTTGCTCATGGCACTGGCTGGCTATTTGGGTCTCCGCCTGCGCGACAACCGTCCCATCATCAAGACGCTGCGTATCGTCAAACGGCTCTTGCCGCATCAGAAGGCGATGGAGCGGATTGCACAGATCAAGGCAGACCGCATGGTGGCCTCTGACAACCCGAAGGAATACTATACGAAACTCACTGACACGCTGCGCAAATACATCGAGGAGCGGTATCATTTCTCGGCCATGGAGATGACCAGTGGCGAGATTATAGAGCGTCTGACGGCTGCTGGCGACCAGACGATGATTGACGAGCTGCGCCAGCTCTTCACCACTGCCGACCTCGTGAAGTTTGCCAAGTACTCCACGCTGATTAACGAGAACGACGCTAACCTCGTCAATGCCATTGCGTTTATTGACCAGACGAAACAGGAGACGGTCGCACCAGAAGAGGTGAAGAAGCCGGAACTGACGGAGGCCGACCAGCGCTCGCAGAAGATGCGACGGCTGCTGCGGACGGTCATCGGTGTGCTGACAGTGGCGTGTGTGGCGATGCTGGCCTACGCAGTCTATCAGGTACTGCTGTTAGGTGAGTGGATATAAAGACGAACGACCATGGAATTTGCAAATAAAGAATACCTGCTGCTGTTGATACTCCTGATACCTTATATAATATGGTATCTGATGTATCGGAAGAAGACCGAGCCTACCGTGCGGTTGAGCGACACCCATGCCTACCGCTCTGCGGCGCGCAGCTGGAAGGTGACGCTGATGCCGCTGCAGATGCTGCTGCGGTTGGCGGTCTTCGTGTTGCTGGTGTTGATACTGGCTCGTCCGCAGACACACAACGCATGGAAGAACAAGTCGGTGGAGGGCATAGACATCATGATGGCGATGGACGTGTCGGGTTCTATGTTGGCGGAAGACCTGAAGCCGAACCGCATCGAGGCGGCCAAGCAGGTGGCCGCTGAGTTCATTGCCGGCCGTCCCAACGACAATATCGGACTGACCATCTTTGCCGGTGAGGCGTTCACGCAGTGTCCGATGACCACCGACCATGCCTCGGTGCTGAACCTGCTGCGGGGCGTGCGCACCGACCTGGCCACGCGCGGACTCATCGAGGACGGAACGGCCATCGGTATGGGACTGGCCAATGCCGTGAGTCGTCTGAAGGACTCCAAGGCGAAGAGCAAGGTCGTGATTCTCCTTACCGACGGCAGCAACAACCGAGGCGACCTCTCACCGATGACCTCGGCGGAGATTGCCAAGAGCCTCGGCATCCGCGTCTACACCATCGGGGTGGGCACCAACAAGGTTGCTCCCTATCCGATGCCCGTGGCTGGCGGCGTGCAGTATGTCAACATCCCCGTGGAGATAGACAGCAAGACGCTGAGCGACATTGCTGCGGCCACGGACGGCAGCTTCTACCGCGCCACCAACAACAAGGAACTGCAGAACATCTACCGCGAGATTGACAAGTTGGAGAAGTCGAAGCTGAACGTGACGCAGTTCAGCAAGCGGTACGAAGCCTACCAGCCCTTTGCCGTAGCTGCCTTCGTGCTGCTGCTGCTTGAGATGCTGCTGCGGCTGACGCTATTCAGAAAACTACCTTAAAAATGTTGGAGTATTATGTTTCGATTTGAAGACCCCATATATCTCTATCTGCTCGTATGGATTCCCGTGATGGTAGCCATCGGGTGGTGGACAGCCTACCGGCAGAAGAAACGCCTGCTGCGGTTTGGCGACGCCCGACTGGTGCGTGCGCTGACTCCCGACGTGTCGCGCCTGCGTCCTCGCGTTAAGTTCACCCTGCTGCTGGCCGCCCTGGCTTTGATGATTGTCATGTTGGCGCGACCGCAGATGGGCACTAAGATTAACCGCGAGAAGCGGACGGGCATTGAGACCATCATCGCCATGGACGTGTCGAACTCCATGATGGCGGAGGACGTGGCACCGAGCCGCTTGGGACGCGCCAAGATGATGGTGGAAAACCTCGTTGACCATTTCACCGACGACAAGGTGGGACTGATTGTCTTTGCCGGCGACGCCTTCGTGCAGTTGCCCATCACGAGCGACTACGTGTCGGCCAAGATGTTCCTCGGCAACATTGACCCCTCCATGATCAGCGTGCAGGGTACGGACATTGCCGCCGCCATACGGATGGCTGTCAACAGCTTCACGCAGGAACAGGGTATCGGCAAGGCCATCATCGTGATTACCGACGGTGAGGACCACGAGGGTGGGGCACTGGAAGCTGCCCGCGAGGCCAAGGACAAGGGGATGCGTGTGTTCGTGCTGGGCATCGGTTCGCCGAAGGGTTCCCCCATTCCCATCAATGGCACACAGGACTACATCAAGGACGAGACGGGACAAACCGTTATGTCGGCCTTGAACGAAGAGATGTGTAAACAGGTGGCGGAGGCCGGTGGCGGAGCCTACATCCACGTGGAGAACAACGCCAATGCGCAGGAGCAGCTCAATGCCGAACTGGACAAGCTGTCCAAGAAGGAAACGTCAATGACTGTGTACAGCGATTTCGATGAGCAGTTCCAGGCCGTGGCCATCTTGGTGCTGCTGTTGCTCGTGGCGGAAATCTGCATCTTAGAGGTGCGCAATCCGCACCTGGGCAAGCTACACCTGTTCAGTCGCAGGAAGACAGCGACCGCCGTCCTTCTGCTGTTGGCCACGCTGAGTGTGCAGGCGCAGACGGATCGTGACGCTGTCAGAAAGGGCAACCGAGAGTTCCGCGCTGGGAATTATGCCAAGGCGGAAACCAGTTACCGCAAGGCCTTGGAGCGCAACGACCGTAATCCGCAGGCCGTCTACAACTTAGGCAATGCCCTGCTGATGCAGCGCAAGGACTCTGCTGCCATCCAACAGTATCAACAAGCAGCCAAACTCGAACAGAACCCCTACCGCCGTGCACAGGCTTACCACAATATCGGTACGATTTGCCAGACGCTCAAGATGTATGGTGAAGCCATTGAAGCCTACAAGGAAGCCCTGCGCAACAATCCCGGTGACGACGAGACACGCTACAACCTGGAGCTGTGCAAGCGTCAGCAGAAACAACAGCAACAGCAGAAGCAAGACGACAAACAGAAACAGGACGACAAGCAGAAGCAGGACAAGAAGGAAGACAACAAGCAACAGCAATCCAAGCAACAGGAGAAGCAACAACAGCAACAGCAGAAACCGCAGATGAGTCGGGAGAATGCCGAACAGCTGCTGAACGCCGCCATGCAGGAGGAGAAGAACACGCAGCAGCGCATCAAGAAACTCCAGCAGCAGCCGCAGCGCCGCCGCCTGCAGAAGAACTGGTAGGGGCATCGCGCTGACCAAAATAAAAAGGACTATGAACAAGAACATACAGGACAGGACAAGGCAGAGGAGGCTGCGGTGGTTGCCGCTGGCCGTGATGCTGCTGACGTGCACCGCCGCGCTCGGACAGAGCATCGTGGGGCGCGCCCCGGCACAGGTGGCCGTCGGCGAGCAGTTCCGTCTGACCTATACCGTCAATACCGACAACGTGGAGGAGTTCCGCGCCGGAAACATCCCGGAGGCACTGGAGGTGCTGATGGGACCCAGCACCAGCTCGCAGTCGAGCTTTCAGATGGTCAACGGCAAGACCTCCAGTTCCTCGTCCGTCACCTTCACCTACATCGTCTGTGCCAACAAGGCCGGCAACTACACCATCCCTGCCGCACGGGCGAAGGTGGACGGCAAGCAGATGCACTCCAATGTGCTGCACGTCAAGGTGTCGGGCAGTGCATCGTCGTCGCAGCAGGGGCGCGGACAGCGTTCCGGGAACGGCAGTGGAGCGCAGGCTTCCAACGGCCATATCTCGGGCAACGCCCTGTTTATGAAGGTCAGTGCCAACAAGAGTCGCGTCCATGAGCAGGAGCCGATACTGCTGACCTACAAGGTCTATACGCTGGTCAACCTAACCTCGCTCACGGGCAAGATGCCCGACCTAAAGAGCTTCTACACGCGTGAGGTGCCGCTGCCGCAGCAGAAGAGTTTCCACATTGAGACGCTCAACGGACGGCCTTATCGCACCGTGACGTGGCAGCAGTATGTGATGTTTCCGCAGACCACGGGAAAGTTGGAGATACCGAGCCTCGACTACGAGGGTATGGTGATGCTGGAGAACCGCGATGTAGACCCGTTCGAGGCGTTCTTCAACGGCGGTTCGGGATATACGGAGGTGAAGAAGGTCATCAAGGCACCGGGACTGACCGTTACGGTAGACCCACTGCCGGCGCGCCCGTCCAATTTCTCGGGCGGCGTGGGAACGTTCTCGCTCTCGGCCAGTCTGGATAAGGACAAGGTGAAGGCCAACGACCCGGTCACCCTGCGCATCGTGGTGAGCGGCGTGGGCAATATGAAACTCATCAAGCAGCCGACCATCGTGCTGCCGAAGGACTTCGACCAGTATGATGCCAAGGTGACGGACAAAACCAAGTTGTCGACCAACGGCATTGAGGGCAACATGGTTTACGATGTGCTCATCGTGCCGCGCCACCAGGGCACCTACGAACTGCAACCCGTGGAGTTCGTCTATTTCGACACGAAGAGTGGCAGCTACAAGACCCTGCGCTCGCAACCCTTCACGCTGAAGGTGCAGAAGGGCAGTGGTGGCGGTTCGCGCACCTATGCCAGTGAGGAACTCCAGCAGGTCAACAAGGACATCCGCTACATCAAGACCGGCGACATCCGTCCTGTGACGCTCGGCGACTCGTTCTTTGCGTCGGTGGCTTACTGGATTGTGCTTGCGGTGTTGCTCGGCACTTTCGTCACCCTCTTTGTCGTGTTCCGCCAGCGGGCCATCGACCGTGCGGACATCGTGAAGATGCGCGGCAAGCGCGCCAACAAGGTGGCTTCGCGCCGCTTGCGCAAGGCCGCCAAGCTGATGAAGGCCAACAACCAAAACGAATTCTACGACGAGGTGCTGCGCGCCCTCTGGGGGTATGTCGGTGACAAGCTCAACATCCCCGTGGCCCAGCTCTCGCGCGAGAACATCAGTGCGCAACTGAACGGACGGGGAGTGACAGCCGACACCATCCAGCTCTTCCTCGGTGCACTGGACGAGTGTGAGTTTGCACGCTACGCACCGGGTGATGTGCACGGCAATATGAACAAGGTGTACGATGCGGCTGTTGAGGCCATTACGTCAATAGAAAAAGGAAGAGAGGTGAAATCATGAAGAAGTTAGTGCTTGCCCTGCTGCTCTTGGCGGTTCTGCCGATGCAGGCACAGCCCGTGACGAAGGCGGCTGCCGATAGTGCCTATGCCCAGGAGCGTTACCAGCAGGCCATCCGCCTCTACGAGCAGTTGCTGCGGCAGGGGGCTGATGCCGACCTGTACTACAATCTCGGCAATGCCTATTACCGCACCGACAATATGACGCGCGCCGTGCTCAACTACGAGCGTGCCCTGCTGCTGTCGCCCGGCGATGAGGACATCCGCTTCAACCTGCAGATGGCGCAGTCGAAGACCATCGACCGCATCACGCCCGAGACGGAGATGTTCTTCGTCACATGGTATCGTTCCCTCGTCAATCTGATGAGTGTCGACGCATGGGCGTGGACGGCACTGGTTGCACTGGCCGTGGCCATCGTGCTGGCATTGGTCTACCTCTTCGTGGATATGGTGTGGCTTCGGAAGGCGGGCTTCTTTGGTGCCCTTGCCCTGGTGTTGGTGTTCTTCCTGTCCAATCTCTTTGCCTGGCAGCAGCGCGACAAGCTGTTGCACCGCACGGGTGCGGTGGTGATGACCCCGGCAGTGGCGGTCAGAAGTACCCCGGCCAAGAACGGCACTACGCTCTTCATGCTCCACGAAGGCACACGCGTCACCGTGACCGACTCGTCGATGAAGGGGTGGCGCGAGATTCGGCTGGCGGACGGCAAGCAGGGGTGGATCGCTGTGGCAGACATCGAGATGATATAATCCCCGTCCACTATGGAAACCCTCATACAGTTTGACAAGCAACTGCTGCTGTGGTTCAACGGCAGCGACTCGCTGTTTGTGGATCGTCTGGCGATGGTGCTCACCAACGCTCGCACGTGGATTCCGCTCTATGTCGCCCTGCTTTATATGGTGGTTCGGGCCAACCGCAACGTGCGGCAGGTGGTGATGATACTGGCGGCGGCAGGACTTTGCGTGGTATTGGCAGGAACGGTCGACGACACGCTCGTCAAACCGCTGGTGGCGCGTTGGCGACCGACCCACGACCCGGAGATTGGGATGCTCGTCAAGGTGGTTGACGGCTACCGGGGCGGCAACTATGGTTTCTTCTCTGCTCATGCCGCCAATACGTTCAGCCTGGCCGTATTCTTCTCGCTGTTGGCGCGTAACCGCCTGCTGACCTGCTTTTTGGTCGGTTGGTCGCTGGTCAACTGCTGGACGCGGATGTATCTCGGTGTACACTATCCCGGTGACATCCTCGCAGGACTGCTGTGGGGCGCACTGGTCGGGGTTGCTGTCTACAGGATGTATCTCCTTGTGGTGGCAAAGTCTGCCGTCTATGAAGAACGCTACTGCCGCGTACCCGTGGCCGTGCTTTCCCTAACGTATGGGGTGGTCGCCCTCTACTGCTGTTGTTGCTGAAAGCTGTCCGCTTCGAGCGCGTTCCAGATGGAGTAGCGCGCCTCGGGGTTGAGCGTTTCCATCTTTTGAAAGAGTGCCGCAATCTCCGTGCGCTTGGTGTCCCGTTCGTAGGGACACAGCTTCTGTTGCTTCCGGTAGCCGTGCTGCTCGGCATACGCCTTGATGTCGGCCTCGTGGCAGAGGCAGAGCGGACGGATGAGGGCGAGCGGCATCTTCTCCATGTGGAGCAGTGGGGGCATACTGGAGAAATGTCCTTGAAAGGAGAGGTTCATCAGTGCCGTATGAATGATGTCGTCCTGATGGTGTCCCAACGCAATCTTGTTGCATCCGATTTGCTGGGCGAGGTTGAAAATCTGCTTGCGCCTGTTCCACGAACAGAGGAAGCAGGCCGGCTTGCGCGGATTGATGGTGGGGTCGAAGGACGTGGTCACGACATGGAGCGGCACATTGACGGCTTCGGCAAAGTCTTCCAGATACCGAAGGTCGCTCTCGTAGGCGATGTTCTCCATCCTCACGTGGATGGCCTCCACCTGAAACTGCGGCCGTTCAATCTTGGCGCGCCGCCCCAGCATCTCCAGCAGGAACAGCGAGTCCTTGCCACCGGACAAGGCCACGAGCACCCGGTCGCCGTCCTCGATGAGGCGGTATTGCTTCATGGCCTTCTGAAACTGACCCAACAGCCGTCGTTCCAGTCGCTGTTCGTCGGTGGGTAAGGGCATAATCCGCGGTCTGCTTATTGAATCCCCCGTTCGTTGAGTGCCTTGGAGTAGCGTGCGGCATTCTTCAGGTGCTCGGCGTAGGTCTTGGCGAAGTTATGGGTGCCGGAGAAATCCTCCTTCGCACACATATAGAGATAGTCGTGGTCAACAGCGTTGAGCACAGCATCAATGCCCTTGATGGAGGCTATCTTGATGGGACCCGGGGGCAGTCCCTCGTTGGCGTAGGTGTTGTACGGACTCTGAAAGCGTGTCTGTTTGGTGTAGATGCGCTTCAGACCAAACTGCCTGAGAGCGAACTTCACGGTGGGGTCGGCCTGCAGGGGCATCCCTGTCTTGAGGCGGTTCAAGTACATCCCGGCTATCATCGGCTTCTCGGCGGTGTTGGCCGTTTCCTCGTCGATGATGCTGGCCAGGGTAGCCACCTCCACGGGTGTGAGTTGCCGAGCCTTAGCTTTGTCCGTGCGCTCCCCCTTCCAGAAGCGGTCGTGTTCGTGCGCCATGCGCTGCAGCAGCGCGTCAGTGCTGATGTCCCAGTAGACCTCGTAGGTGTCGGGCACAAACATCGCAGTGACGGTACACGTGTCGTAGCCGTATTTGTTGCAGGTCTCTTCCGATGTCAGTGCCTGTGCGATGCTGGCCGAGTCGAGCATCAGTTTTCGGGACAGCAGTGCCGCCAGCCGTTCCATGGTACGTGCCTCGGGGATGGTCAGCCGCACGCTACTCTGCTGTCCGTTCCTCAGTCTGCGGAACAGCCGCAGTGCCCCATCGCCGGGGTTGACGGCGTAGCGTCCGGTGTGTACGTGTGTGCTGTAGTCCGTGTGGCGCAGCAGTGTCGTGAGTCCGGCCATAGCCATGGGCGAAGCCTTCGGTTCAATCTTGGCAAACACCGAGTCCTGCGTATCGTCGCTGTCGATATAGACATAGAAGGTCTCCGCCTGCGTCGAGACGGAGGCGAAGAAAAAGTAGGCCACGAGAGCCACGATGGCCACCACGCCTGCAAGGGCAGGGTAGAGGTATTTCTTGTTGTTTGGTATCTTCATCTTCTTTGTTTCTTTTTCCAACAATCCTCCGGCATCGGCCAAATCGGGCTGGATGACGGACGTCAATTGTCGTATTTTCGGATCTTACTATCTTGCTTCTCCACACGCAGCCATCTCCGTGCCACGATAGATGACCACGAGTTTGTGGAGCGTTGTCGTCTTCACCGACTCGCGCACGATGTCGCTGTCGGCGTAGCGGCAAATCTGGGCGGAGGCTTCCTGGTAGAGCTGCTGTACCTGTTCGTCGGTGGTGGCGGCCTTACAATACTTCAGCTCCACGATGTAGGAGTCGGTCATGTCTTTGTAGATGTCCGTGAGCGGCAGCAGGAAGATGTCAGCATAGCCGCCATCGTTGTCCAGCTCGGAGACGGGACGGTAGAAGTTGCACTGACTGGTCATGGCCAGCGTGAAGCCGTGGACGAAAGCCTCGCCCTTCTGCTTGTCGCGCTGCGAGGCGTAGCGTTTCAGACAGTCGGCGATGTAGTCGAAATAGGGTTTATAGTCGCCGTCGAATGCCATTCTGCTCTCCAGTTTGTTCTTGTCGTACGACTCGAAAGTCAGGTCGTTTTCCTTGTAGGTGGCCAGCAGGTAGGTGTACATCTGGTCGCGCACCACCTCGTTGGGGATGATGAACTTGGTGGCTCCCTTGTATTCCCCGTCAATGGTCACCATACCAAAGTAGAAGAGCAGGCTGAGGAAGTTGTCCGGGTCGTTGATCTGCTCGGCAGGGAAGTTCTCCACCAGTTGACCCGTCACGAAGCCCTTGGTCACCAGGTCCTGGATGATGGTAGCATCGTTGGAGAAGTCCTTGTCGTGGCGGATGAGCATCCGTATCTTGTCGTAGTCAATGCGGATGTTGGTCTCCACCATTTTTTTGGGGATGTTGTAATCGCTGCGTATGTAATTGTCCAGGAAATAGAGCACCATGACGGAGTTGTACATGGTGGTCTTGCCGTAGGCCTCCTCTGCGAAGCAATAGTTGTCATACCAGGGCTTCATCACCTGGATAAGCTCGTCCACGGTGTGGTTGAAGGGCAACACCCCGGCGTAGTATCCTAACATCTCGCGCACCTCTTCCTCTGTAAATCCCGCCATTTCATTAAACTTAGGCGCAAGCGAGTAGTTGGTACCGATGTTGAAGCCGCTGGTCAGGTCGTCCATGGTAACGGGACTGACACCCGTGACAAAGACACGTCCCAACGATGAGCCAGACGCACTCTTGATGGCATTAAAGAACCGCCGGAGGTAGCCCTCACCGTGAGTCTGTTCCCGATACCGCTTCTCATGGTCTTTGTTGGCCAAGATCATGTTGGTGAAGTTGTCGTACTCATCGATGAAGAGATAAATCTTCTGTCCCGTATCGGTGCATTTCTGGCAGAGGTACTTCAGCTTTGATACGGCATCTGGTTCGGTTTTCATACCCTCCTTGGTTTCGGGAGGCAAGAGGCGGGCATAGCGGTCACAGAAAGACTCAAACACGATTCTGCAGTGCGTGTCCAGGCCATCCTTATAGTCGTCCAGTCCGCCAACCACTTCCGAGAAGTTGAGGTGAATGATGAGGTACTGGTTGTGCTCCGGGGTCGGGTTCTGTCCGATATAAAGCTTGCCGAAGAGGCTTTCGAACTTGTCCTTCTTGTTGA
>CAVFBU010000051.1:0-15847 GCA_963620725.1 Vescimonas coprocola
ATGTTGTTTAAGCGCAACGTTTTGGACCTAAAGATGCTTTCCTACCTGCCGCCAATTTGACAATGGCACCATCCTCAACGAGTTTGGCCAGTACATTGCCTACAAATTTTTGCAATATTTCCCACCTTTTGCTGCAAAAGTACAACATTATTCTGGTTATAGCAAACCTCTATGGATATTTTTGACGATTTTAACCGTCACCATACCCTAATCTCGAAGAATTTGTATAATTTTGCAGGGCAAGCGTGAAAAAGAAGACGATTCTATTGTTGCTGCTGACCCTTTCTGTCGTGGCTTTCGCCAACACAGGAGCGGTTCGGTTCCGGCAGTTCTCCACGACGGAGGGGCTGCCGAATAGCATGGTGCACCAAGTGGCACAGGACGAGGAAGGCTTTATCTGGATTGCCACCTACTTCGGACTATACCGCTACGATGGCTATGAGCTACGCCCCTTCAAGTCGGACGCGGAAAACCCGACACTGCTGCCCAGCAACAATGTCGTCTGCATTGCACCGGGAGCGCAGCAAGACCTGTGGATTGGGACACACGAGGGACTGGCGCGCCTGCACTTGAAGACCGGCACGATTCGGAAATATCCCGTTGCCGGCGTGGGCAAGCAGCGCGTGAACGACATCTGCATCACCCGTCAGGGCCGGATGGTGGCGGCCTGCATCCGCGGTTTGGTCTATTACGACGAAGAACGGGATTCGGTGCTACTGATGACGGACAGACACTACAGGGGAGACGTGCCTGGCAACATCAATATCCAGGCCGTGTGTGAGGACGCGGACGGCGACCTGCTGATAGCCACGTGGGAGAAAGGACTGTACCGTTTGGAGGCTCGGACGAACCGATTCCTGCACTACCCTTCGGTGAACGGCATCAGACGGTTTCTGACTGTCTTCTCAGACTCTCGGCGAAACGTCTGGGCAGGTAGCTCCGGCTATGGTGTACTCCGGCTGGATTTCTCGCCAGACAAGCGACAAGTCACGGCCATCCAGTATGCACACTCGACCGACCCGTCCTCCATTGCCTCGGACTATGTCTATGACATCTGCGAGAACCGCGAGAGCCATACGCTCTGGATGGGCACGCGCAACGGGCTGAGCGTGATGCAGGGAGATCGTTTCCTGAACTACGCTGGCGAAGTGACCGGCAACGGGTTCTCCGGACACGAGATAGGACACGTGTTCCAGGACAGGGATGGGAAGATGTGGATCAGCACCAAGGGAGCCGGCATCCTGACCGCCACCGTGCGTCCCAGAATTTTCAGTGACCAGTTTCAGACCAACCGGACTGACGGCACCGATGATGCCGTATCGTCCATCTTTGTCGAGGGGAACGGCAGCACATGGACGGGCTTGGGCTATGGTGTCAAGTATCAGTCGGCTTCAGCGGTTCAGCACGCCACCCACCATGCGACACTGCTGCCCGACAAGCGCACCTACCATATTTCCCAAAGCCAACAGACGGGGAATATTTACATTGCCACGCACGACGCAGGACTGTTGGAATGTAAGGATGGTACCATCTTGAAACAATACACCACGGGGAACAGCCGTTTCGTCCCCCACAACCTTGTCTATATGGCCACAGAGGATGTCAGAGGCAACCTTTGGGTGGCTTCCTACCAAGGCTTGGGAGTGAGATACGCCGATGGGCAGACAGCCTGTTGGACGCAACGTCCTGGTAGCCCCTCCATCCTGACAGGTGAGATAACTTCGGTGGTGGAGGGCAGCAACGGCACATTGTGGATAGCGACACCCAACAACGGGATTGCCCATCTCTCGGGCAACATGAAAAACCCAGCGCAGATGCGATGTGACGTGTATCAGATGGCCAACGAAAAATGTCCAATCAACACCATCCACAGCTTGAAGGTAGACCGGCGCGGACGACTGTGGGCTGGCACGGAGGGATGCGGCCTGTGCCTGTATGATGCCTCGGCCGATTGCTTTAGGAGCGTCCATCAGTCGTACAACCTGCCTGGAGACATGGTGAACAGTATCGAAGAAGACAAGTTTGGCCACCTTTGGGTGGGCACCAACCAAGGGTTGGCCCGACTGGTGTTCTCCGGCAGCGACAAGTTCGAAAGGGTCAGTGGAAGGACCTTTACCACAGCAGACGGGCTGCCCGACAATTTCTTCGAGCAGAATGCCGTGTGCCGGCAGGGCGACCACCTCTACTTCGGTTGTGGGCGCGGCTGCGTCGTGGTGCAGGCAAACGACAGTGTTCCGTCCGACAACCACCGGTTGCCTGCCATCACGCAAGTGCTGATGAATGGCCGGCGGGTGGACGTGGCTGGCATGAACGAGCGCATCGTGATTTCTCCGTCCGTCAGCGATTTCACGCTGTGCTTCTCCGCCCTCTGCTACACCGACCAACAACACTGCAGCTATGCCTACCGACTGGAAGGCTACGGTCAGGACTGGCATTACGTGTCGGCCGACAACCGCAGTGCCACCTATACGAACATCCCTCCCGGCACCTATACCTTCCAGTTGAAAGCCACCGACGAAGAGGGCGTGTGGAGCGATGTCAAGTCCGTCACGGTAGTCGTGGAGCCTCCCCTGTGGCGGACGTGGTGGGCTTACCTTATATATATAGTGGTTGTTGTTTTGGTTCTCTGCCGTATCGTCCGGGAACTGCGCCGCCGCATGATGCTGCACAACAAGCTGCGCCTCAGGATGACCGACGGCGAGCTGCAACTGGTTGTAGACCATCCTGCGGTAGCCGATGAAACCCCGTCGCAGAGGAAACAAATCTCGTTTGAAATCCGCGACCTCAACTATACCGATGCCGACGAAGACTTCCTGCGGCGCGCCATCAGCTGTGTCAATGCACACATCGGCGATGCAGACTTCGACATCCCGCAGTTCGTGAGGGAGATGGGCACCAGCCGCACCACACTCTTCAAGAAGCTCAAGGGCCTCACAGGACTCAGTGCCACGGCCTTCATCCGCGACATCCGTCTGAAGACCTCCTGTCAGTTCCTGGACAAGAATCCCAAGACCCGCATTTCCGACCTGGCCTATCAGGTAGGATTCACCGACCCCAAGTATTTCTCCGTCTGCTTCAAGAAGGAATTCGGCGTTTCTCCAAGTGAATACGTGGAACAGTCGTAGGTTGATTGTCTCTCTGACACCCATCGGTTGACGGATGTTCCGAAATGTTCTCCGAACCATCATTCCACCAAAAGGGAACATTTCTCAACCTCCATTCGTGGCCGTTGCCATTACCTTTGCAGCGATTTTTTAACCACTGCTTAAAACATAACAACGCGAATGAAACCATCAACAACAAAAAGAACGTATAGTGGACTGTTGGCCGCTATCACGTGTGTGGCACTACTGTCCAACAGTCCTCTTGTCTATGCAGACACCCGCGACATCCAGGCCGTCCTGCAGGCAAAAGTCGTGAAAGGCAACATTGTCGACGAGTCCGGCGACCCCATCATCGGTGCAAGCGTACTGATTAAGGGAAGCGGCAAGGGTACCGCCACCGACCTGGACGGTAACTTTGTGCTGAACGATGTGCCGGACGACGCGACCCTACAGGTGTCGTACGTGGGGTACAGGACACTGAACGTCAGCGTAAAAGGGAAGAGCACCATTAGCCTTACGCTGCAAGAAGACAGCGAGTCGCTGGACGAAGTGGTCGTTGTCGGATACGGCACGATGAAGAAGTCAGACCTCACGGGTTCTGTCGGCTCCGTGTCTGCCGACAAACTCGTTGCACGTGGAACGACCAGTATCAGCGATGCCCTGCAAGGCTCCGTACCGGGAGTCAGCATCACCCAGAAAAACAGCCGTGCAGGTGGCGGCTTCGACATCCAGATACGTGGACAAGCGTCTATCAACAAACAGGCCGAGCCGCTCTACGTCATCGACGGCGTGGTCTGCTCGTCCATGGATTTTCTGAATCCGGAGGACATTGAACGCATCGACATTCTGAAAGATGCCTCCTCCACGGCCATCTACGGCTCACGTGCTTCCGCCGGTGTCATCATGATTACAACGAAGGGCAGCAAGGGTGCAGACAAAGCCCAGCGCGTCAGTATCTCATACGACGGCTACTATGGCGTTCGCTCCGCCGCCCGTATGCCCGACTTCATGAATGCCCAGGAGTTTATGGACTACCGTCTGGCACGCTTCACGACACTGGACGGGCAGACCTATGAAGGCTCTTCCCGCAAGGGCGTGGATGCGGACGGACACCCCCACTATCGCATCACCGACAACGACCTGAACACGGCCTTCATCAAAAGAACGAACGGCACCAGTTACCGCGACTCCAAACTGATGGATATGGTGTTGTCTGGTTCGGAAGGCTACGACTGGAAAGACTATGTGACGCGCACCGGTTCGCAACAAAACCACTTCATCAGTGCCAACGGAGCCACAGACAAGGTGAACTACCGTCTGGGCATCGGTTATCAGGGCGAGGAGAGTGTCTTCAAGCACAACGACTACTCGCGCTACAACATCAAGGGCGCGTTCGACGGAAAGCTGTCCAAGGTGTTCGAGGCCGGTCTCTCGGTCAACCTGGCTTACTCCGTCCGGGAGGATTTCTGCACGAACAGCACATACAGCCCATACCAAAGTGCCTTCCTCTTTAATTCCTTCGTGAACCCCTACGACGAGAACGGCAACCTCTACAACAACCCAGGCTCCACGGTCGCCTTCGATTCGTCCAGCCAGTTCACATCAACCATCAGTCCGCTCATCGACCTGGAGAACAAGAACTATACCGACCAAACCCGTACCTTCCGCGCCATGGGTAACGTCTACTTGCGGGCCAACATCATGGATGGTCTGAAGTTCACGACGACCTTCTCGCCCAACTTCGCCCACAACCGGCAAGGAATCTTCTTTGCCTCGGGCATTACGGACAGCAACCCGCAGGGTTCCAGCTACTATCAGAAGACCCACACGAACTCTGCCGAGGTGAAAAGCACGGACGTGTTTGACTGGACGTGGGACAACCAGATCGACTACAACAAGACCTTCGGCGACCATACCGTGGGTGCAATGGCTCTGTTCTCTATGTATAAGTCGAACACGGAAATCTACGACCTGAAAGGGTTTGGAATCTCCGACGACATCCTCTCCTACTATGCGCTGGACAAGGCCAGCGGCGACAAGAACATCAGTTCCTCCTATACGGAGAACACCTTGGTATCTGGTGCATTCCGTGTCAACTATTCCTACAAAGGAAAGTATATGGCCACGGCAACAGCTCGCGCCGATGGCAGCTCGCGCTTCGCCGACGGCAACCGCTGGGGGTGGTTCCCGTCCGTTGCCCTGGCGTGGAGAATGTCCGAAGAGACGTTTATGAAGGACATCCACTGGCTGGACAACCTAAAACTGCGCCTGTCCTATGGTGTCACGGGAAACAACAACGTGGGCGACTACGTAACCATTGCCACGGCCTCTGGTCCTGTCTATGTGGCCTTGAACGGCAGTGAGGTACAGGGCTACTACACCAATGGTCTGATTAACAAAGGACTGATATGGGAGAAGGTGAAGGAGTTTGACTTCGGCTTCGATTTTGGAGCGTTCCACAACCGCATCAACCTGACGGCCGACTTCTACAGCCGCCTGTCTGACGGGCAGATTATGGATCGCATTGTCCCCATCGAGACCGGCGAAACCACGTCGACTTTCAACGTCGGCTCGGTCCGCAATACGGGTATTGAACTGGGACTGCAATTAGGTGTCATCCGAACCAGTGCCTTCACCTGGGACTTGAACCTAAACTATTCGCGCAACTGGAACAAAATCCTTGAACTGAGTAACGGAAAGGTGGACGAGGTCGCCTCCAACCGCTTCATCGGAGAACCACTGAACGTACTGCGTGACTACACCCACACCGATGTCATTACGGATCAGGGAGTGACCATGCACACCAAGGACGGCGATATTCACTATACCCTGAAGGAACTGTACGAAAAATACGGCAGCAAGTACAAATGGTACGAAGGGCAGGTGGCCGTGAACGACTGGAACAACGACGGCAAGATAACGGACGAAGACAAGCAGATCTACGGGTGTACAGACCCGAAATGGATCGGCAGCCTCACCTCTACGATGTCTTTCAAGGGCTTCGACTTCTCCATCATGGCCTACACCAAGCAGGGACAGTGGTCGCGCAGCTATTTCCATGAGACCTACGCAAAATGGAGCGACCGTGGCAACCAACACCTCAACATGGATTTCTATATCCCAAAGGGCGCACCCATTCTGGATCACACCACAGGCGACATCGTCTATGCCACCGAGACCCACTACGGGAAATACCCCTACCCCAACTACTCCGACACCTCTTCCGGCGGCTATTTCGGAGACAAGGGAAGTGCCAAGGGCGAGAACTACCAGTACCAGAAGACCTCCTTCGTGAAAATCAAGAACATCACGCTGGGCTACACGTTCCCGAAGACGTGGATCAAACGGCTCGGCCTGCAGAACCTGCGCCTCTACGTGAACGTGCTGAATCCGTTCTGCTTCACCAACTACGAAGGCTTTGACCCCGAATGGGCCAGTGCCACGCTGACCAACGGCGGACCGGCCTCCGTGACCTACCAGTTCGGCGCAAACATTAAGTTTTAATTAAGGAAAGGAAACAAGACATGAAGAAAACATTCCATCAGATAATCGCACTTGCAGCAGTCCTTCTCATCAGCGGTTGCGACAGTTTTTTGGAGACGGAAAACAAGTCGAACGTCACCGACACGGACTATTTCTCCACCCGTACAGGACTTGAGAGCCTGTTGAACAATGCCTACGAGAGTCTTCACGATATCTATGCGTCAGACTCCTACACCTCCTTCTTCCAGGCAGGAACTGACCTCTATGGTGATGGTCGCACCTACATCAACGATGAGTTGCACGAATACGAGACACTGAATCCCGAGAACTCCGTGATGAAGACGCTCTACACATCCTGCTATCAGGGCATCCGCAAGGCCAACGCCGTGTCACATTATGCCGAGACGGCCAATGTCGACGAGGCTACCCGCAGTGCGATGGTCTGTCAGGCACGAGCTTTGGCTGCCAACTACTATTACATCCTGGTCAACACCTTCGGAGGAGTGCCCCTAATGACCGAATACATCGAAGGTGCAGCAACGGGCTATCCGAAGAGTTCCGCCGCAGATGTCTATGCGTACATCATCAGCGAGTTGGAAAGCGTCGTAGCTGCCAATGCCTTGAAAAGCACTACGGCAACCAACGGCGGCGGCGAGTTCAGCCAGGAAGCAGTCCGTGCCCTGCTTGCCAAGACCTACCTTGCCGCCGCATGGGACTTGAACAAACAGGAGTATTTCTCCAAGGCCGCACAATATGCAGACCAGGTCATCAACAACCGAACGCTGACCACACCCTTTGCTGACCTCTGGAAGGGAGACGGCAGCGGCGACGACAACGAGGAGTTCATCTGGGACTTGGAGTACGACTATGCCTCGGCCAACAATTCCGTCAATGGTGGCCACAGCTGGCACTCCTTCTATACGAACCATATTGGCGGACAGGAGGACCACGGTAAGATTTCCAAATCGGCCTTCATCGCCACCCTTCACGCCGTGGAGTCGTTTGAGAAAGGCGACACGCGCTTCAAGGTGACCTTTATGACCGAGATTCCCGACATCACGCAGTCGTCACCCTATTCCTATTGGGACTGGCACAAGAACGGCGGCACACTGATTGGCACTCCCGTTCTCCGCTATTATCCTGCTTGGTATGAGACCGAAGCCGACATCGAGGCTTGGAGGGCATTGGACCCCGAGAACCGCAAGAACACCTGGATTCTCCCCATGTCGAATCAGACACACAACGCGCAGGAGTATTCCGACGACATCGTGGATTACGAGACCTTCGTCACGTTCTCATACGGCAGTGCCCCGGTCAAGAAGTTCGACGACTCCAACATTGCCAAGTACGAGGCGAAGACGGACTACCGCGACATCCACATCATCACCCTGCCCGACGTATATCTCTACGCAGCGGAAGCCTATCTGAAGGCCGGCAATTCGCAGAAGGCACTGGAGCGGTTGAACACGGTGCGCCAACGCGCAGGACTGGCCGCGCTGACATCCATCGACATCGATGCTATCTTGAAGGAGCGTGCCTGTGAACTCTTTGGCCAAGGCTCGCGCTGGATAGACCTGCGCCGCACGCAGAAACTCGTGGAGTACAACAATCTGTATAATCCTCAGATTAAAGGACGCGCAGCACAGTGCATCGGACAGAAGTTGCTTCGCCCCATCCCACAGGGGGCTATTGATGCCAACGACCAACTGAGTGCCGCCGACCAAAATCCGGGATATTGATACACGAATTTCAAGAAAAAAGGTTAACTTTGCCGTTAAAACACTAAAACAGACATGAAGAAAACCATTTGTTGCGCGGTGCTGCTGTTGCTCGCCGTTGTGACTGTCAGATCGGGGGGACGGGAACAGCCCGTCCCCGTGATTCTCACCGCCGGGCAGAGCAATACCGATGGACGGGTGCTGAATGAAGACTTGCCGGAGGAAATCCGCAGGACGGGCTACCAGTATTGTCAATGGAGCTTTGGCAGCGGTTACCATTCGGGCAAGGGTCAGTTTGAACGATTCTATCCGCGCATCAACCACAAGGAGACTCCGGGAAAGTGGGCGTATGATGCGGTGGTCTATCACAGACTGGAGCAACTGCTGCAAAGGCCGTTCTACGTCATCAAGGAGTCGCTGGGCGGAACGGCCATCGACACGACGTGCCGCAGTACGCATCAGATGTACTGGAGTGCCGATGCCGGGTGGCTGTCGCGTAACCATGCTGCAGACAAGGGCGGCAAGTCGCTGCTGAAGGCGTTTACCGAGAATATCGGAGCCTGCATCGACAATCGGTTGAAGACACTGCCGGAGGGCTACGACATCAAGTGCCTGCTCTGGCATCAGGGCGAGAGCGACTTCCGTCAGGCCGGACGCTTCGAGCAGAACCTCCGGGAGGTCGTCAGCTACCTCCGCAACTACCTCGTGGAGAAGACGGGAGAGAAGAAATATGCACGGTTGCCAGTATTCTGCGGCACCTTCTCCCACAAGAGCCGCAATTATGTGCCCGAACTGGAGCAGGCCCTCTTCCGTCTGGCAGCCCAAGACCCTGATTTCCATGTTGTCGATGTGGGCGATGCGACCTTGCAGGCCGACCAGATTCATTTCGATGCGGCCGGGGCGACACTGCTGGGCAACCGGATGTTTGACCAGATGGTGGCCGCGAAGGTGGTGGAGGACGAGTCGTTCGCATGGTACGATGGCAGCGACCCTGTCCGCTATGCGATGCGTGGCGCACCCACTCCCGTGGTGAAGACGGCACTGGACATGCTGGACGAAGACCTGCGCGACGTGACGGGCACGGGGTTGCAGAAGACAGCAGCCCCCCAGGCCACCTTACGGATTGTGCAACTGGACAGAGACAAGGGTGCGCGGCGCGAACTGGCTGCGGCCGGTGTTCCCGTGGACAGTCTCACAACGAAGAAAGACGCCTTCTGCCTGAAAGTGGCGAAGGGTACACTATGGGTGGTGGGCAGCGACGAGCGCGGAACGGCCTACGGCATTTTGGAACTGTCGCGGCTGGCTGGTGTCTCGCCGTGGAAATGGTGGGCGGACGAACAGCCGATGCGACGCAACAGGTTGGCAGTCTCCAAGGACTATGAGACCCTGCAAAGCCCGTCGGTAGCGTACAGGGGCATCTTCCTCAACGATGAGGACTGGACGCTGCAACCGTGGAGCTGGCGCACCTACTCGCCCGGCAGGCCCGGACTGATTAGTGCCAAGACCTACAAGCAGATTTTCCAGTTGCTGATGCGCCTGCGCGCCAATGCCATCTGGCCGGGAATGCACGGAATGACCGCCCCCTTCTTCACCGTCCCCGGCGCGAAGGAGGCCGCCGACTCATGCGGCATTGCCATCGGCACCAGCCACTGTGAGCCGATGATGCGCAACAATGTGGGTGAATGGGACAAGACGGAGCGCGGTGCCTATAACTACATCAGCAACAAGGAAGGCGTGCAGCAGTACTGGATAGAACGGCTGAAGGAGACGGGACGCTACGAGAACATCTACACCATCGGGATGCGCGGCATCCACGACAGTGGTATGGAGGGCGTGGGAAAGGGACTGGACGAACAGACCGCTGCGCTGCAACAGGTCATCGACGACCAGCGTGAACTGCTCCGCCACTACGTGGACAAACGGGTGGATCGGATTCCACAGCAGTTCGTGCCCTACAAGGAGGTGCTGCAGGTGATGGAGAACGGTCTGCAGCTCCCGGACGATGTGACCCTGACGTGGTGCGACGACAACTACGGCTATATGACGCGCCTCTCCGACAGCCTGCAGCAACGGCGCAGCGGTGGGGCAGGCGTGTATTACCACCTGAGCTACTGGGGACGGCCCCACGACTACATGTGGCTCTCCACCACACAGCCGGGACTGGTCTACAACGAGATGCGCGAGGCCTACGACCACCACGTCCGCAAGCTGTGGATTGTCAACGTCCACGACATGAAGACGGCGGCCTACGACCTGGAACTGTTTCTCGACATGGCGTGGAACATCAACTGCGTCTCACCCTCCACACTCTATCAGCACCAGGCACAATGGCTCTGCCGGGAGTTTGGTGCGGAGGCTGGTCGGCGTTTGCTGCCCGTCATGCAGGAGTTCTACCGCCTGACGGCCATCCGCAAACCGGAGTTCATGGGCTGGAACCAGGTGGAGCTGGACAAGCGGGTGTACGACCGGGGATGGTCGCCCGTGACCGACACGGCGTTCAGTCTGACGGAATTTGGTGGCGAACTGGACCGCTACCTGGCTGACTGGGAGAAGGTGGCGGCAGCACTCCGAGAAGTGGAGCGCACCATCCCTGCGGAGCGGCAGGACGCATTCTTCTCCCACATCAAATATCCCGTCTTAGGGGCGGCGGCCATGAGCCGGAAGATGCTGGAAGCCCAACGGGCACGGAGCATCGCCAAGGCCAACTACGACCCGGAGCGGTGGCAGCGCGACACGCTGCTCTATGCGGCCTGTGCCAAGAGCCAGGATGCCTATCAGGAGATTCGTCGGTTGACGAACTATTACAACAAGGAGTTGGCCAACGGGAAATGGAAACATTCGATGGTAGACAATCCCCGCGACCTCTATGTGTTCTACGCCCCAACGCTGCCCGTCAGTCTGACGGAACGGGAGGTGGCTGTCTATAAGGACACGCCTACTGCGGCAGTGCGCCCCATCGGGGACTGTCTGGACAGCTGCGTGGTGCGTAACGCCTGCCAATACAATGAGGCAGGAACAGGAGTCAAGTGCATCCAGTCTTTAGGTCACTCCATGTCCGCGGTATCTTTGCCAAAAGGCCAGTCTGTCTCGTATGATTTCGACTGGCAGGGCGGCGCGGAAGCCCTGCTGCGCATCGCCTTGATTCCCACGCAACCCAACGACAAGGGCGACCTCCGCTTCTCGGTCAGCATCGATGGTGGAGCGCCGCAGGTGTTCTCGCTGAAAGAGGGCTTCCGCACCGAGCGGTGGAAGCAGAACGTGCTGCGTGGACAGGCCGTTAGGACTTTGCCCGTCACGCTCACTCCCGGTCGCCACCGTCTGACCGTCACGGCCCTTGACCCTCATGTCGTACTGGACCAGTGGATGTTGGACACCGACAAGGAACGGCAGTTCTATGTGTTCCCCATTGCTCCCTCCTATTAACCCTCAAAAAACAATGAACAGAAAGATGAAAAGTAAAATGCTCTTGATGCTGTTGGCCGTCGTGGCCGTTGGCGCACAGGCCACCGTGCGCGATGCCTTCCAGCATATCCTACCCGTGACAGACACGGCACTGACAAAGAGCCTGAATGGCTCGTGGAGCCTCAAGGTGGTGGATGGTATCTGTGACGACAAGAGCGTCCCTGCGGCGGATGACACCTGGGGCACCATCCCCGTGCCTGGCTGTTGGGAGGCTTACGGCTTCAGCAAACCGAGCTACGACAAGGCCGACTCACTGACGGGCTATTACCGCACCGCCTTCACCGTGCCTGCGGCCTGGCGCGGCCAGCGCGTGGTGCTGCGCCTCGACGGTGTGCTCTATGCCTACGACCTGTGGGTGAACGGACGACTGGCTGGCTCGTGGGCTTCGGCCTACAACACGGCACTCTTCGACATCACCCCTTACCTGACCAAGAACGGGCCGCAGCAGTTGGCACTGCGCGTGGTGTCGCACGCAAAGGGCAGCGACTTCGACTACAACGACGACTGGGCACCCTGCGGCATTTTCCGCGACGTGACCCTGTTCGCCGTGCCTCAGACGCACCTCAGCGACCTCACCATCACGACGAAGAAGACGGGTGAGGTGAGCATCGCGACGGAAGTGGCCAACGGCAACCGTCACACGACGGTGACCCACGAGATCCTGGACGCACGGCGGCAGGTCGTGGGGCGTGGCGCACACTGCCGCGTCAGCAATCCCCACCTGTGGACAGCCGAGACCCCCTACCTCTACACCCTGCGCACGCAACTCCTGCAAAAGGGCAAGGTGCTGCAGACCTTTGAGCACCGCTTCGGCATCCGCGAACTGACCATCGACGGCAAGGTGCTGAAGTTGAACGGACAACCCATAAAGCTGCGCGGTGTCACCTGCCACGCCACAGACCCAAGGACGGTGAAGGTCATCGGCGATACGCTCACGCTGAAGGATATGCGACTGATGAAGGAAGCCTCCGTCAACTACATCCGCACCTCGCACTATCCACGTGAGCCGCGCTTCTACGAACTGGCAGACTCGCTGGGCTTCTACGTCATCAACGAGGTGCCCTTCGGCTATGGCGACAAACACCTGACCGACTCGTCCTACTACGAGATACTGCAGCAGCGGGCACAGGCCACCGTGCGTCGCGACAAAAACCACGCCTCGGTGCTCCTTTGGAGCGTGGGCAACGAGAACCCACTGACACCGATGTGTCAGGACTTGGGCACATACGTCAGGCAGGAGCTGGACCCCTCGCGCTTCATCTGCTATCCGCAGGTAGGCTCCTATTTCCGCAAGTTCAACTACGACTTCCCGAAGGTGGCCGACATCTATGCGCCTCACTACCCCACCACGGCACAGATTGCCGAGTTCTATCAGCACAGCGACCGCCCCGTCATCTTTACGGAGTACTGCCACACGTTAGGCATCTCGTTTGAAGACCACGACCGCCAGTGGGAACTGATAGAGCGCACACCATGGATTGCCGGTGGCAGCGTCTGGGAATGGGTGGATCAGGGAATGCCGTTCCGCGAGGAACTGAAAGACCGCTACGGCTATGAGGAACGGGTGTTCACCTCGCCACACGGTGGCTTCGAGATGTGTGGCAACAAGGGTACGGACGGACTGCTCTATGCCGACCGCACCCCACTGCCCAACTACTACGAGCTGCAACACAACTACGCCCGTGCGGCAGTGACCGACAGCGTGCTCTACACCGGGACTGACGCGGAGGCCGTCACGCTGCACATCCGCAACCGCTTCGACTTCATCAACCTCAAGGATAATGTCACGTTCCGTTGGACGCTGACCGCTGACCGCGACACCATGGCCTCCGGGGCGTTCTCGCCCGACTGCCCAGCACGCTCCTCGGTGCAGTATCTGCTTGCCCTGCCGTTGCCGATGGTGGCTCCCGACCGTATCTGTCTGCTGCACCTCGCCCTCAGCGATGCCCAGGGACACGTGTTCCTCCGCCAGTCGCTGCCCGTCAATCCGCAAGACCAGACCAATCGGTTGCTGGAAGGACTGACCGAGGCTACGGACGACCCGATGACCATTGTGCAGAACGGGTGGCTGCTACGCGCAGGGCGCAAGGCCACACTGGCCGAGCGACTGCGCATCGCCGACAAACGGCTGGAACGCTATCTGCTGCCCGTGCCTGCTGGCGGCGGACGTGTTGTCTCCGACCAACCGACGGCTTTTGATGCAACCATCAATACCGAGGCCGCAGGCCACGCTACCCATGTCACCTTCTCACTGACCCCAGACTCCACCGATGCGTTCCTCTCCGAGCTTGGCTTGGCCGTGCTGCTCGACCCACGCATCGACCGCGTGCAGTGGATAGGCAACGGCCTCATGCCCACCTGTCCCGGCCGCTTCCGCGCAGGACGCTACGGCTTCTGGGGCTTGCAGAAGGACGACCTCTATCTGGAGGGCAACCGCATGGGCGTGGATGCTGCCTGGCTGACGGACAAGGACGGCAACGGCCTCTTGCTCCTCTGCCGACAGGGTAACGTCAGCTTCGAGCAGACCGACCGCGGCATCGTGCTCACCTACAACGTAGCGGTGGCTGGCCAAGGTCCGAAATTCGCACGGACAGCCTTCCCCGTCACTGCCGACAAGGTGGGCACGCGGACGGGTGAGTTCTGGCTCTACCGAACCGCGGCAGGCCACCTCCCGGCGTTGCTGCAACGTCTCTTCCTCCATCCGGAAACGCTCCCCGAAGCCTTCCATCCCTTCGAGACCCAGTACGACACCTACCTCATGCGGTTTGAAGACCTAACACCCCATCGCTAACACCAGACACCCAACATTGGAAAAAGCGAAATTCCGCCTGCACCAGGATTTGTGAACGTTCTACCATAAATTTGCACGGAAAATATGCAATTTTCGCCGATTGTTGCACGTTTCTGATGCAAAAGTTGTAGTTTTGCACCAGAAACAAAAGATATATGGAACAATTATTCGAGAATTTCAAACGCAAACTCCGCGACACTCCCACGGATTTGGTGCGCTACAAGCACCGCCAAATCGCCTGGCAAGGGCACGCCCTCGGCTTGGTGGGACCGCGAGGTGTAGGCAAGTCTACGATGCTCTTGCAATATATCAAGATGCAGTTGGACTTGAAGGATACGCTATATGTTTCGGCAGACCATCTGTATTTTGCATCACATACTCTGGTGGACTTGGCAGACCATTTCTACAAGATGGGCGGCAAGCATCTCTTCATCGATGAGATCCACAAGTATGAGGGATGGTCCGCGGAGGTGAAGCAGATTTACGACAGCTATTCCGACCTGCAAGTCGTCATTTCGGGTTCGTCCATACTGGACATCACGAAGGGTATGGCCGACCTCAGTCGCCGTGTGCCCATATACGAGATGCAAGGACTCTCGTTTAGGGAATACCTCCACCTGTTCCATGGCATTAGAATGGAGGCTCTCAGCATCGGCCAACTGTTGGGGCATAAATATGAGATACCAGATGTGGAGCACCCACTGCCCCTCTTTCACGACTATCTGCGAAGGGGCTACTACCCTTTCGGCCATGACGATGCCTATGATATGGAACTGATGCAGGTGGTGGCGCAGACCATGGAGAGCGACATCCCCTTGTATATGAATGCCAACGTCTCCGTGGGCAGGAAACTGAAGCAGCTGCTGATGGTGGTGGCGGAAAGCGTGCCTTTCAAGCCAGTGATGCAGAAGTTAGCTGATGTGACAGGGATAAGCCGCAACTACATACAGGACTATCTGATGTATATGGAGCGGGCGGGCATGATAGCGCAGTTGCGCGATGCTGTGGGTGGTTTGCGCGGACTGGGAAAGACCGAGAAACTCTATCTGGACAACACCAACTTGATATATGCCCTTTCTCCCAAACGGGCGGACATCGGCAATGTGCTTGAGACATTCTTCATGAACCAGCTGCGTGTGTTGGGCGACGTGACCTCCTCTCCCGTCTCTGATTTCCTTGTGGACGGCATGACCTTTGAGATTGGGGGTCGTAAGAAGGGACAGAAGCAGATAGCGGAAGTAGACAACGGATACATCGTGAAAGACGACATAGAGTCGGGCTATGCCAAT
>CAVFBU010000052.1:0-15740 GCA_963620725.1 Vescimonas coprocola
ATAATCTTGTGTCTTTGGCCAGGTGTAACTGGCTTTAATTTACGTACTGCCATTTTTTATTTAAATATTGCTGTAAAAATCAATAGTGTCGCCCTCCTTCAGAGTGACGATAGCCTTCTTGAACGCATTCTTCTGTCCTCTCACGAGTCCTGCCTTGGTATAGCGCTGCGAGCGTTTCCCTGCATAGCGAAGCGTATTCACGTTCTCTACTGTAACATGATACAGTGTCTCGACTTCCGACTTAATCTCAAGTTTGTTGGCTTCAGGCTTCACGATAAAACCGTACTTAGCCTGGGCCTTCTTGGTAACCGTCTCACCTTTATGCGCGCCGGTCTTGGCCTTGAAAGTCCTGTCAACAGAAGACTTTTCTGTGATATTATTCATTTTCTCTGTAATCAGAGGCTTGATGATATATGCCATATTCTATGTCTCCTTTACTTGTTTAAAACAGTCTCGATGGTCTGAAGCGAGTTTTCGGTAATCACCATCACATCAGCGTTCAATACTTTGTACGCATTGAGCTGTGCTGCGAGGGTTACTTCCGAGCGCTGCAAATTACGAGCCGACAAATATACGTTTTTATTTGCTTCCGGCAAAACCATCAGCAGTTTTTTGCCCTCAACTTTAAGATTTTTAGCAACATTTATGAAATCTTTTGTCTTTGGAGCTTCAAAAGTGAAATCTTCAACGACGATGATAGCATTTTCCTGTGCCTTGTATGAAAGAGCCGACTTGCGTGCGAGAACCTTCACCTTCTTGTTGAGTTTGAAACGATAGTCACGCGGACGCGGACCAAACACGCGACCACCGCCACGCAGCAGCGGAGAGTTGATGTCACCATGGCGTGCGCCGCCGCCGCCCTTCTGGCGACCGAGCTTACGGGTTGAACCGGCATGTTCACTTCTTTCCTTAGCCTTATGGGTACCCTGACGCTGGTTAGCGAGATACTGCTTTACGTCCAAATAAAGAACGTGGTCATTCGGTTCAATTCCGAAGATAGATTCGTTTAACGTAACCTTTCTTCCGGTCTCCTGACCATTGATATTTAATACGTTAATTTCCATTGCTTACTTCTGAATTAAAACGGTTGAACCATTACTACCGGCCACACTGCCCTTCACGAGGAGGATGTTGTGCTCCGGTATTACTTTCAATACTTTGAGGTTTTGCGTGGTTACGCGCTCGCTGCCCATATGGCCACCCATGCGCATTCCCTTGAACACCTTGGCAGGGAACGAACAGGCACCGATAGAACCTGGTTTGCGAGCACGGTCGTCCTGACCATGGGTAGCCTGTCCAACACCACCGAATCCATGACGCTTCATGACGCCCTGGAAACCCTTACCCTTTGAGGTACCTACCACGTCAACGAAATCCGTATCGTTGAAGAGCTCCACGGTAATCACGTCGCCGAGGTTGTGCTCCTCGTCGAATTTGAACTCGGCCAAGTGGGCCTTAGGTGTTGTACCTGCCTTCTTGAATACTCCCTGCATAGCCTTGGTGGTATTCTTCTCTTTCTTGTCACCAAAGGCCAGCTGAAGGGCCGTGTAACCGTCCTTCTCGACGGTCTTCACTTGAGTAACAACACAAGGACCTGCTTCGATAACAGTGCACGGTATATTTTTACCGTCGGCACTGAAAACGGATGTCATTCCGATTTTTCTTCCAATTAATCCTGGCATTTCAATTACTTTTTATAATCTTGTTAAAAATAGAATCGTTTTGCATCTGACTACAAGGCATTAGACCTTGATTTCCACCTCCACACCACTGGGAAGTTCCAACTTCATCAGCGCGTCAACGGTCTTTGCCGTGGAGCTGTAGATATCAATCAGTCGCTTGTAGTCCGACAGTTGGAACTGCTCACGCGACTTCTTGTTGACGAAGGTTGAACGGTTGACGGTGTAGATACGCTTGTGTGTCGGCAGGGGGATAGGACCGCTGATGATAGCACCAGTGGCCTTGACGGCCTTCACAATTTTCTCTGCAGACTTGTCAACCAACTTGTGGTCGTAAGACTTCAGTTTGATACGAATTTTCTGACTCATTGTCTCTTGTTTGAAATGTGATAAATATAATTATTGAAAGGAGGCCGCTAAAGAGTCATTTACTCAGCGGCACTCCATATTTTACTTGTTACACGAGATCGGCACGACCCTTGACCTCCTCAAGCACTGCCTTTGCCAAAGCACTGGACAGCGGAGCGTGGTGGTCATACTCCATGGAACTTGTAGCACGTCCAGAAGTAATGGTGCGGAGTGCCGTCACATAGCCGAACATCTCGGACAGGGGCACCTTGGCCTTGACAACGCGGGCACCGCTACGGGCATCTTCCATACCCTCCACTTGACCACGGCGCTTGTTCAAGTCACCAATCACGTCACCCATGTTCTCCTCGGGAGTGACTACCTCCAGCTTCATGATAGGCTCCATCAGGACGGGCTTGGCCTGTGCACAAGCCTCCTTATAGGCCATCTGGGCAGCAATCTCGAACGAGAGCTGGTCAGAGTCAACCGGGTGGAACGAACCATCGACAACCACGACCTTGAGTGAGTCAACTGGATATCCACCAAGGATACCGTTCTTCATGGCCGTTTCAAAACCCTTCTGGATAGAAGGAATGAACTCCTTGGGGATGTTACCGCCCTTGACCTCGTTGACGAACTGCAGTCCACCATTCTCTTTGATATCCCAGTCGTCATCCACAGGACCCACGTTAACGATGATGTCAGCGAACTTACCGCGTCCACCAGACTGCTTCTTGTACACCTCGCGGAGGTTCACCGTCTTCGTGATGGCCTCTTTGTAGTTAACCTGGGGCTTACCCTGGTTACACTCTACCTTAAATTCACGCTTCAGACGGTCGATGATGATATCGAGGTGAAGCTCACCCATACCGGAGATGATGGTCTGGCCACTCTGCTCGTCGGTACGGACGGTGAATGTCGGGTCTTCCTCGGCCAACTTGGCAAGACCATTGTCCAATTTGGCAACGTCTGCCTGCGACTTCGGTTCAACGGCTATGGAAATCACCGTGTCAGGGAAGGTCATTGACTCCAGTACGATGGGATGCTCCTCGTCGCAGAGCGTGTCACCAGTACGGATATCCTTGAAGCCTACGCCAGCACCGATGTCACCGGCATCAATAGACTCCATGGGGATTTCTTTGTTGGAGTTCATCTGGAACAGACGACTGATACGCTCCTTCTTGCCCGAACGGGGGTTGTACACGTAGGAGCCAGCCTTCACACTACCCGAGTAAACGCGGAAGAACACCAGACGACCCATATAGGGATCGGTGGCAATCTTAAAGGCGAGCGCGGATGTAGGCTCTTCCTCGCTGGGCTTGCGACCCTCTTCTTCGTCCGTGTCGGGATTGGTACCCATCACCACGTCAACATCGATAGGAGCGGGCAGGAAAGCACACACATAGTCGAGCAGGGGCTGTACGCCCTTGTTCTTGTAGGAAGAACCGCAAATCATCGGCGTGCAGGCCATGCTCACACAGCCCTTACGGATGGCAGCGATAATCTCATTCTCTGTAATGGAGCTGGGGTCGTCGAAATACTTCTCCATCAAAGCCTCATCGTACTCTGCAGCAGCCTCGAGCAGTTTGTTGCGCCACTCGTCACACTCGTCCTGCAGGTCTGCGGGGATGTCTTCGATGTCATACTCGGCACCCATGGTCTCGTCATGCCACAGGATGGCTTTCATCTTAATCAAGTCTACCACACCTTTGAAGTTCTCCTCTGCACCGATAGGCACCTGGATGACCACAGGGTTTGCACCGAGGATATCCTTCATCTGCTGTACCGTTTCAAAGAAGTCTGCACCGGAGCGGTCCATCTTGTTCACGTAGCCGATACGGGGCACGTTGTACTTGTCAGCCTGGCGCCAAACGGTCTCGGACTGAGGCTGAACGCCGTCAGCGGCACTGTATGTTGCCACAGCTCCGTCCAACACGCGCAGCGAACGCTCCACCTCGGCGGTGAAATCCACGTGTCCTGGAGTATCAATCAGGTTGATTTTATAGGTCTTGTCCTGCCAAGTCCAGTTACAGGTAGTGGCAGCAGAGGTAATCGTGATACCACGCTCCTGCTCCTGCACCATCCAGTCCATGGTAGCAGCACCGTCGTGCACCTCACCAATCTTGTGCGTCTTTCCCGTATAGAACAGGATACGCTCGGAAGTGGTGGTCTTTCCGGCATCGATGTGCGCCATGATACCGATATTGCGGGTCAAATGTAAGTCGCGATTTGCCATTTCTTTCTTCTCCTTATTATATAATTAGAATCTGAAGTGGGCAAATGCACGGTTGGCCTCAGCCATACGGTGCATATCCTCCTTACGCTTGTATGCTCCGCCCTGATTGTTGTATGCATCCATAATCTCAGCGGCCAGTTTGTCGGCCATGGACTTTCCACTGCGCTTGCGGGCAAAGGCAATCATGTTCTTCATCGAAACACTCTCCTTACGATCCGGACGAATCTCGGTGGGCACCTGGAAGGTGGCACCACCGATACGGCGGCTCTTCACCTCCACCTGGGGAGTGATGTTGTCAAGTGCCTGCTTCCAAATCTCAAGGGCCGACTTCTCTTCATTCTGCATCTTGCCCTTTACGTTTTCGAGCGCATTGTAGAAAATCTCGTAGGAGATAGACTTCTTACCATCATACATCAGATGGTTCACGAACTTAGACACTTTCTTGTCGTTGAAGACTGGATCCGGAAGGATCACACGCTTCTTTGGTTTTGCTTTTCTCATTTTTCGTTTTTTGTTTTGTTGTCTGCTTGGGGCTGTTCTTGCTTGTCCTTCAACACTCTCACACGAGCATTTACTCAACCTGTCTTAACAATTCTCCAGCAAAACGTTTAACTTTTATTTCCTTCGAGCCTGATAACCCTCACCGGCTATCATTTCTTGGCCTTCGGACGCTTGGCTCCGTACTTGGAGCGACGCTGGGTACGACTTGCCACACCGGCAGTATCGAGCGTACCGCGAACGATGTGATAACGTACACCGGGAAGGTCTTTTACACGTCCACCACGAACCAGCACAATCGAGTGCTCCTGCAGGTTGTGTCCCTCTCCGGGAATGTAGGAGTTGACTTCCTTCTGGTTTGTCAGACGTACACGGGCTACTTTACGCATAGCCGAATTAGGCTTCTTCGGGGTCGTTGTGTAGACACGAACACAAACACCACGACGCTGGGGACATGAGTCCAACGCGGGAGATTTGCTCTTGTCAACGAGCACCTTTCTGCCTTTTCTTACCAATTGTGAAATTGTAGGCATAATTGTTTGTTTTTTAATTTATTATATTGTTTGTTATTACTCAATTTTATAGTGCATCCCCTTTCTATTGGACGCTTTTGGGGTGCAAAGGTACGACTTTTCCCCCTAAATACCTAATATATATACCACAAAAGAGTCCCTTCTCGTGTGATTTTAACATTTTATAAGTATTTTTGCAACATTTAACCCTCTGTAAAGACATTAGTAGCCGTGGAGCGAACACCTTTCATGGAAATATTTCGTAACTTTGCAGGCGATGGCAATCCGATACACCCATAAGGAAGAACTATGGAACACATGGTCGCACGCCGGCGGCATTCTGCTGGGCATCGTCTTCGGCATCGTGTTTATAGTCATGGCCTTCAAGGGCGACAGTCCTTGGGTGCGCCTCGGCGTGTGCCTCTATCTCTTCGGTATGCTCGCTTCGTATGCAGCATCAACCATATACCATGCCCTGCCCCGTCGCTCCAAGTGGAAAGAGCGGCTGCGCCGCTGGGATCATGCGGCCATCTACTGGCACATCGCAGGCAGCTATTCCCCACTGACACTGGTGGCCTTGCGCAGCCAAGGCTACTGGGGATGGTCGCTGTTCTCGTTCGTATGGCTCTGCGCCATCGCGGGCACCATGGTCAGCTTCGCCAAACTCAAGGAGCACTCCAACCTCGAAACATTCTGCTTCGTTGGCATGGGACTGTCCATCCTCGTGGCCTTCAAGCCTTTGGTAGATTCGGTGTCAACAGCAGCCGTGATATGGATCATTGCGGAGGGCGTGGCCTATATCACTGGGGCGGTATTCTACTCGCTCAACAAGAAGCGTTACATGCACAGCGTCTTCCACTTCTTCGTGCTTGCAGGCAGCATCTGCCACATCATTGCCGTATGGGACGTGCTGATGGAGTACCTCTGACGCTTCGCGTCGAAGGTACTCACGCTTAAGAATAAAAATAAATTTGCATTTATTTTGTATTCTCTTCGCTTCATCGTACCTTTGCAGTATGAAGAGGTTTTGGATCTGGCTCAGCCGCCTGGACTGTTGCAGAGGGTTCGGCATCCAGTCGCCCACCGACTATGCCTTTGTTCGTTATGTACTGAACGAGCACTGGCCCTACTATGCCTACGATGAACTGGATTCGTTGGCGCACAATGCCACGGAACGCAAATTGGGACGTTTGTATTTCCGACTGGCCAACTGGCGACAACCCTCGGTCATGCTGCGCGACAGCTATGAGCCATGGTGGCAGGCCGGCTGCCGCAAGATGCGCATCACCGACATCCCTGGGGAGGCCATGGACGGACAACAGGCCTTCCAACTGATGCGCGTTGCCGTGGAAGACGACATCGACGCACTGCTCCGACAGGCCGACAACGACTCCGTTCTCGTAGTGGAAGGCATCCACCGCGACAAAACGCGCTGGCAACACATCCAGTCTTATGCGCAGGTCACCATCACCTTCGACCTCTACTATTGTGGCATCGTGCGCTTTGACAGCCGCCGCTACAAACGCCATTACCGCATTAATTTCTGATTGAACCGTTCCTAATCCCTAAAACGATGAAGATAACGAAAGTGTACACCCGAACGGGTGACAGCGGACAGACCGCACTGGTTGGCGGCGAGCGTGTCAGCAAAACGTGTACGCGCCTTGAAGCCTATGGTACCGTTGACGAGTTGTCGTCCCACCTGGGACTACTGGCCGCCCTACTGCCCGATGGCGACGACAAGGTGATGATACAACGCATCCAAAACAACCTATTCAACGTGTGTAGCCACCTGGCCACCGACCAAGCCACTACCCCACTCCCTCCGTCAGCCCACGTGCCCGAGGGCGAGACCGCGCTACTGGAGCGTCTGGTAGACGAGACCGTGGCAGCGTTGCCCGAGCGACAGGGCTTCATCCTGCCCGGCGGAACCGTGGCAGCCGCCCAAGCCCAGGTGTGCCGAACGGTCTGCCGGCGTGCCGAACGGTGTATCTGCAGGTTGGCCGAAGAATCCACCGTGTCGGTAGAGGTCCTGGAATATGTCAACCGACTGAGCGATTATCTGTTTGTTTTCGCAAAAAAAATCAATCATATTGCCGGTCAGCGCGAAAAAATATGGCAGAATGTTTGTAAATAAGAAAAAATATACTACTTTTGCGCCCAAATACAAAAATCATCAAAACTAAACGATATGTATTGGACACTTGAATTGGCATCGAAACTGGAAGATGCACCATGGCCAGCAACCAAAGAGGAACTGATAGACTACGCCATCCGCTCGGGCGCACCGCTCGAAGTGCTGGAAAATCTGCAAGAGATAGAGGACGAGGGCGATGTGTATGAGAGTATAGAAGACATTTGGCTCGACTATCCCACAAAGGAAGACTTCCTCTTCAACGAGGACGAGTATTAAAAGAAGTGGCACTCTTGCCACTTCTTTTTTTGTTTCAGTGACGCTGGCGACGCACGGAGACACGAGGCTGACGGGCTGTACCCGTTAAAGCCTTGCCTTTAATGGTGCGCTGCTGGGGTGTTGCCTCCTGAACGGACGGGTGGGCGGCTTCGAGGGAGTCGCGTTGTGGGGTGTGACCGAAGACGCGCTGCTCGAAGGCTGCTATCTCCGCGTCTATCTGCTGCGCTTGACGTTGTGCTTCCTGCTGCCGGTCGTTGTCGGCGGTGTCTCCAAACTGCGGCACCAGCCGACCGGTGCGCTGCCCTGTCTTGTAGATAGCCCCGGTGTAGCAGTGGAGGGTAAAGAAGTCCTCAAAGGTCATCGTGACGGCATCGTTGGCCGGTGATGCCGCCATGGTCTGGCGGTTCAGGTAAGGCGCTACGTCGGCATAGCGCACCCAGAAGAGGGGACGGCGGGAGGGCATGCCACCAAACTCGTCGTCCAGGACGACGACGGGACAGAGGGCAACGACCTTGCGCCGGAACTGGGCATTGGTGTGGTCGTAGTAGACACGCTCCTTCAGATAGAACAGCTTCACGTCGGCAGAGGGGATGTCGCTGTTGTCCACACGCAGGCGACCGTTTTTCTGCTCGTAGGGGATCTGTTGGTCGTCCAACAGGGTCTTGAGGTCTGCACGTGCCGAATCATCGAACACCTCCAGTCCGTCCAGCCGGTATTCGTAGACGGGGATATAGCCGTTCAGGGCCAGCTTGAAGAGGTAGGTGAAGAGGTTCAACTGGCGACCGACAGGCTCCACGGGATAGTAGAGACCGGAGTTGGCATCATGGTCCAGGCGGATTTCGCGGTAGAGGTCACGCCGCCAGATGACATCGTCTGGGATGTCGGGGGCGGTAGGATACATCAGACGGGCACGCGGACTGATGCCCGACCGCTGGTTGGACGTGGCTTGCTTGGCGCGTGCCTGGGGTTGTGCCATGGAGGCAGTCGCCACCAGTGTCAACACACTGGCCATGGCCGTTATCAGGATGTTTCTCTTCATAGTCGTAGGGATTGTTGGGTTATTTTACGATGACTTCCATTGAGGTGGACAACTTACGGACGGTGCCGTCGGGACCGGTTGCCGTGACACGCGACACATAGAAGCGGCGGTTGCGTTGCAGACGGCGCATCACGTCTTTCTGCCGCGTGGAGAAGTGGGAACCTTGGCTTACCATGGGCACGGCATTACCCATATTATCGAAGAACACGGTCTCGAACTGCTGCACGCGGAAGGGCACGTCAAGGATGCCGTCATCGATGGCGGCTCCGATGCCATCGGCGGCCAGGAGCTGGGTCTTGGACAGTGCACCGCCGTGGAAACGGGTCATGCCACCGCCTTCTGCCGCGAGGTCTATATATGGTGCAGGGTCGGGCAGACGGCGCACGCGGAAGGCATAACGTCCCATCTGCTGCGGTCGTCCGCTGTGGGTCGCCGTGACGGTCACGGTGACCTCACCACCGGGTTTGGCTGGTCGTGCGATGTAGCGTCCTGGAGCCACGGAGCGCAGGGTGCCGCCCACCATCGAAGCCTGCACCTGCGTGAGGGACACGCCCGGCACGGAGATGCTCAGGGGATTGTCATAGCCGGCATAGAGCACGTTCATCAGTGTGGCGGAGACGGTGGCGGAGGGTTCCACCACGGTGTATTTCTGACTGAAGTCGCGGCGCACCAGACGGCCCTGTCCGTCGGGTACCTGGAGGAAACCCGACAGGGTGAAGTCGCCAGCGCGGTGGGCTGGGATCTCGTAGCGTCCACCAGACAGTTGCACCTGCCGTCCACCGATGAAGACCTGCGGCTGCTGTGTGCTGTCAACTGCCGCCATGACGATGCGGGCGGAGAAATGGTCGCCGCGCACCACGGTCTGCGACTCGGGAATGACCAATGCACGCACGCTATTGACGCGCAGATCCTTCCCGTCAATGTTGTCCATCAAGGCGTGCAGCACTTCGCCTTCCACATGACGCACGTCCGTCTGTAGCTTGGTCAGCATGGTGACGGCAGCGGCCACGGGCACATGATCGAACAGATACTCCTGCCAGTTCTTTCCCACGGCGCGTGCCTCGGCAGATGGTGTGGTGGAGAGGCACTGCGCCACAGTGTGTCGCTGTACACTGTCGGCAAGGAGTGCCAATACGTGTTCCCGATAGCGTACGATGGCTCGATGAAGGGGCTCCCCCTGTCCGCTACCCACGGTGAGCATCACCGTCGCGGCAGCCTCCAGGTCTTCCTTGTGGCGGATATGCTGCACGTCACCGTCCGCACCGTCCGCCTCGCGTACAATAGCCACCTTCAACCGCTCGGCCATAGCGTAGAGGGAGTCGCTCAACTGCCGCACCTGCCGGGCCTGCTCAAACCACTGTTCCACCTTCTGCGGATTGCGCTCGCGCTGTGCCGCAAAGGCGTCGTAGAGGGCGCGGTTCTCGTCGGAGGCGGTCTGTGCCGTGCAGCGCAGACTGTCTTCCACCACCGAGAAACCGTCCAACACCTCGGTAGACACGTTGAGGGCCAGCAGTGCCATGAGCACGACATACATCAGGTTGATCATCTTCTGCCGGGGCGACAGCGGGCGTTTCTTGATAGCCATGGTTTGGTGTGTTGGTGTGTTGGTGTGTTGGTGGTGACGGGTGTTTACGACCGCTTGTCTTGTGCGGACATGGCCTCAATCATCCGGGCATAGATGCGGTTGAGCTCGGCCATCTGCGCGGCCATGTGGTGTGCCTGTGCATTGAGGTTCTCCAGTTCGGCAGCGTAGTCGGCCATCTGCCCGTCGAGACTGGTGGGAATCGGTTTGCCAATGCCTGCAGGAATCTGTACGCTGAGGACTTCGGGGGTCGCTGCTGTCGTCCGTCCGCTGTGACGGGTCTCCAGCTCCATGCCGTCGGCGGTCTTGTCAAACGGACGGTCGAAGGCTGACAGGAAGAACACAAGTACCTCGGTACCCATACCCAGGTAGAGGAAGAAATTGGCGTAGGGGAGGTGGGTCAACTTGAAGAGTGTGCCTAAGATGACGATGGCGGCTCCCCAGCTGTAGGCGTAGTTCAGAAAGGTCTGTCCTGCCACGCTGTCCATCCATTTCTGCATCCGGTAAATCATGTTCCACTTGCTGTATGCTGTCATGATGTTTCGTTTTTGTGGTGGTGAATATGCTTATTTCCTGTTTTTCGTCTTGCCGCTGTTGGTATTGGCCATACTGCGCACGCAGCGGAACCCGATGTAGCTGCGGGGCTGGTTCTGGTACTCGAAGGTGCGCCAGGCGGACCGCACCATGGACTCGGGGTCTTTCCACGAACCACCCTTCACGGTCTTCTTCTTCATGCGGTAGGGGTCTTCGGGTGCGGCATTGTAGTGGAGGTCGGGGTTGATGTCGTTCATCTGCTCCACACCGGCCTCGGTATAGATGGTACTGGTCCATTCCGCCACGTTGCCGGCCATATCGTAGAGTCCGTTGGAGTTGGCGTTATAGATGCCAGCGCGGCTGGTGATCAGGTTGCCGTCCTTGGTGTAGTTGCCGTTGTCGGGTTTGAAGTTGGCATAATAGCAACCATTGCCGGAGGCCATCTCTTTGCTGTCCCATGGAAACTCGTTCTGGTTCTTGCCGCGCGCGGCATATTCCCATTCGGCCTCGGTGGGCAGGCGGTAGCGTTGCACGTGGCGTGCGGCCTCGCCGAGGCCGCGCAGCAGGTAGTCGGTTCGCCAGGCACAGAAGGCATTGGCCTGTTCCCACGTCACACCGACCACGGGATAGTCGTTGTAGGCGGCACTGGAGAAATAGAAGCGCATATAGTTCTCATTGGCAGCGTTGGGGAAGTCGTTGACCCAGCAGGTGGTGTCGGGATAGACATTGACGATGTAGGTATTGAGGAAGTCCCACGGCCCGGTATATTCGCGGTTGATGGTCTGGCGGACGATGCGTCCATCATCGTCCACATAGGCGGTGTCCTTGGAGATCCAGACGCGCTCGTTGTCGCTGACACGGAGGTCTGTGTTCAACACGCGCTCCTGGGGGTTGGTGCGGTACTTGCGCTTGGCGGCCTCGCCGTAGTCGTAGATTTCATAGCGGTAGTTGAGCTGTCGCCAGTCGATGAGCTTCTCGCCAGTCACAGGGTTGGTGGTGTAGAGGCTCTCAAAGGCGCGCTGCTCGTCTTCGTTGGGACGGCGCGGCAGGGGTTTCTTCCAGTTGAGGTGCGGCGTGACGGGATTGCCATAGCGGTCCTCCTCTATCTTATAGGTCTCGTCACCACCGTAGTTAGGGTCGGCTAACCGCTCGCGGAGGATGGAGTCGCGGACGTAGTGGACAAACTGGCGGTACATGGCATTGGTCACCTCGTGCTCGTCCATCCAGAAGCTCTCCACGGAGATGTCGCGCACGGGGGTGGGACGGCCCCACAGCGAGTCCTGCCGTTCGATACCCATCTTCACGTGTCCCCGCTTGACGAGGGTCATACCGAAGGGGGTCGGCTCGGCAAAGACGCGGCCGCTCCTGCCTGTCACCTCACCGCCCTGCCGGGAGGCGAGGCGCGATCCGAGACAGCCTGCGGCCATCGTGGCAAACAGCAGGAGCACGGCGGCGTGCAGGGGGCGTGCGGTGCGTGACTGCCGTAGTAGGTGTCGTAATGTCTTCATATCGTGTCGTTCTGTACTTATATGTATAGCGTTTGTTAGAGTATTCTCACACTTTGATGACGGCTCGGCTGGTGTCCTCCAAAGCGGAGGTCGGTCTGATAGCTCACGAAGAGCTCATGGCTACCGTTGCGGAGCCCCGTTCCGGAGGTGTACATCGCATAGCTGTAGCCGAGGTGTACGCCATGGATTTTTCCGCCTATCAGCACCGTCACCGCATGACCGGGACTGTAGCCCACGCCGCCGTACAGCATCCGCCGGTCGTTGGCATAGCGGAGACGGAGGGTGGTGTCGGCACGCCGGGTGTCGCCGTCGCTGTAGGCGAGTACACTGGGCAAGAGGGTCAGCTGGGGATGGCGCAGCGGTAGGACATATCCTGCCGTGAAGTAGGTGGTCCGCGCCGTCCGCAGGTCGTGGTGGTCGTCGATGACCACGGTCGGGACATTGGCGTGGAGCACCGAGAGACCGGCATACCACCGCCCATGCTGGTAGTAGAGGCCTCCGCCGAGGTCTAAGGCCGTACCATTAGCATCGGTGTCGGAGAGCGTCGGGTCGACGGGGTCGTCCTCTTCGTCGTCTGCCTCCGACCCTTTGTATCCTTCGTTCAGCATACCGGCCTGCAGACCGAGACGCAACGTGCCGCCGAAGAGACGGCATTGGAAGGCATACTGCACGGCAAACCGCTTGTCGGTGAAGACTCCGATCTTGTCGTTCTGCACCTGGATGCCGATACCATGGGACATGTTCCGCAGTGGCAGTGGCACATCGGCGGCCAGATACACCGTACGGGGGTGTTGCTTATAGCCTGCCATACTCATCTGACCACTTCCCGTGATACGGAGCTGCTGTTCATTTCCTACCGTAGCGGGATTGAACGACGACTCCATGGCCCAGTAGTGGGCAAAGGAGACCTCCTGCTGAGCCATCGCCTGGAGCGGCAGGAGCAGGAAAAGTCCTATCAATGGGATGCTTCTCACGTCTTATACAACGTGGCCGCTGCAAATATATTGTGTGTTGGTGGTGTTTTTTCTTGTATCATTTGGCATTTCGCTCACTTATTCGTACCTCTGAGGCTGCGCCTCTTAGGTACTTTCGTTCGGAAATGCTCAAATAAATTTGGCATTTCGCTCACTTATTCGTACCTTTGCCCCGACAAACTACTAAATACTACTAAAATGGAAAAAACAACGAAGAAACAGTTGGCCATGCGCCTTGGAGGTGTCATGGTGCTGCTGCTGGCCGTCAGCATGACGGCGCTGGCACAGAAGGGGTACAAGAATGTGTTGAGGAATACCGACCCGGCGTTCTTCCAGACGGAAGAGGCACGACGCATCGGCGACCAGCTGCTGCTCTACCAACGGGTGACGGGCGGATGGCCGAAGAACATCGACATGGTGAAGCCCTTGACCGACAAGAAACGCCAACAGGTACTGGAAGAACAGTCGCGCCGCAACGACTCTACCACCGACAACGATGCCACGACGATGCAGATGACCTTCCTCGCACGACTCTACCAACAGACCAAGGACAACCGCTACCGGGAAGCGTTCTGCCGGGGCATAGAGTACCTGCTCAGCGGACAGTATGCCAACGGTGGCTGGCCACAGTTCTGGCCGGTGATGCGCGACTACCAGATTCATATCACCTTCAACGACCACGCCATGGAACACACGATGTGGATGCTGAAAGAGGTGGCGGAACAGCAGGAACCTTATCAGGGCAAACTGACAACGAAGGCTCTGCGCAAGAAGATGAAGACGGCCTTCGACAAGGGCATCGACTGCATCCTGGCCACGCAGATACGGCGCGATGGGAAACCTACCGTGTGGTGTCAGCAACACGACCGAGAGACACTGGCTCCTGCTCCGGCAAGAGCCTATGAACTGCCCTCGTTCTGTACGGCGGAGAGTGCCGGACTGGTGCGCCTGCTCATGAGTATTGAACAGCCGGACGACCGGGTCAAGGCGGCCATCCACGGTGCGATGCAGTGGTTCGACGACCATAAACTGACGGGGATGCGCGTGGAGCGCACGGGAAAACCGGGCGCACCGGATCGCGACACGCGACTGGTACCCGATGCGAACGCCAAACCGCTGTGGGCACGCTTCTATGACTTGAAATACGCAGAACCGTATGTCTGCGACCGCGACGGCATACCCAGAAGACACCTCCATCAGATTGGCACCGAACGGCGCAACGGCTATTCCTGGTACACCGATGGCATCGCATCGCTCTACAAGGCATACGACCGCTGGGCGGAGCGTTACGACCCAGAGCATAAGGTGGCCATCAGCCTGAAGACGAAGGGTGGCAACGAGACGGGACGGCTGCAGTGGTTCCGCGAACCGACACCCGATGCCAACGACTTCGATGCGGTGGTGAACCCCGGCGACAGCATCCAACTGGCTATCGAACAGGCTCCGCAACGACCGGAGAAACCTTATAAGATATTGATTCGGAAGGGCACCTACCAGCAGAAGGTCATCATCGACCGCCCTAACATCGTACTGGTGGGCGAAGACCGTGACAGTACCATCCTCGTCTTGGCCGAGACGGCCAAGACGTGCCGGATCAAGGAATACCACGGACAACCCACGGGCAATGGGGTCATCGTCCTGCAACAGGGTGCTGACGACTGCATAATCAGTGGACTGACGGTCTACAACAACTACGGCACGACGGTGGAGAATACTACCACCCATCAGATGGCCATCTTCGGCAGGGGCACCCGCACCATCGTCATCAACTGCAACGTGTGGGCGGACGGCAACGACGCACTCTCGCTGTGGGCCAAGGATGGTGGGATGTACTACCATGCCGACCTCAACCTGCGCTGTCCCGGTGTCGACTTCCTGTGTCCGCGCGGCTGGTGCTACGCCACGCGCTGCCATTTCCTCGGCGACAGCCGCGCCATCATCTGGCACGACGGCAGGGGCGACAAGAGCAAGAAACTGGTCATCAAGGACTCGTATTTTGATGCCAAGTCTCCCACCATACTGGGACGCTACCACCACGACGCGCAGTTCTTCCTACTGAACTGCCGCCTGTCGAAACAAATCCTCGACACGAACATCAGCTACGCCTACACCGACAAGGTGCTCGACCCGTGCCCCTGGGGACTGCGCACCTATTATTATAATTGTACGCGCGAGGGCGGACACGGCGGTTGGCTCGACAACAACCTGGAACAGGCGGAAGGACAGCCCGAATACCACACCGTCACGGCGCGGTGGACCTTCAACAACCAATGGGATCCCGAGACGCGCATCCGCGACCTCTGGAACGTGTTGGCCTATTAGGCGACGCTGACCGCGGGTTTTCAGGAGGTTAACCTCTCGAGCCAATGAGGTTAACCTCCCGGGGCGGTGAGGTACTACCCCGAAAAAAAAGACAG
>CAVFBU010000053.1:0-15629 GCA_963620725.1 Vescimonas coprocola
GATTGCGACAAAAATTGATTATCTTTGTCGCAAATATTGCGACGATATGGGATAATATATGTCGCATAGAGTGCTTTAATGTGGTATGTATATACACGAAAGAGATCATTGGACGACATTCAAATGGGATGCTTCTGCACTTACGGCAGTCCTTGAAAAGGTCAGTCGCAAGCAAGGTTTGTTGTACGGCAGACTCGCCTCGCTCGGTTTCGACAGCAAGTTGAAGGCAATGGCTGAAAACTTGACGCACGACGTGGTTTTTTCGTCAGAGATAGAGGGAATCCGTCTGAATGTGGATGAGGTGCGGTCGTCTATTGCCAGAAAACTGGGCCTTGAGAATGTCAGGCAGACCGCTCCGTCACATTATGTCGATTCCGTTGTGACCGTAATGCTTGATGCGGTGAGCAATTATGGCCAACCGCTGACCAAAGAGAAATTATGCGCTTGGCAAGCCGCATTCTTTCCAACCGGATTTAGCGAGGGTTCGCAGATAGAAGTCGGGAAATACCGCTCCAACGAAGAGCATATTGTTTCGGGGCTGTTTGGCAGAGAGAAAATACATTACATTGCGCCTGCCCCGGAACGTGTGGAAGAGGAGATGAACCAGTTTCTTGACTGGTTTAACAAGGAAGAGAACATCAGTTCCATCGTCCGCTCGGCCATAGCCCACCTGTGGTTTGTGAGTATACACCCCTTTGAGGATGGAAATGGACGACTGGCACGTATTCTTTCAGACATGCTGTTAGCTCGTGCCGACAGAAGCGAGTTCCGTTTCTATAATATTTCCTCGCAAATCAATAAGGACAAGAATCATTACTATGACATTTTGGAAAAGACACAACGTGGCGATGGAGATATCACTGCATGGGTCTTATGGTATGCTGACACCCTATCAACCGCTCTTGACGATGCAGAGACCGTGGTTAGCACGATACTGAACAAGAGCATCTTTTGGCAGAAGGTTTCCCACGTGGCACTAAGTCAACGTCAAACGGACGTCCTGAATCTTTTCCTTGATGGCTACGAGGCAAAGATTACGTCAAAGACATGGGCTTCGCTCGGCAAATGCTCCAAGGACACCGCCATTCGCGACATACAGGACCTGGTGGCGAAAGACATCCTCCGGGAGGACATTCCAGGTGCCAAGCGGCCGAGCTACTCCATCGTCTACGCACCGGAAGACATTGTCGGGTTCTTTACCGATGTAAACGTGGTGGAGGAGGATGGCATCTGCTACTTGACGGCAACATACAAAGTCGGAACGCCTGTTCGTGAGCGCGTGCTACCCCTGGATGCGGAGCGTTTCAAGAAAGGCGACTTACCTTTGGAGAATCTGCTCGCCAAGTATTGCTCCTATATAGGAATGAACGTAAGCCATCCGTAAAGCAGCCCCCTGTATTGTGTTTTTTTCCTGAGGTTTCCATCCAAAGACGATATTCGTGTAAAACAAAAAGAAACTCATTGTGAATATTCCATCGGCTCCCTCCATTTATCCAGTCGACTCATTTTATTCTTTGAGTCGACTCAATCAATCAAATGAGTCGACTCAATCGATCAATTGAGTCGACTCAAGGTTTTTACCCCTCCTCAGACTTTTTCACCCGAAACGGACACTGCGACTAACTTTGACAAGATTTTCCCATCATCAACATCGCCCTGACCACCACCCTCTCCCCCAGCCACTTCTTTAGCGTTAGGCTTTCTTATTCTGCGCGAAATGGTACTTTTGCCTTATTTCGCGCAGAATAGCGTTCAATTATTTTGCGCGAAACGGTATTTTGCAGAAGTCTGTTTAGCCGCGCAACACGAGGCCGTTGTAGATTCTGCCACTGGCTATTCCGAGTCGCCGCGCAGAGAAGAACAGGTCAGACTGGGCATAGGTGCAGATGCCGGAGAGGATGATGCGGTCGGCAGGGACTCCCTGTTGCAGCAGTTGCAGGCGGTTGCAGGCAGGCAGGTCAATGTGCCATTTCTCTTCCCTTCTGCTGATGGTCTCCATCGGGAAACCTGCAGCGGCGAACTGCTGCCACACCTCGTCGCCCACTTCAAAATGGTCGATGCTGATGCCCGGCCCTATCGCCGCGACAAGTGCCGACGGCTGTGTGCCATACGCCTGACGCATGGACTCAACGGCCTTGACCACAATGCGCTGCTGTGTACCCCGCCACCCGGCGTGGACAGCACAGACGGCGTGGTGATCCGCATCGTAGAGCAACACGGGGATGCAGTCGGCAGTCGACACACCGACACACACGCCAGCGAGGTCAGTCATCACCGCATCAACCCCGTCAAGGAGACTATCGCGAACGTCCTTTGGAGACTCCAGCACCTCGCGGTCTATCCGCCTCACCACCGTGCCATGCACCTGATGCGGCACGATGAGCCGCGACGGACGGATGGCGAGTCGCTGGCAGAGTGCAGCGCGGTTGGCCTCAACATGTGTCTCGTCGTCTCCACAGTATGTGTTGATATTGAAAGTGGCGTAACGCCCCTGGCTGCATCCGCCCTGTCGGGTGGTGCTGAAGGCCGTCACGCCACTTCCCATGGCATACTCCTGCCACTGCGGACTATTCGTCATCTTCGTATTCAAAGTCCTCCAGGTCGTCCACATCTTCCACGTCGGCATCATCGAGGAAGACAATCTCCTCGTCTTCACCCTCGTCGGCCATCTCGCGGGCGAACGCCGCCATCTCCTTGTCGCGGTGCACCACGTGCTCCTCGCCGATGGCTGTGGCCAGTTTGTTGCTCTCGTCGTTCAGTTCCTTCCAGAGCACATCCTTCAGTTCGTCGAGTCCCCGGTTGGCCACCGCCGAGATGAACACCACAGGGAGGTCGTCGGGCAGCGTCTCGCGCAACAGGTCTATCAGTTCGTCGTCCAGCAGGTCACACTTCGTGACGGCCAGCACCCGATGCTTGTCGAGCAGGCAGGGATTGAAGTTCCGCAACTCGTTGAGCAGGATCTCATACTCTCGCTTGATGTCGTCCGTGTCGCCCGGCACCATAAAGAGCAGCAGCGAGTTGCGCTCGATGTGGCGCAGGAAGCGTAGGCCGAGTCCCTTGCCCTCGCTGGCTCCCTCGATGATGCCCGGAATGTCGGCCATCACGAACGACTTGCCGTCGCGGTAGCCCACAATGCCCAGGCTGGGTTCCATGGTGGTGAAGGGATAGTTGGCAATCTTCGGACGCGCATTCGACAAGGCCGACACCAGTGTTGACTTGCCGGCATTGGGAAATCCGACCAGGCCGACATCGGCCAACAGCTTCAGCTCCAGGATGATGGTCATCTCCTGCATCGGTTCGCCGGGCTGCGCATAGCGCGGTGCCTGGTTGGTGGGTGAGCGGAACTGAAAATTGCCCAGTCCGCCGCGTCCGCCTTTGAGGAGCAGCACCTCCTGTCCGTCGTAGGTCACGTCGCAGACATACTTGCCGGTTTCCGCATTGTAGACCACCGTGCCACAGGGCACATCGATGTAGACATCCTTGCCGTCCGTGCCGTGACGCTTGTCGCGACCGCCATTGCCGCCGTGTTCGGCGAAGATGTGGCGTTCGTAGCGCAGGTGCAGCAGCGTCCAGTAGTTGTGGTTGCCGCGCAGGATGATGCTTCCGCCCTTGCCACCATCGCCACCATCGGGTCCGCCGTTGGGGTTGTACTTCACGTGGCGCAGGTGCATCGAGCCGCGTCCGCCCTTGCCCGAGCGGCAGCAGATTTTCACGTAGTCAACGAAATTGCTTTCCGGCATACCTGTCGTTTTACAGCTTATCAATCACCTGCTGGATATCGCCGAAGATGCGCTCCAGAGTGCCCAGTCCGTCAATGTGGTGGTGCAGTCCCTCCTGCTTGTACCATTCCACGAGTGGCATGGTCTGCGAGTGGTAGACGGTGAGGCGTTTCTTGATGGTCTCCTCGTTGTCATCAGCACGGCCACTCTCCTTGCCGCGCTTGATGAGGCGCGTCATCAGCTCGTCCTCGGGCACGTCCAACTCTATCATTGCTGCCACCTTATGGCCGCGCTCGCTGAGCATCTGTTTCAAGGCTTCAGCCTGCGGAATGGTGCGGGGGAAACCGTCGAAGATGACTCCAGCGTGCTCCTTTCCAAACGTATCATAGACGCTGGCCAGAATGTCAATCATCAGCGCGTCGGGAATCAACGCACCCTTTTCAATATAGCCCTGAGCCGTCTTGCCCAGTTCTGTGCCGTTCTTGATTTCACTGCGCAGCACATCGCCTGTGGAGATGTGTCCCAAACCATACTTCTCAATCAGCAGGTCACTCTGCGTTCCCTTGCCGGAGCCTGGTGCTCCGAAGATTACAATGTTCTTCATTTTGTTTTCTTATCGTTTATCCTTACTTGTCGTTTGATTTCAGCTTGTAGATTTCTTTCAGTTGCCGCCCCTGCTGGTCGTAGTCCAACCCATAGCCCACGATGAAGTCGTTGGGAAGGTTGAAGGCCACATAGCGGACATCGAGCGGTGTCTGCAGCCGTTCGGGTTTCATGCTCAGGGTACATATCAGCACACGCTCTGCGTGGTGCTTCTCCAGTTCGTTGATGATGTTGCGCATGGTCAGTCCGCTCTCTATGATGTCCTCCACGATGACCACCGTGCGCCCCGTGAGGTCGCGGTCCACGCCTATCAGTTGCTTGACCTGTCCGGTCGAAGCCGTACCCTCATAACTGGCCACCTTGACGAAGGTCACCTCACAGGGAATCGTGACCTCGCGCAGCAGGTCGGCGGCAAAAATAAACGAGCCGTTCAGCACGGCCATAAACAGCGGATTGGCTCCGTCAAGGTCTGCGCTAATCTGTCGACCCAGTTCCTGAACACGCTGTCTGATTTCCGTTTCGGATATGGATGTTTCGAACGTTTTATCCTTAATCTTTACGACTCCCATGGGCAAGAAATATAAAATTTCCTGCAAAATTACGAAAATTTCGGCAAAAGATACCTATCTATTACTATATTTTTGCTAATTTTGCACGGGAATGAAGATATTTACCAGTGCTCAGATTCGTGAGCTTGACCATTACACCATTGAGCACGAGCCTATTCAGAGCATCGCGCTGATGGAAAGGGCAGCAACCACGTTGGCTCGTTCCATAGCCAGTATGTGGGGCAGTGACGTGCCCATTGTCGTGTTTGCCGGCCCCGGCAACAACGGGGGCGACGCGCTTGCCGTGGCTCGTCTGCTCGCCGAGCAGGGCTATCAGGTCTCGGCCTACCTGTTCAACATCAGCGGACGGCTGTCGCCGGACTGCCTCATCAACAAGCGGAGGGTGCAGGAATGTAAGAACGTCAAGACCTTCGTTGAGGTCACGCAGGAGTTTGAACCACCGCAACTGGAGCTGGGGACGCTCGTCGTTGATGGCCTCTTCGGTTCGGGACTCAACAAACCGCTTTCCGGTGGGTTCGCCTCACTGGTGAAGTACATCAACGCCTCACAGGCCGAGGTCGTTTCCATCGATATGCCCTCGGGACTGATGAGCGAAGACAACACCTACAACGTCAGTGCCAACATCATCCAGGCCACCGTCACGCTGACGCTGCAACAGCCCAAGCTCTCGTTTCTCTTCCCCGAGAACCAGAAGTTCATCGGCAAGCTGCGCACCCTCGACATCCGGCTGAGCCAGGAAGGGATGCGACGGATTGATGCCAACTACACCATCATCGAGGAGCAGGATGTCCGTGCACTGCTGAAACCGCGCGACCCCTTTGCCCACAAGGGACAGATGGGACACGCACTGCTCATGGCCGGCAGCTACGGTATGGCCGGTGCGGCGATACTGGCGGCAAAAGCCTGTCTGCGCGCCGGTGCAGGCAAGGTGACGGTACATACGCCGCGCAAGAACTGTCAGATACTACAGGTGGCCGTGCCCGAGGCCGTGCTGCAACTCGACCATGAGGAGACCATCACTACCGAGTCTGTCGACACCGAACCCTTTCAAGCCTTGGGCATCGGGCCCGGACTGGGACAGAACGAGTCGACGGCCATTGCGCTCATCGCCCAACTGCGCCGCGCCACCTGTCCCATCGTGGCTGATGCCGATGCCATCAACATCCTGGCCAGCCACCGCGCCTGGAAGCAGCAGTTGCCCAAGGGCATCATCCTGACACCGCACGCCAAGGAGCTGGATCGATTGGAAGGTCCTTCCGTCGACAGCTTCGAGCGACTGACCAAGGCGCGCCTGCTGGCAGAACGGCTGCAGGGCTGCGTCATCGTGAAAGGCCGCTATACCGCCATCTGTATGCCCGACGGCCACATCCGCTTCAATGCCACGGGCAACGCCGGTATGGCTACGGCAGGCAGCGGCGATGTGCTGACGGGTATCATCACCGCACTGCTCGCACGCGGCTATCGTCCGCAGGATGCCTGCATCGTTGGTGTCTATCTACACGGACTGGCCGGCGACCTTGCCGTGCGCGACTTGGACGAAGAGAGCCTCACGGCCAGCGACATCATCCGGTATCTGCCCCACGCCTTCAAGCGGCTCAAAGACTGAATACGCTACAATAGTCAAAGGAAGAAAATACGCAATACAAAAGAAACCCTATATGAAGAACATCAAAAAGTACATACTCGCCCTGCCCCTGCTCCTCATGGGCACAGACGCCATGGCACAGGCTGTATCAACCCCCATGAAACCCGGCAGGACACCCGAAGGTGTGGTGTATTTCCTGCCGAAGACGGCGTTCCGCATCAACCTGTTGGTGGAGAAGAAAACATTCACGCCGGGCGAGTTCTGCAAGTATGCCGAGAAGTTCCTGCGCCTCTCGGGCGTGGGACAGGAGGAAGAGACCACCCATACCATCGTCCACTACGGGCTGACCTCCGTTGGTGTGCGCGACACATCGAAGTGCTACACCGTCAACCTAAAGGGACGGAGTGCCACGGCGGAGGTGAAGCTGAGCGACGACGGAGTGCTGTTGGCCGTCAATGCCGAGCCGGAGGAACTGGAGGAGCCAGCACCCTTCCAACCCGGACAGAAGCGGAAGGTCGTCAATCCGCGCCAGTATCTCGGAGCGGAAATCCTGTCGGCTGGAAGCAAGGCCAAGATGGCGGAGCTGACCGCCCAGCTGATGATAGAGGTGCAGAACCACCGCCAGATGCTTGTCACGGGTGAAGCGGAAGACACGCCTACCGACAAAGAGCAGCTGCAACTGATGCTCGACCAGCTGGACCAGGAGCACGAAGCACTCATGTCCTTGTTCATCGGCACTACATCGCGCGACACCGTCGAACAGGTCATCACCGTTTGCCCGGACAAGGAGGTGAAGCGCGAGGTCATCTTCCGGCTCAACAAGAAATTAGGCTTCGTGGACAAGGACGACCTCTCGGGTGTTCCCTACTATATGACCGTGGAGGACCTGCATCACACCACGCTGCAGAAATACGACACACCGGAGAACAAGAAAGATGGTGGCTTCTTTGTCAACGTACCGGGGAAAATCAAGCTGACCCTGCAGCGCGAAGACCGCCAGCTCTGCTCGTTCGACCTCTACGCTGCCCAGTTCGGATTTGTTGAACTGCGCAATGGTGTCCTTTTCAAACGCTACATCACGCACATGACGCTCAACCCCGTCACCGGCGCACTGAGCACCCTGCACGCTGATATGCCCGTGAAATAAAACGATTACGCTTTTCTTCCGCCCTGCGGAAACAAGCGTTCACTCCCTTCCGCCTTGCCGCACCAGTGTGGCCACGGCGGAAGTCCATGTCTCGTCGGCCATCAAGTCCTCGATGTTGCAGTGCATCCGGTAACGCCAGTAGTGTCGGGGATTGGCCGGAATGTTGATGCGCTCGCCGTTCGCATCGGGCAGCCGCAGTCGCTCGTCGATGGCCAGCCAGTCCTGGATGCTGAGGATGCAGAGCATGGAGGGCGAGGCCAGATGGCGTGCGATGATGTCCTTGGCCAGCCAACCGGGCAGCGGATGCGGCGCGTCGCCCTCGCGGTAGAGCATCGTGCGGTAGTAGTCCTGCGTGCGCTCCTTGTCTTCATCCCACCACTGCCGCAGGGTCGGCGTGTCGTGACTGGAAATGGTACACACCGAGCGGTAGGGGTAGCTGCTGAGATGGCCGAAGCGCACTCCGAAGGCCTTGGGCATACTCTGCAGTTCCAAGCTCAGCATCTTCAGTTCGTCCATCACCCAGGGCACGCAGTCCGGCACCATACCCAAATCCTCCGCGCACACCAACATCCGCGTGGCCTGCACCAGTCGGGGCAGCTTCTTCATGGCCTCATGGTACCAGAACTGGTTGTTGCGGCGGTAGTAATAGTCGTCGTAGAGACGGTTGAAGGCTTCCTTGTCTTGGTCGCTGAGCGATGCGTAGACCGTGCTGCGCTGGGCGGTGATGCGCGGATGGAACAGCTCGGGACGGCGATGGTCGCGCACGAAGAGCACGTCGGTAGTGTCGGATGCCGTAAACCGCTCCTCCTGGAAGTGCAGTCCGTAGCGTTCTATCTCCTCGCGACTCATAGCCAGTGCAGGCGAAAACTGCCCGAGTAGGCCGTGGCCGCTCTGTATGGGAATGGCCCAGATGCGGAAGAAACCCAGCACATGGTCGATGCGGTAGGCATCAAAGAACCGCGCCATATTCTGAAAGCGGCGCACCCACCACTGACAGCCGTCCTTGAGCATCTCGTCCCAATTGTACGTAGGAAATCCCCAGTTCTGTCCGTCCTCCGAGAAGTCGTCGGGCGGTGCACCCGTCTGTTCGTCGAGGTTGAAGTATCGCGGTTCCATCCACACGTCACAACTCAGCCGATTGACCCCGATGGGAATGTCGCCCTTGAGGATGACCCCACACTGCTTGGCGTGGTCGTGCGCCTGCTTCATCTGTGTGGACAGGATGAACTGCACGAAATAGTAGAACGCCACCTCCTTCCACGCCTTGCTGCGAGGGTTCGACAGTGCCTTGCGATCCGCCTCGTTCCACGTGGTGTGTCCTTCCCACTGCGAGAAGTCCGCCGTGCCGTGTTGCTCCCTCAGCCAGGAATACTGCGCGTAGGGCACCAGCCATTCCTGCGCCTCCCGGAAGAAATCCTTGAAGGCCGCCGTAGCCATCATCCGATGCCCTTCCTGCAGGTAGAGCTGTTGCAGATAGTCCAGCTTGAAGCGGTTCACCTGTTCGTAGTCCAACTGCTGCAGGGCATTCAGCCGTTGTCGCTCCGCTTCCGCCTGTTTGCGTGCGGTCTCGTCAGCCAGGGGCGGCAGGGCGCGGAGGTCTGCATACTGCGGATGGAGGGCGAAGACGCTGATGCAACTATAAGGATAGGAGTCGGTCCAGGCGTGCGAGACGGTGGTGTCGTTGACGGGCAGCAACTGCAATACGCGCTGCCCCGTTCCTGCCACGAGGTCTATCATCCGCCGCAGGTCACCGAAGTCGCCCACGCCAGCACTGCCCTCACTCCTCAGCGAGAACACGGGCACGAGCGTGCCGGCCAGTTTCCGGTTGCAGATTTCGAAGAATGCCTGGTCGAGCTGACAGACCACAGCCTGTCCCTTCCGCATCGCAGGCAGGCTGACGTTGCGGTTGAAGCCACACTCCCACATCCGCAGGCGTCCCGACGCGTCCGTGCAGACGAACTTCAGCTCCACGCTGCCTCCCTGCAGCGGCGCGGCATCGAGGTCGACCGCCCACTCACCGTAGGCATGGAGCGTCATGGGTAGCGCCTTACAGGGAGTCCACGCGCCCAGCGACGGGTGCGCCCCTACCAGTGCCAACCGTTCCCCGTCGCGCAACTGCGGAGCACGTACCACGAGGCGCACCGTCTCGGCGTAGGCCGATGGCTTCAGGGGTTGCGGCTGCTGGTGGTTGATGCAGTCGGTGAAGGCACTGCTGTAGAGATAGGAGTCCTCGGGCATGGTGTTCCAACGGTCGTAGACGGTGTATTCCGTCGCCTCGGTGCAGGTCAGTTCCAGCACGTGCCGCACCGTCTGCCACTCTTCGCGCTCGTGGCCGTTGCCCACCACCTTATAATAATAGGAGAGCACCGTTCCGGCTTTTTGCCCCGTCAGGTCGCAGAACCAGTCGTTGCCGTCCGCCGTCGTCATGCGGTGCGTCTTCACCTCGTGTCCTTCAACCGTGTTCAACGAAACCTCCTCGCCGAACACCGTCCTGTATGCGATATGGAAATGTATGGTCATTGTTGCAGATATTTCAGTTATTGCACACAAAGGTACGACTTTTTGGCGAAAAATCCATTTTTTTTCGTATATTTGCGCTCCAAACAAAAAGACAAAGCCATGAACACTGTACCGCAGGAATGGAACCAGTTTTATCTGAAGGATGTGTCGTTCGTCAACCTGATGACGCGCCGCATCTTCAACGTACTGATAGTGGCCAACCCCTATGATGCCTTCATGCTGGAGGACGATGGGCGCGTGGACGAGAAACTCTTCGACGAGTATATGGAACTCGGGATGCGCTATCCGCCCACGTTCAGTCAGGTGTCGACGACGGAAGAGGCCGAGCGGGTGTTGAACACATCTCATGTAGACCTCGTCATCTGTATGCCGGGCAATGCCGACAACGATGCCTTTGCCGTGGCACGCGACGTGAAGCAGATGGCTCCCCACGTGCCCTGCGTGGTGCTCACGCCCTTCTCCCACGGCATCTCCAAGCGCATCGAGCACGAGGACATCTCCATCTTCGACTATGTGTTCTGCTGGCTGGGAAACACCAACCTCATCCTCTCCATCATCAAGTTGATAGAGGACCGCATGAACATCGAGCACGACATCAAGGAGGCGGGGGTGCAGATGATCCTGCTCGTGGAGGACAACATCCGCTTCTACTCATCGGTGCTGCCCAACCTATACAACTACATCCTGGCGCAGAGCAAGCGGTTCTCCACCGAGGCACTCAACCCGCACGCCGCCGCACAGCGCAAGCGCGGACGACCCAAGGTGGTGCTGGCCACCAACTACGAGGATGCCATGCGCATCTATGAGAAATACCACGACAACACGCTGGGGGTCATCAGCGACACGCGCTTCCCCCTGCACGCCCACCACGGCCAGCTGGCTGCTGTGCAGGACGGCGACGCGGAGGCCGGACTGAAACTGCTGCGCGAGATACGCAAGCGCGATGAATACGTGCCGCTCATCCTGCAGAGCAGCGAGAGCGAGAACCGCGAGAAGGCGGAGGCCGAGGGCTTCGACTTCGTGGACAAGAACAGCAAGAAGATGAACGTGGACCTGCGACAGATTATCGAGGAGCACATGGGCTTCGGCGACTTCATCTTCCGCGACCCGAAGACCCACGAGGAGGTGTGCCGCGTGCGCTCGCTGAAGGAGCTGCAGGACAACATCTTCAAGATTCCCAACGACTCGATGCTCTACCACATCTCGCGCAACCACATGAGTCGCTGGCTCTGTGCTCGGGCCATCTTCCCCGTGTCGGCCTTCCTGAAACACGTCACGTGGCACAAGCTGCAAAACGTGGATGCCCACCGACAGATTATCTTCGACGCCATCGTGCAGTACCGCCACATGAAGAACATCGGTGTGGTGGCCGTGTTCGACCGTCTGAAGTTCGACACCTACAGCCATTTCGCACGCATCGGTGAGGGTTCGCTGGGCGGCAAGGGGCGCGGCCTGGCCTTCCTCGACAACATCATCAAGCGGCACCCGGAGCTGAACCAGTATCCCAACGCACGCGTCATGATACCGAAGACCGTCGTGCTCTGCACCGACTACTTCGACCAGTTCATGGACAAGAACAGCCTCTGGGGCATTGCCCTCAGCGATGCCAGCGACGAGGAGATCCTGCGCCACTTCCTCAAGGCACAGTTGCCCGACGCACTGATTGCCGACTTCTTCACCTTCTTCGACGCGGTCAAGTCGCCCATCGCCATCCGCTCGTCGTCGCTCTTGGAGGATGCACACTATCAGCCCTTTGCCGGCATCTACAGCACGTACATGATCCCCTATCTCGACGACAAGTACGAGATGCTGCGCATGATGGCCTGCGCCATCAAGGGTGTCTATGCCTCCGTCTACTACAAGGACTCGAAGGCCTATATGACGGCCACCTCCAACGTGATTGACCAGGAGAAGATGGCGGTCATCCTGCAGGAGGTGGTGGGCAAGACCTACGGCGACCGCTACTACCCCACCTTCAGCGGTGTGCTCCGCTCGCTCAACTACTATCCCATCGGCGACGAGACGGCAGAGGAGGGCATTGCCTCGCTCGCGCTCGGACTGGGCAAATACATCGTGGACGGCGGACAGACGCTGCGCGTGTCGCCCTATCACCCCCGTCAGGTGTTGCAGACCTCGGAGATGGAGACGGCACTGCGCGAGACGCAGACGCGCTTCTATGCCCTCGACATGAGTCACGTGGGCGACGACTTCCAGGTGGACGATGGCTTCAACATCAAGAACCTCCGCGTCAAGGAGGCCGACAAAGACGGCTCGCTGAACGGCATTGCCTCCACCTTCGACCCCAACGACCAGATTATCCGCGACGGCATCTACGAGGGCGGACGTAAGGTCATCTCGTTCTGCGGCGTGTTGCAGCACGGGGTATTCCCCCTGCCGGAGCTGTTGCAGATGGCGGAGCGGTTTGGGGCTGACGAGATGCGCCGCCCCGTGGAAATCGAGTTTGCCTGCAACCTGGAGAACGGCGAGGGAGGAAAGATGAACGGCGACTTCTACCTGCTGCAAATCCGACCTATCGTCGACTCCAAACAGGTGCTCGATGCCGACCTCGACGCCATTGCCGACGAGCAGTGTCTGCTGCGCTCCTCCCATTCGCTGGGTCACGGCATCTCGGAGGATGTCACCGATGTGGTGTATGTCAAGGCGGGCGATGACTTCACGGCTGCCGACAATCCCCTCATCGCCGACGAGATAGAGCGCATCAACCGCCGCTTCCTCGACGAGGGACGCAACTATGTGCTGACAGGACCGGGACGCTGGGGGTCGAGCGACTACTGGCTGGGCATCCCCGTCAAGTGGCCACACATCTCGGCGGCACGCGTCATCGTGGAGGAGGGACTGAAAAACTACCACGTAGACCCCTCGCAGGGCACACACTTCTTTCAGAACCTCACCTCGTTTGGCGTGGGCTACTTTACCGTCAATGCCTACAATGGCGACGGGGTGTTTCGAAAGGACGTGCTCGACCGTATGCCTGCCGTGGAAGAGACCGTTCATGTGCGCGTGGTGCGCTTCGCACAGCCACTGAAAATCATGATGGACGGCAAGAAGCAACAGGGCGTGGTATTGCTGCCCGAGGGGCAGTAAGGCTTCGCGCCGTTGCTGGCTGTAAGACTACTGGCCGCCCAAGCGCGAGAAGTATTCAATCAGTTCCTCCCACGTCTTGAACGTGTCGCTGCCGTATTCCAACAGCGTGGCCATCGTGTCGGCAACAGGCTCTTGGGCGATGAGATAGTCGCCGTAGAGCAGCTGCCGCTGATTGGTGAAGACCGTATGTCCCCAAGCCGGCACACCCACATACTGCGTCAGCCAGTCCGTCACGGCAGCATACGCCGCAGTGTCGCTGCTGAGCGCGGGAGCTACGAAATAGACCTGATAGCGTTCGATGAGCATACGGACGGCCTTGGCCATGGAACTGGTCGGTTTGTTGTAGCTGTCCATGAGGGTCTCCGTGCCGATGTAGATGATGGGGCGTTCGCGGTGCTCCTGCCGGTCGTCAATCCAGCGTATCACGGGTAGGACGGAGTGCATAAACGACTTATCGTTCATGCGGTGCTCGCCGTGGAAATGCAGTGCTTGCGGATAGTGACTGTGGAAGTCGGCATAGCAGTCCACGGTGGTGTCCTCATCGCCAAACAACCCATACACCAACCGTTGCTCGTCAGCCGTCACGCCCTCGAAGCAGTGGTCGCAGCAGTCCTTGTATTCCTTCACCAGTGCCTTCGTCACGATAAAGTCCTGCACACCGTCCTGCCGGGGGTTCTGAAACGTCTGCGCCCCCATCATGTCGTGTGCCTTCATCGTGTCGCCCATCTGCAGCGCAGGGTTCACACAGATGCGCGCAAAGCCATAGAGTCGTTCGGTGTACATAGCACCCATCGATGTGCCGACAATCAGGTCGGGCTGCTCCGTCTGACACAGCTCCTGCAGCAAGGCCAGTGCCTCGTCGGGATGCAGCGGCAGGTCGGGAGCTATCACGCGAGCCTCGGGCATCACCTCGCGCAGCCGCGCCACCGTGCCCGACTGTCCGCTGGAGGCGAAGCCGTGCACATAGAGCACCGTCTTTCCCGACATCAGTTCGGGATATTGCTTGATATAAGGGTTTTCCATCTTTCACTTCTTTTGTTTTCCGTAACAAAGGTACGATTAAGTGAATCCTTTCGCCTCTTCGACTCTTTAACTCTTCTGCAACACAAAAGGGTCGCCGTCACTTTTTACCAGCCGAAGATATCTTGATGCGTACCTGTATCTGTAATACCGTATATTTCATTATTCAGACAGGCTTTTCATCAATATGTCAATATCGTCGGTTGCAAACAACTTTTCTTCATTTGCCGCCTTCAAAGCCATATCCAAACGACATGGCTTCGTAGTTTTTTGCTTTTTTACCATCCAACCAAACTTCTTGACAAGAGTCTCTAAAAGGCTCTCATCACAAGCAGGCACATTCACCATATACGTTGCTGTATTCATCATCTTTCTTTTCTTTTAACTTCCACGTGCAAAGATACGATTAAGTGAGCAGAATACAAAAGGAAAACGAGTTTTTCTTTTTTAAGCGAGGAAAATGCGCCATTATTTGTATTCTTGCAGCAAAGAACTTGGCTGCAGATACCGAGGATTACCAACGGACGGAACGGATAGTACCGGAATTGGTGAACGGGTATCGGGCGGAACACGAAGTTGAACTATTAAACAAATTGGTATTATGATTTACGGATACATTAGAGTGAGCAGTGACAAACAGACAGTGGAAAACCAGCGTTTCGAGATTAACAACTTCTGCGAACGTGAGAAACTGGCTATTGATGGGTGGATAGAGGAAACCATCAGCGGAACCAAGTCCTACACTAAAAGGGAGCTGGGCAAACTACTCTGCAAAGTGCAGAAGGACGACCTCATTATTTGCGCAGAACTTTCACGGCTTGGGCGCAATCTCTTCATGATTATGGAGATTCTCAACATCTGCATGAGCAAGGAGTGCCGTGTCTGGACCATCAAGGACAACTACCGTCTTGGCGATGACATCCAGAGCAAGGTTCTTGCCTTTGCCTTCGGGCTGTCGGCGGAGATAGAACGCAACCTCATCAGCCAGCGAACCAAGGAGGCATTGGCGAGGAAGAAGGCTGAAGGAGTGAAACTGGGACGGATGAAAGGGAGCAAGAACCGATGTCATAAGCTCTCGGGCAAGGAAGAAAAGATTGCCAAGTGGCTGGGCAAGGGCGTATCAAAGGCTGAAATCGCCAGACGGTGCAAAGTAAATGTAAGTACTGTGTTCAGATATATCAAGGAGAGTCTATCGTCCCAAAATATCGTCCCTCAGGATGCAACGGTTTCGACATCGTGATTGGGAATCCGCCGTATGGGGCAAAACAAAGCGAAGCAGACAAGCGAATGTTTCGTCAGACCTATGTAACTACTAAAACCATCCGTGGGATACAAAAAGGCTCTATCGACTCATATACTTT